>CAZVEM010000039.1:6985-26482 GCA_964626165.1 uncultured Nannocystaceae bacterium
AACGCGCTCAAGGCCGATTCTGGCACGGTGTTTGACACATACTGGTCCGGCGAGAAGCTAGACGACAACGCAGGTCTCACGACGGCTGTATACGTGCTCGCCAATCCGGTAGCGGATCATATCGTCGAGCGCTCGGAGGAGTGGATTGGCGTGTCGACGCTCAACATGAAGTATGGAGAGACCCGCACGTATCGCCGCCCCCCAGTTGGTTTGTGGGCATCGCTGCAGGACAAGAAGGACACCTACGAGCGGAATCGTCCGATGAGCCCTGGTCGCGCCCGGTACCGTGGCAAGCCCACCACGATGCCCGAGGAAGTGACTCTGACGCTTACACGGCCACCCATTTGCTTCAACCTCACCGACGACGAGCTGCGCGCGGAAGTGCTTGAGCGCTTGCGACGCCGCGAGGGCGAGCTGATTGCGGAGCGTCGCGCCGACGGGACGAAGGTACTGGGGATCGAAGGACTACGACGTCAGGCGGCCAAGGAGGGGCACACACGGGCCGCCAAGTCTCGACGTGCACTGATGGGCGAGGTGCCGCGCTACGCCGGCGCGCCCGAGCTCGTGGCACGGCGCAAGGCCGAGGATCGCGAGTTTCAGCGCAAGTACAAGCTCGCCATGGAACGGCTGCTCAACGGCGAGCGCGACGTCGTCTGGCCCGAGTACACCTGGAAGATGCGCGTGGACTACGGCCAACGCTGCGAAGGTGCGCCAATCGCTACGATCGACTTCGGCCACGAACAGGTGCGGCTCGCCTAGCGAGCTTGCGCTCTCACAGCTGCCGTAGCCAAATTCACAATAAACAGAGAGCGAGCGGCATGGCTCGTCCGCCGGCGTTTGGGCGACCGACGAGATTGCGCGTTCTAGGCTCCCTTACCAGCGCTCGAAGGCAGCGCATATGACTGCTCTCCCCGCGCGAAAGCGGCAAGGTGCAGCCCAGTCGATGCGCTATGGCGAAGGACCTTCGGTCTGTCCTAGTGGGATGGAGAAGGACCTTCGGTCTGTTACCATTGCTTCTCAAGCAGCGCCTTGAGGCGCTTGGTGTACTCGGACTCTGGGTCGCCGACCTTTTCTACGGCCTTCTGGGCGAGTTGGGTTGCGGTCTCGAGTTCGTCGGCTTGCGCGCCAGAGGTCAGTTTTGCTTCGAGGCAGTTCACGGCGACGAGCGCGATGGTTTCGTCGTCGGGATCGGGGACTTCCAGCGCGGATTGAGCGGCCTCGCATGCTTGCGCGGCCGCCTTGAAATCGCCCAGCTCAACGAGCACCGCGATGAGGCGACCCTGTGGATAGGCGAAGTAGCGCTTCGTGTCCTCGTTGAGGGCGAGGATACGGAGCGACTCACGGTACTCCTGTTGCGCTTGCTCCCACTTCTGCCAGCGGCTGTAGAGGTCGCCGAGGTTGTCGTGGCTCAGCGCGACATCGACGGACTCCTCTCCGTGAAGCGCCCGTTTGTTCTTGAGCGCGCGGAGGCTATAGGCCTCAGCCTCGGAGTACTCGCCGAGTTGCGTGCAGACCAATCCCAGATTGTTGAGGACATTGGTGGTGTGAGCGTGGCCCTCGCCCATCGCGTCGACCAGAATGTCCAGCGCCTCGACGTACGCCTGCTTGGCCTCGGTGTTGAGGTGGCGGGAGGCCAGCATGAGGCCCAATCCGTTCAGCGCCGCGGCCACGTGAAAGTGCTTGCGGCCGAGCGATTGCTCAAAGATCTCCACCGCGAGCTTGAGTTGGTCGATCGCGAGGTCGCCCTTTCCCTCTGCGCTGTTGGCTTGCGCCAAGTTGACCAACGCGCGACCGACCTTGGGGTGTCGCTCACCTAACGCCGACTCCCAGAGCGCCCGCGCACGTTCCAGCTCGGCGATCGCTTCCGGTCGTCGATTCTTAGCCTTGAGCGCAGTCGACAGGTTGTTGCGCACGTCTGCCTCGAACACCGGACCAAGCTCGGCTTTTTCACCCAGTTCCAGCGCGGTGCGAAAGCTCTCGATCGCTTCGTCGTGCTTGTCGATGTGACCGAGCGCGACGCCAGCGTTGAGGTGATAGCGCGCGGTGAGGTGGTCGGGATTGCCTAAACGCGCGAGGGCAGCCCGTGCGTGTGGCAGGGCCCAGGCGGCCCGCGAGAACTCGCTGGTGCCGATCGAGCGTATGGCGATCTCGGCAAGCCATGCGCGCGCGGTGAACTCGACTGCGCCGCTTGACTCTGCCTGCCACAACGCATCGTCCACGGTGGCCACCGCGTCGGCGACATTGCCGGCGCCAAGCTGGGCCTCTGCGAGCAACAGCAGCGCCTCCGCCTGCGCCGGTGCGTAGTCGAGCTCGCGCGCGCGGCCGACGACCGCCTGCGTGCTCTCGACAACCTCGCGGTAGCGCCCCGCGTAGAGAATCGCGTAGCCCTCGTCGATCTCTCGGTGAATCGCGTCGACCTTGTCCTGGGTCGCCTCGTCCGCGGGTGGAGGTGCGGACCGAAGGATCGCTTCTGCGTCCGCGCAGCTCTCGGGCCTCGGCAGACTTTGCACCGCGATCATCGCCTGATGCACGACCTCCGGCGTCGGCGTTCGCCATGCGGTGACCAGGCCGCGCGCCCTCCGTATCTGGCGCGTCTGACAGTCCAAGCTCACGGAAGTCCAACCGGCCTCGGCCGCACTGTTGCGAGCGCGTCCCTCACAGACTTTCGCATTGACCATCGACCACTGCGCCAGCCACGTCGTCATTGCCTCCTGCGTCCGCGTCCAGGTCGCGAGTCCGCCGACAGGGTCTGCGCTGGCAAAGGCCGCCGAGATCTTGTTGCGCGCATCGTCCTTCCAGACCGCTTGAACGCTTGCCTCGCCGCTCGCGATACAGGTCGCGACGGGGTCTTCTCGACTCATCCACACCGCGAAACTTCCGCCGGCGATCAGCGCAAGCACAGCTCCACCCAGGATCCGGTTGCGGGTCGAGTGATCGGGGATGAGCTCAAGCTCGCGCGCGAGCTCATCCATGGAGGCAAAGCGATCGTCGGGCCGGCGAGAGAGACCACGCTCGAGCGCGAGGCGGACCCTTCTGGGCACCGGCGCGGCCGGTGCAGGCGGCGGCACAATCTCGCCATGCAGGATCTGAAACGCGAGCACTGCCATGGTGTCGCCGCGATAAGGTCGCGCTCCGTACAGCGCCTCCCAAAGCGCAACACAAAACGAGAACTGATCACTGCGTGCGTCGGTCTCCAGCCCCTGATGCTGTTCCGGCGCCATATAGGCCGGTGTCCCCATCAACGCGCCGGTCATCGTCAGCGGCAGGTCGAGAGACGACGCGGAGGAGGACGAACTGATCGATCGGGCCGCGCCGCTACTCGAGCTGAGTGTCGTCGCGATCGGCTCGACCTCTTGGGTTTCAACACCTGATGGAAGAGGCATCGAAGAGCCGGACGTGGTCGCCGATGCAAGCACGGGCGTGCCGGCGGCGCCTCGAACACTCCGCGCCAGGCCAAAGTCGAGCACACGAACGCGGCCGTCTTCGCCGATCATGACGTTGTCGGGCTTGAAGTCTCGATGGACCAGACCCGCATGGTGCGCCGCGGCGAGTCCCTTTGCCGCCGAAGAGAACACCGCCAAGACCTGATCTCTGCTCCGGGTCTCCGCCTTGAGCCAGGTCGTGAGTGTCATGCCCGCGACGAACTCCATAGCGACAAAGACCTGGTCGTCGATCGTCCCCACGTCGTGGACGGCGATCACGTTTGGGTGGCTCAAACGAGCCATCGCTTGAGCCTCGCGGACCAGGCGACTCCGGCCGGTCGTGCTCTCGCCCTGCTCTGCACGTTCGGCGCGGAGCAGCTTCAGCGCGACTTTGCGGTCGAGCTCGGGGTCGTACGCCGCATACACGACGCCCATGCCGCCGGCTCCCAGACGCGCGAGCACGACGTAGCGGCCAATCTTGTCGCCCTCACGAAACGCGCGTGCCGGCGCGCGCTTCTTGTCCCGAGGGGAGCTAGCTGCGTCCCACGCGACGACAGTCTCGTCTCCGGCATCCACGTGCCAGGCAGGCTAGCGCATACGTGCGGGACCGCGCTAGGAGCCCGTGGCCTCTCGCTCCGGGACTCGTTGATAGCGATCCGGCTCGAGCTCCGCGGGCCATGCTTGTCCCCGCTTGAGATAGAGTTCCTTGGCGCGCGCGAGAGCCTGTGAGCAGCTCGCAAACATCTCGTTGCTCATGCCGCCGGTGAGCCAGCCGATCGCCGTGAGGGCGCCACGGATCAGCGTGCTCTCAATGATGACGGACCTCCGAGTTGCCGGGGTAGCGCTCATCGATGATCTTGGTTCGACGCGCGATCGCGGCTCGGATCGCGGCATCGGGGCGGTCGGCGCTGATCGTGTCGGTGATCAACTGGAAGGGCCGACGAGCTGCGACGGCTCTCGCATAGGCGTCCTCGCAGGCGTCGAAGAACTGGTCGACTTGCCCCTCGTCGGCGGTGCCGTACCAGGTGGTGATCATGATGGGCCAGTAGCGGTCGTCAAAGACCATCGTCCCTCGGGGACCTGTGAATCTCCGAATCGTGCCCATGGCCAAGAGTCCCGCGGAAGGCCCGCTCCGTCCAGCCGCGAGAGGGTGTCCTTGGTCACGCAGCGGACAATTTCCGAAGCTTTGCGAACGACACGCGCATTTTCGCTAGCGTCCGGCCATGCACACCCTCACCCGATTCGGCGGCGCTCTCCTGCTCGTGCTCGGCCTCGCGGCTTGTAACAAGACGGTCAAGGCCGGCGACGCGTGTACAGAGTTTGGCGAGATCCAATGCATTGACGGCAAGACCGGCGGCTTTTGTATCGACGGCAAGTACGAGGCGCTGACCTGTGAGGGCGCGACGGGCTGCATGAGTGTCGCCGGCAGCGCATCGTGTACCCACAACGAGCACAAGGTTGGCGAACCTTGTACAGAGGACGGCGAGCCCCAGTGCACCGGCGACAAGAAGGGCATGATCAAGTGCGAGAACCACCGTTGGAAGCTCCTTGAGGAGTGCAACGGCAAGCTCGGCTGCGTCGCCAACGCCAATGGAGCCAAGTGTGACCTTGGCGCCGCTGCGGCAGGGGATGCCTGCACGCCGGAGAATGAGGGCAACGCCGCCTGCACGGAGGACAAGGCCGCGCTCTTGATCTGCAAGGGCGGCAAGATGGAGGTGCTCTCAACCTGCAAGGGCATGCACGCGTGCCGTCAGAAGGGTACCGAGCTGGAGTGCAACTCGCAGATCGCTGACCTCGACGACCCCTGCGACTACATGCTCTACGAAGGCAAGTTCGCGTGCACGCCGGACAAGAGCGCGCGACTGGTCTGCAAAGAGGGCAAGTTCATCAAGGACCAAGACTGCGCGTGCAACGTCATGATCGATGAAGTGACCTGCAAGTAGGCGTCGCTCCGGCCCCCTACGGCGTAACTTTCGGCGTGAACTCGCGCGCGACGGCATCGCGGGCAGTTCCCGTCGCGGGAACACGACTCCAGCCAAAGCCACCGCTGAGCGCAGGATCCTTTGCCTGCGCGAGCGACGGCCGAGGTCCGAGTGCGGCAGAGACCGGCGCGGGGACACGCTCATAGCCGCGAAGCGCCTCGGGCAGCGTGTCCACGGACACGAGCGCGGACTCTGTGTAGGCCGACCAAAGGCCGTCTGAGCACGCGTAGCAAGTGTCACCGGTAAACAGCACGTCGAGGCGGAGCTTGCCCGCGTTGATCCACGGCGCGAAAGTCGAAACGCTCAGGCTTGAGCCCGGTGCGCCTGCGGAGATGTCCTCGGAAGCCTCCGTGTCCCTCGCTCGCAGGATCTCGCGTGCCTTGTCGCCATAGGTCGACACCAGGCCCTCTGCCTCCTGCTTCGCGGGGACCTCGATGGCTGACTCGGTGGCAGCATTCCAACCGAGTGCAGTTGAGTGATAGTCGCCGTGGGCCCCGCACGCGTAGGTGTTCTCGGTCCTCCGGAGGAAGAGCAGCGGCCCTAGGCCCGCACTCGGCTCGAAGGCTTCCTCAAAGCTTCCCATCGCATCAGGCTCATCGACGATGCCTGGCTTATAGATAGCCTGCGTCGATCCGTCCGACCCCTTGAGGGTCAGCTTGAACGCCGTGAATGACGACTTCCTTGTGGATGTCTCACCGCCTTCCTCTCCTTCCCAGTCGGGACAGTTGGCGGTCTTGAACTTCACAGGCGTCGCGATGAGCTGAAAGAGCGCGACATCCGTGGCAAGCCACAGACCTTCGCGCTTGCCGAGCTCCGAAAATCCGCTCGGGCTTGCTTCGATCCACCGCGTGGTGATCATCGGCATCGCCGGGCCCGGCTTGCCGCTGGAGAGGTCGTCGTCGTTACTCGGCCAGCCGCGCGTCTCCCAGACCAGGTACGTGATCTTGGTGTCCGTGCCGGCAACCACTGCGTCCGGCGAATCGTTGCCCTCCATGTCGGGCCCTTGAGCGTCTCCGCCGCCGGCCGGATCGACACCGTTGCCGGCGGCATCGCTCACGGTCGTCGGTGGCGTCTTGCCATCGTGCGGAGCTGCGTTCGGGTCAGCCTTTGCGGCGGCTCCCGCGTCGCTCGCAACCGCGGCGGCTGTCGTTTGCTCGCTGTCCTTGGAGGCGCCTGCGGTCGGGCTGGGTTGCGTCGGCCCGGTGCAGCTCGCAGACGCGAGCAGTGCGACGGCGATCCAAGAACGCGACCACGCAACACGTGGCTTCGTCGGGCGAACCTGCGCGTAGCCGGACGTTCGAGCCGGATGCGATGCTCCTCGCGGGGCGCGGGCAGCGACGGGACGGGAGGTCATGGCCAACCGTACACGTTTCGCGAATCGATGGCATTCCACGCGCGCGGGCGTCACGGCTTGGTCGTCGGCGAGGTCGCGTCGGTTTCGTCGGCCTCACCGAGCGGAACGCCCACGCGTCCGCTGGCGAAGTACTCGCGATACCAGTCCTGCTCCACGTAGTCGATCGCCTCAGGATCTGGCTGATGATTCGGATCGAGCGCAGCGATGATCGTATGCAGCGTGCGTGCGTCTCGACTCCCCACCACCGCGATCCCGTGCTTGAGCAACAGCGCCGCGGAAAGTCCAACGCCTTGCTGGTACTGCCGATGCCGTGGGTCACCGAGATACAGTGCGTGGCTTCCACATGAGTCGCTGATCTCCAACATCACCGCAAGGTCCGCATTGCAGCCAAGTGCGGACTTGAGCATTTGATTCGCGCCGACCAGCATCCGCTCCGTCACGTCGACGCCGTCGCTCATCTTGATCGTGGCTTGGCCTCGCAGCACCGCGCGGCCGTCACCACCGTGGATCGTTGTGAAGAGGCGAGGAGTGCCGAGTACGGCGTGCTCGGGACAGAACGACTGCGACGACACGTTGGGGAGTGCTGCCAACTTGAGGGCGAGATCCTCGTCGTAGGAGTCGCCCTCCCATCCCGTCCGTGAGCCCAGTAGACACGCGCTGAAGATCACCCTCAACGGTTGCGTTCGAGTCGCGGAGCGAATCCGTGGCCACGGGAGGGGAACGACGAGCTCGAACTCGCCGGAACTTGCGCTCTGGATCGCACCGTTCTCTGGGTCCATCTGAGTCAACGTTTCCTCCAGTCGCGGTCTGCGCCGAATGTATCGCGAACCCGGTCCTGAGGGGCAATCTCGCCGTCTCACGACGCCGCATCGTCTTGCCCGGCCGGTGAGGATGCGAGCGCCGACCATGGCCCCTCGCCGAACAATCGTGAGCGCAGCATCGGATGACGGACTTGCGACACCTGCGCGAGGGAGGTGGCGGAGACCCGTGCGGTGATCCGTTTCGCCGCCATCGGCAACCCCAGAGAGGTGCTCGAGGCTCACGATCCACGACCCACGTCTGCAGCGTCCGCGTTCCAAGTCGGCGCGCCTGCAAACGCGACTCGTTTCACGCTCGAGGGCCAGCGCTCAGATCATGGACTGAGTCGTGGACTGCGATCGCCGCTCTGGCTGGCGGCGCTGGGCGTCCTCTTACTCAACGACCATGTGCTCAAGCAGTCGTCATTTGCCGGCGTTGTGACCGGCAAGCTCAGCGACGTTGCCGGATTGATCGTTGCACCGCTGGTGCTTGCAGTCCTGCTCGGGGTTCGTTCGCGTCGGGCATGGGCGACTTGCAATGTTGCCGTCGTCGGCGTGTTCGCTGCCATGCAGATCTTCCCGTCGGTCGCACAGCTCGTCGATCACACCATGTCCACGCTCGGCTTCTCGTGGCGCACCACACCTGATCCGACGGACCTGCTTGCCATCCCGGCGGCCTTCATCGCTGCTAATGTGTTTTCGAAGTATCTGCAGTGCGACCACGATCACGCGCGGCCCCGCACCGCCGCCACGCTCTGGACCCTCCTGGATGATCCCGGCGCGACTTCGCATCTGCGCGCGAAGCTCTCCGTCGCGGCACAATGCGGAGCGACCGCACTAGGCTTTGCGGCCTGCCTTGCCACCAGCGTGGAAAAGCCCACCGCGCCGTTCGATGGCCGCGTCACCATGCTCAACGCCGATGACGAGCCATTGACCCTTTCGATCAGACCGCTTGGCGGCGCCGTTACCCAGGAAGAGTGCGGGATCTGGACGCAGCAAGCCCAGGGAGCGCAGCAGCCAGCCGTGCAAGCCAGCGACTTTGCCGAGGCCTCCGAGATCGACGTTGCACCGTGGGGTCTCATCGAACTGACCCAGGGCGAGCCAGGCACTTGCGGCGCAATCTTGATGACGTCCGCCGACCTTGTGCCGACGGTGTTGCTCTGGAGCTCGGACCGAGTCGTGCGCCGCTACGAATCGTGGGCGGAGGGCGATCTTGAAACCTACGTCAACGATGGCGTACGCGAGATCGTGCACAGCTCGCAGCCCTCGCAATACTGGCTCATCGAGTTGGACGCCCCTTAGCGCCTCAAGCCTCTCTGTCTCAGCGTGAGGGCACGGCGTCGCCCCGACCTGGCGAGGACCCACTGCGATCAGACATCGCCGTCTTCGTTGTCGTCTTCGTCGACGTCCTCGTCGTTCGCATTGGACTCGAAGTTGGCGATCGCTTCGAGGAAGGCCTCGCCAAAGCTCGCGAGCTTGGCCTGACCGACGCCGCGAATCGCGAGCATCTCAGCCTCGTCCGCAGGTCGCTGTTCGGCCATCTCGACCAGGGACGCATCGCTAAAGACGACATAGGGCGGGACCCCGAGCTTGGTGGCAAGCTCCTTCCGCAGCGCACGAAGGTGGTCAAAGAGCGGCCGTACAGCCTCTGTGATCTCGCGACGCTTGGACGAAGCCTCCGTCGATCCCCCGCCTGATGATCGGCTTCGTTCACGGCCGCCAGCCGAGGCGGAGGCAGCAGCCGCGCGGACCAGGGACACTTCCTTCTGGCCACGCATCACGGCGAGCGAGGCCTCGTTGAGGACCAGCAGCGGATACTCGCCCTCGCTTCGCACCAAGAGTTGGGCATCGATGAGCTGATCGATATAGGAGGCGATGACGCTCGCGCTGTGATCCGCGAGCAGGCCAAAGGTACTGAGCTGGTCGTGACCGCGCTCTTGGATCTTGGCCAGCTTGGCGCCACGGAGTACGTCGATGATGTAGCGCGCGCCAAAACGCTGCTCGCAGCGCGCGACCGCGGACAGAATCTTCTTGGCGATCACGGTGCCATCGGGCACGTGCTCAAGCTCTCCCAGACACACGTCGCAGGCACCGCAGTCTTCGGACGCGTAGGCCTGGCCGAAGTACTCGCTGAGGGCCTTGTGTCTGCAGCGACCACCGGACGCGAGGCGGGTCATCGCATCGAGGTGCCCCGCTTGAGCTCGCAAGGTCGCCTGCGGCACGCCGGCTTCCTCTGCGGCCCGCTCCATGATGCTGCGCCACTTGACCGCGTCCGCCGCGGAGTAGAGCAGCAGACACTCTGCAGGCAGCCCATCGCGACCGGCCCGGCCCGTCTCTTGTTGGTAGTGCTCGATGCTCTTGGGCATCGCGGCGTGCACGACGAGTCTGACATCGCCGCGGTCGATCCCCATGCCAAACGCAACGGTCGCGACGACGACATCGAGCGTCTCTCGGCGAAAGCGCTCACTGATCTTGGTCCGCTGCGCGGCGCTGAGACCCGCGTGGTAGGCCGCAGCCTGACAGCCCCGCGAGCGCAGCGCTTCCGCGACGGCCTCAGTGTCCTTGCGAGAGATGCAGTAGATGATCGACGCGCTCCCCTTGTGCCGCGAGACCGCCTGAAAGATCTGAGCATCACGCTCCTGTCGAGGCACCACGCGGTACGTCAGGTTAGGGCGATCGAAGGTGCCAACCAGAACCTCAGGATCGCGAAGCTGCAGCTGCGCACAGACGTCGTCGCGAACCTCCGGCGTCGCGGTCGCGGTGTATGCGTGGAAGGGCACGTTGGGAAATCGCTGACGGATCTCCACGAGACGACGGTACTCCGGGCGAAAATCGTGTCCCCACTGCGAGATACAGTGCGCCTCGTCCACGGCCACGGCCCCGACATCACCGCGCGCTAGCCAATCGGCAAAGCCTTCCAGCAAGAGACGCTCGGGGGCGATAAAGAGCAGGCGTAGGCTCTGGTCACGAAGTGACTGCCTCACCGCGTCGCGTTCGTCACTGTCCAAATTCGAGTGCAATGCAGCCGCTGGATAGCCGAGCAGTCGCAAGCCATCGACCTGATCCTGCATCAACGCAATCAGCGGTGACACGACCACCGTGAGTCGTCCGGTGATCAGCGGCGGTACTTGGTAGCACAGCGACTTACCGCCGCCGGTGGGCATCACCACCATCGCATCCTTGCCCTGCAGTGCGCACTCGATCGCCTCGCGCTGCAGCGGCCGAAGTTCCGTAAAGCCAAAGGTGGACTTGAGCGCCCGCTCGATCGGTCCGGCCACTACGCTCGGATCCTCGGCATCATCCAGGATTCGCGTCGAAGCCTTCTTGCGCAGCGTCCGTCGCTCCGCATCGCCGCGGTCCGCCCGCTTCGTGCCTCGTCGCAGCGTCAAGGTGGCGCAGGGTAGTGCCTAGGGGTGATCCCTTCAACGCGCCTGCGCCGGGCTCGTCGGCAAATCGTACCCTGCCCCGCGCACCCAGTTCGAGCGGCCCGCGCCGGCCTCACGGTGCGGTGAGGCCGAGGGCGGCAACAAAACGCCGCTCGTGAATGAGTCGAGTGCCGCTTCCGCCTTGTAACCTTCTCTGAAAGATCTTCTCGATCTTCGAACCGTAGGTAGCGTACAGCCAAACCGGGTTCGTGAGGGCGCCGACGACCAGGTAGTCAAGCGAAACAACGACAGACTCCTTCGCGATCCCGCCGCGGCTCTCGACAAGCGCATGGAGAGCCTTCCGCTTGCCAAACTCTGCCTTGCCGGTAAAGCAGAACGACCGTCCAGGAAACTCAACATCCACATCATCGCAGATGTCCTCGATGGTCTTGAGGTGAGGAAGCGACGACTGAAACCAGGAATCGTGAAACTCGTCGTGTAGTTTCGGGTCTTGGACGACTTCTTCACGAAAGCGTGCGCAGAACTTCAGGATCTCACGTCGTTCCGCATCGTCGATTTCACCGTCGGCCATCGCGCGATCAAGGAGCGACGTGAGCTCCGAATACGGATAGTCATGACGGAGGTGGCTATAGTTTCTCAACCACGCTTGGACGCCGCGTGCCTCCTCCGCAAGAATGACGCCGTCACTCGCAATACCCTGGAGGATTCCGTGGAGTTCACGAATCGCGGTGGCTCGATACGACTCGACGCTGCGTTCGCCGCCGGCCATTCCGTCGAAGAATGCAAGTAGCATCTCGTGTTCTGTCGCATCGACAATACCGTCTGCTAGGACCTCATCGAGGAGGGCTCCGACGTCGCCGAATGGGGGCAGTCGAATTCGATCGTTGGCGAGCATCCAAGCCCGCAGGCTTTGGAGCTCCGTTGCGTTCAGCTGCCGGTCGACAGTGATGCCGCTGATCCAACCTCGCAACGAGTCAATGACTCGTCGCTGGGACTCTAGGTCGCCACTCCATCGACGATCGAGGTCCGCCGGCCTCATCCCCCATCCTCCGTGACGGGATGCTCGCGCACCTCTGCGAGCGCGTTGCAGATTGTTTCGATGTGGGTGCGCTCTCTCTCGTCGATCACCCCATCCTCCAGAGCGGAGCTCACCGCGGCGAAGATACGACGAAATGCCGGCAGCGCGCTCATATGCTCGTTCTCATGCAGCCAGTCCGACAGGTCGACGATCTCTTGCTCGGTCACTCGACCATCGGCTGTCAGGCCTGCCATGAGTCCGGTTAACCGCGCGAGCTGCTGTCCGGAGTCAGAGTCGCTTCTGAGATGGACTGCAAACCAATGGCAAAAGTCCAGCAGTTCCTCGGCGTCTTCCTTTCCAAGCGCCTTTTGGCGGACGGCACTCTCTACTTTCAAAGCAAGGTCGTAGAAGGGCTCCTTCGCCAAGCTATCGCTGTGGCGAAGGAGCCACTTTGATAGGGTGTCCAACTCCAAGTCGGTCAGTTCGTAGTCGAGCGCAAGCCCTTCGACGAGACCGACAAGTTCGCTGATCGCGAATTCCACATCCGTAGAACCGTGGCGGCGCACGGCCGAACTCTAGCAACAAATGTTCTCATCGAACGGTCCGTCGGCGGGACCCTCTTGCAAGCGAGGAATGAACCCCACCGACAGCAAGGTGCACCGCCATTGGTCGTGGCGGCGCTTTCGCCCTCGCCGGCCGAGAGCCCGAACCGGCGAACGCCGCGCGCTCAGCCTCTGGCCGGAGCGCGACACTTCGCACTTGGGTCATGGGCCGGACCTCCATGTGGCTCGCGGCGCGCGGTCGGTAACGATCTCTTGGGTGGCGTCGTATCCTGCCGCACGATGATCAACGAACTCCGAGTCGGCGTACCAAGAATGGCTGCGTGGACACTCGCGGCTGGATTGCTCTCTTTGGCGGCTTGCGTGTCGACGGGTGCGGCGGACGGTGACGCCGGTGCCCGGCGAAGCAAGCAGGCGCCAGCTCCGACCGCGGTCGAGGACGCGGACACCGTGGCCTACTTCGCGGGCGGTTGTTTCTGGGGCGTCGAACATTTCTTGGAGCAGATCGACGGCGTGGCGATCGTGGAGTCGGGCTACATGGGCGGGACCATCAAGGACCCGACCTACGAGCAGGTCTCGTCGCGGACGTCGGGACATTACGAGACAGTCCGCGTGCGCTTTGATAGCTCACGCGTAAGCTATGAGGCCGTCGCGAAGCGCTTCTTTGAGATCCACGACCCCACGCAGACCGACGGGCAAGGACCGGATATTGGTCCGGAATACCTCAGCGTGGTGTTCTATGGGTCAGAGGAGCAAAAGGCGACCGCGCAGTCGCTGATCGATCGGTTGGAGGCGAGGGGCTACGACGTCGCGACGCAGCTCTTGCCTGCGCAAGAGTTCTACCTGGCCGAGGACTACCACCAGGACTACTACGCCCATAAGAACAAGACGCCCTACTGTCACTCGCCGGTCGATCGCTTTGGCGACAATCCGTGAGCGCAGCTACTTGGGGCTGGCCTTGGTCTTTGCGCCGCGCTCCTTGCATTCAACCGGGACGCCGAGCGCCGCGGTCGAGACGTCGACCGCGTAGTGGATCGGCGCCTCACCGCCGCTGACCTGAAGCGTGGACAGCCGGTAGATCCTTCCGCCCGAGGCCGCGTCGGAGTCGGTTGCGCCGAGCGCCTTCGCGTCGTCATCGACGTAGAGCGGGAAGGTCGATTCGACGCTCGCGTTGGCGAGGAGGTCGACCACGGCCCGTTGCGAGGTCGAACCGGGCTTGCCGTAGCAGCCCTCGTAGTGCGCGGTGATCTCAAGCCCGATCGCGGCTCGTCCCATGTCGTCGGTCAACTTCACCGTGCCCGTTGTCCCGTCGTCGCTCGCGGTGAAGGAGATGCCCTTCCATTCCGACAGCGAGCTCGCCTCGATGGCTGCGACCGGGGCGAGGCCACCACGACGGACAACGATGCCATCGGGTGTGGAGATCCAGTCGTCGCGCATCTGCATCGGCATGCAGTTGGCCGGTGAGCGACCATCACCCGCGTTGAGCTCCTCGGGATCGGCAGTTTCCGTCTTGGCAGCAGCGGCCTTGGGGGCGATGCCCCGCGCGACCACGACCCGATTCTTGGTGACGGTCGACGGATCGACGCCTGCGGGTGGGGTCAGGAGCACGTCGCCGACACGCCAGGTGATGTTTGCCCACTGGGGCTCGTAGGGTTCCTGACGAGTGCAGGAGGGGACTCCGCGTCGGCCGAGCGAACCGATCACGACGAACTCGTCGTCCTTGAGGGCGAGTCCCTGCGGCACGCCCGCGCCACCTTTGTTGGCGTCCTTGGCGGGACTCACCGCGTCGCCGCCCCTGTCCGC
The DNA here is from genome assembly GCA_964626165.1 of uncultured Nannocystaceae bacterium. GTDB lineage: Bacteria > Myxococcota_A > Polyangia > Nannocystales > Nannocystaceae > CAZVEM01. The sequence goes on from CAZVEM010000039.1 coordinate 21,308, forward strand.
GTTCTTGGCCGCGCCCTTGTCTGCGAGCTCGCCCGCACCACAGCTCACGCTGAGCAGCACGAGCAAGGTGGTCGCGGGCAGGCGGCAGTGTGCGGCGTTGTCATGGGTCGACGCGCGTGCGTGTGCAAGGAAAGGCAGGGGCCGCATCAACCAAATCTACCCCGAATCTCGCCGCTTGAGTGGCAGATCACGCTAGCGCCACGATCGACCCGTCAGCCTTCGGTACCAGTACGCGACACCCAAGACGGTGCCGACGATCATGATCGTCCGCCACAGCCAGAGGTTCCCCGGGGCGAAAGGCGAGTAGCTCTCTTCGTGGATGACTGGCGGGGGCACGGGTGTTGGACTGGGCGCGGGAGCGCGCGTCGTAAAGGTGAGCGATGACCAGGTGCTCTCCCAGTCGGCGTCCGTGCAGTCCTGGCAGCGCTCCATCTTCACGGTGCGCAGCATCCAGACCGCTTGCCGATCGATCGCGATGTCAGCGTGGCCCTTGGCGTCGGTGCGATACTCGGTCGCTTGGATGGTGCCGGACCTCTCCGACGCGGCCGTGAGCTCCACGCCCACAAGTGGCTGACCTTGCCAGAGGACGCGGACCGGAAGGACCTGTCCCGGCGTGAGCAGCGAGGGATTGACCTCAGGGATGATCTCGAGGGGCTGACCAACGACGGTTGCGTAGGTCGTATCGGAGTCGAGATTCGCGTCTTGTGGCGTGGGACCGTCGAGCTGGATCAGCGCTTTGAGGAATCTGCGATAGCGCTCGCGACCCGGCTTGTCGGCCTCGCCGGCCACGGTGCGTGCCTCGATGGCGTCTGCGAAGCCCTCAGTCGCCAGGTAGTCTTGGAACTTTTGCGCGTCGAGCTCGATGTGCGCGTAGTCGCGATCGAGCGCGACGAGCAGACAGCCCGGCTTCGGGGAGCTGAGCTTGAGAGAGGGGGTCGCATCCTCGCCGAGCCCCGCGAGCAGGTCGACCTGCTCTCCAACGCGATACGTCGCGAATCTGGTCGTCCCCTCGCGCTTGAAGTCCTTGGGCTCTGCATCGCGCAGCGCTTCGCCCACAAAGAGATCGAGGGTGATCTCGTGGTGGCCGGGTACCGGTCGACTTTGTCCGACGATCCAATGATCGTGCGCCTCCGCCGCGGACGCCGAGAGCAGCCCTGTCGCGAGCATCAGCCCGGAAAGAAATCGCGCTGCGCTGCGTGTGCGGGGGGCAGCGCCGGGGAGTGGGGGAGGGACTGCGGGGGGATGGTGCGGGCAGGACATGCGCCGGGGATTCGAACTTGGAGACCTGAGAGTTGCACTCGCGGCGAGCGCGGCCGAACTTTCTTTACCAGTCGCACGAACTCGCGACCACGTCCCCACGTGCGGCGTACCGCCATACCTTGAGCTTGCGCGGGGTGTGCGAGATCAGGAGCTGGGTCGGCTCCGCTGGGGGGGCTGAACTCGCGGCGCTTAGAGCGGCGACCGAGATCTGCGTGTCACGGACGAGCTCTCCGTCCAGCATCATGGACCCTGCGGGCACATAGCGAAGCACGCGAGCATTCAGCATCGCTGCGAGCTGAGCGTCGGTCAGCGTCGCTGGGGTGGTGGCGGCACTGCTCGCGGTGGCGGCGGCGCTGTTCGCCGTGGGGGCGCCTTCCTGTCGCACCGTGGTCCCTTGGCCGATCGCGATCTTGGCGAGCACTAGGCCGCGTTCCTTGGACCAGGCAAAGAGGAGGCCGTCCTCACCATCGAGCGTTGCGGGAGACTTGCTGGCTCGGAAGCACTTGGGCGCGAGCACAGCCATCTCCTGCGGCGGCCGATCGGCAGCCAGTAGCGCCTGCGCGAGCGCGACACTTTTCTTGTTGCCGCTTTGAAGTGCACCCTGCGTGAGGAGCGTCATCACGTCCAGCTTGCTCTCTGGAGCCTGACTGAGCTTTTCAAAGAGCCACTCGCCGCGATCATGTTCCGCGATCGCAAGCGCCGTGGTCGCGAGGGAGACCCGGGCGAGGCGGGCACCCGGCTCCGCCGCGGCAAACTCCTCTGCGCCCGCGGCGGGGACCGGTCGCTGCGACAGCGCAGCAACGGTCTCGAGCCTGCTGATGTGTTCCGCGACATCATCGAGCGTGACGAGTCCGATCTGAAAGTTGGCCTTGAGCGAGATCGCGTCCGCGATCCCATCGCGTACGGCTTGCTCAAGCGGGTGCTCCCGAGGCACCGCGCCTGGGGCCGTCTGACGCGAGATCCAAGCACGTGCAATCACGCGCCCGATCGCCAGTCGCTCCTGGGCGCCCATCTGAATGCTGGCATCGGCGACGATGCGGATCCCGGTAGGCGTGACGCTGACATCAAACTGACCGTCATTTGCGCCTGCCGGGGTGATGAGCTCGGTGGTCCAGCCACGATCAATCCGCGTGCCAAACAAGTTCTCAATGCGATCCCGCATGACCGCGACTTCCGCCGCAAGCCAGCGGACATCCATCGCAGGCTCGCCAAACACCCAGAGAGAGTCATCGCCGACCGGCCCGCGGGTGTGGACGTTGACACTGGCGCCGCAGTGAACGATGTGATCGCGCAGCGCCGCGGCGCGAAGCTTGAGCTGACCCGAAGTCGGGATCTCCACAAATGCGGCGGCCCGACGATCGTAGACCCTCAGGCCAGCACACGCCTTCGCGTCGAGATCGCGCACGTCGAGCGTGACGACGGCACTTGGGCCGGCAGGAAGCGTCGGCCACTGCACGAGATCAAAGTCGAGCATGAAGCTCTCTGCCGAAGCCAGCGTGGACACGAGCTCGATCGCCGGGGTGAGCTGCATGGCCGCCGCATTTGCCTGGCGAAGGCCGTGAAGCATCGGAGCCGCGTCACTCCGCCGCGCGAGCGGGGTTGACTGCGTACGCGCGCCGCCATCCTCGGCCCCGCCGGCTCCCGGGGTCCACATGACCTTGCCGCCCAGGGACACGCTGACCACGGGTGCGGAAGGGTCGACGTCGTCCAATGACGTGCTGTTTTCCGGCTCCTCGCAGTCCGCTGCCGCCATGTCGGGTACTTGCGTCTCGCTCCCACGGTGGCATGCGCTGGCCAGCAAGAGCGGACCGCAGGTCAGGACGCCAAGCAGGACACTGAGTCGATGGATCTCCGCTCGTCTCACCGCGGGAGCATATCACCGCATGCTCGCTCCGATGGCAGCAGGAACGCGCCCAGCAACCAAGTCACTGCGGCGCAGTTGATCGACAGGACGATCGCGTGAAACAAGCGGGTCTCAAGGCCATGCGTGCCCACGTCTGACCAAAGCATCAGGCGCACAAGCAACGCACCTAGACCAACGCCACCGCAAAGCAGCCAGATCATCGCTCGCACGTTGTCAAAGCGAGGGACAAGTGCCGCTCCCCTCGACCGAAGGGTCCAAGCGATCACCAGCCCGATGATCAGTAGACCGAGTACCGAACTCGCGTGCTGTAGCGCGTTGTACATCGGCATGCCGGGCCAGAGGTCGGCGCGTAGGGGCGCGAGGTGAAGCACAAAGTAGCCACCGCGATGGGTCCACGCGTCCCAGAAGATGTGGGTCGCCGCGCCGATCGCCAGCGACGCAAGGACGGAGATCGGAAACAGGAGATCGAGGAGTCCATTGCTCGTAGACCCATACTCAATACGACCCGAGCCGACGAACTCGCGGTACGGCTGGGGAAGTGGGGCGACGGCGTGGTCTCGGAGAATCCGCCAGAGCAACCAGGCGAGCGCTGCAACCAACGTCGCTGGGACCACGCTGGCGATCCGGCCGTGACATGCGGACGAGACCTGAAACGCGCCGACGAAGTAGGGAAGATCGGGAGCAAAGCTGCCGATCACAAGCGCGTCGAGGTGCAGAACTCTGGGCGAGGGGGACTGGGATGCGCCGCCATGCCCATGTTGTGGACGCATCCAGCGCCACAGCGGCAAGATGGCAGCGGCGTGCGAAACCGTGAAGGGCACCGTGCAACTACGCGTGAGCGCCCGGAGTTGTTCCCGCGGCCACCTCTTGCACGAGGGCACGCAAGCGGATCAGGCCCTCACGCACACTGGCCTGGTCGGGTCCGAAGCTGAGGCGCACGTAGCTGCGCATTCTTGAGGGAATGTGGCTGCGGCGTTTGCCCGGATTGACGTCGAAGAACTCGCCGGGCACACAGATGAGCTTGTGCGCAAGCGCGCGGCGAGCCAGGTGCTCGTCGCAGTTGCTGGAGACGGCCCATCCCACGATTGCTCGCGTGCATAGGTCGACGAGGATCGCGAGGTACGCCCAACCGCATCGCGTCGCCACGAAGGTAATGTCGCCGACCCAAGCTTGGTTCGGACTGGGCCATGTGAACTGTCGGTCGAGCACATTCTCGGCGTGCTTGTGCGTGCGGTCTGATTTGCTCGTCGCGACGAATCGGCGTCTCCGACCCGCTCTAAGGCCCATTGCGCGCATTCGCTTGGCGACGAGCTTGCGCCCAGCTGAGTTCTTGCGAGAGAGGAGGCGGGTCACTCGCGGGCTGCCACAGCGCCCACGATGCTCCGCGAAGATGATGCGGATCTCTCCGTCGAGCGCGCGGAAACGAAGCGCGTGACGAGATGGTCCACGTTTTGCCCGTTCATACGTGGAGCTTCGTGGCACGTTCAAAACACGACAGACCGCGGAGATGGAGGCGCTCGCCTCTTGTGCGATACGGGGTACGTCCGCGGTCACGTCATACCCCGTTTGGCGAAAAGCGCTGTGGCCTTCGCCAAGATCTCTCGCTCCTGGCGAAGGCACTTCACCTCTCGTCGCAACGACATCAGCTCGGTCCGTTCCGCGGTCGACAGGCTCGTAGTCGCACCGTCGCGCGCGCCGCCGGCACGACGAACCCACTGTGCCACCATGCTAGGCGCCAGGCCCATATCGCGAGCGACCCCGTACGGGCTATTACCCTCTTGCTGCGCGAGTTCCACGATCTGGGCCTTGTACTCGTCGGGGTAGCTGGCGCGTTGCTTGGACTCTTTCTTCTTGCTCTTGGTCATTCCTCACTCCATTCTTCCATTGGGAACCTGTCCAAGAAACAGGGGCAGGGTCAGACCGCTTCCAGGCGTCGGACCATCACTGTTTGTGGGCGGACGTTGAGCTCTGAACAAGTTTGGCCAGGCTTGGGGCAAGCTCTTCCAGTTCCTGGGCCTCGTCTTCGCTGGTCGCGGTGGTTTCGGCGACCA
>CAZVEM010000040.1:0-26136 GCA_964626165.1 uncultured Nannocystaceae bacterium
CAACGTGCGCCCTCGGATCGCGCAGAGGGCTTGCAGCGTCTTGCCTAAGCCCATTTCTTCCGCGAGCAGCGCGCCCAACTCGGCTGTTCTCAGTAAGTTGAGCCATGAGACACCCTTGAGCTGATAGGGCCGCAGTTCGGCGTTGACGTCCAATGCGACCGGTGTGGCGTCCTCAAGGTCGTCTTGCTCGATCAGCCTGCGCAGCGCTTCGTAGCTCGGCGGCGGCGGCTGATCGAGCACCGCACAGAGTTGGCCGAGGTCAATGGTCGCCGTCTTGGGCCGCTTTTGTGCGTCGACGTCACGCGCTGCCAACAGGTCAGCAACCAGGTGGCCGTGCATCGCCATGAACTCGCTCGGGAGCCGCCCAAAGCCGCCGTCGAGCAACCGTACGTAGCTCTCGCCCGCCGTCCATGCACGGATCACTGCGGCTGCGTCGGCGCGACCGCGCACTCGAGGCGCGCGACCGCGTCGTAGTCCGTCCCCCTCGTCGCCGTCGCCGAGGTCATCATCGTCGACCCCCTCGAGCTCGAACCAAAGGTCGTAGTCCTCGCCCGAGGTCTCAAGTCGCGCGCTCAAGGTGCCGCGATCGGAGAAATCCTTGTGCAGCTCATCGAGACCGGACAGTTCTCCGTCCTTCTCCATTGCAGCGAGGCGCGCCGCGAGTTCCATCGCTCGTTGACCGCTGACCTCTTCCCGCACGCCGATCTCAAGTCCAAGCCGCTTGACGGCGAGTGCTCCGAGTGCGCGCTCACGGACGAGATCACGAACCGGCACCCGGTCGCCCGAAAGTACCGTCAAACGGTCGCCATCGACCCTCGCGATAGCGGGTTCGCCGTAGACGACCCGCGCAAGCACGCTCATGCCTCCGCCGTCTTGCAGCACGGTCAGCACGTCCAGACGCGGTCGGAGTCGCGTGCGGCTTGGAACGCGTGTGCTCTCGATGAGACAGGGCAGCCGTTGCCGCTCCAGCTCCGGCAATACGGTTGATACGAGCTGCGCGACGTCCTCAACCTCGAAGAGGAGTCCCTTTCGTAGGTCGGAGAACAAACGGTCGCTCAGTCCGTGATGCGTGATGGGGCAAAAGTCGTCGCGAAGCCTCATCACGCGATTCGTGAAGGTCTCCGAGACGAGCGGATCTTGCTCGATGCGCGCGACGATATGGTTCGCATGGTCAAAGACTCGGACGCGCAGTCCAGCGGAGGGCGGACACAGGCGAACAGGCCGGCGCTCGTAGGTGACGTTCTCGCAGCTGCCTAGGACCTCAAAAACCTTCGCCACCAAGCCGGGCGGAATCTCACCTCCGACAAAGCCACCGAGTTCGCGCTCGAAGCGATTGTCGATCGGCGTCGCGACGAAGCGCGGCCCGCCGCCATCGACCAGCATCCGCAAGGATCGAGCGACCGGCGTCTTGTTGCCGCCTGCGATCACGTAACGCTGAATCGCGAGCGCACCATCGCGGCCCCGCGAGAGTTCGTAGGCGACGTGCCCGACCCCAGCCTCTTCCATGCGCGGCAGCTCGAGTCCTTGATCGACGGACTGCTTCCAGGCGATCGCGGCCGCACAGGCGTGCGCGCAGGCATCCTCGTCTGAGTTGCAGTCACAGCTCCACTCCTCCTCCACCGGCCAGAGCGTCACCTTGGGGGCCGCGAGCCCACCCCTGGGGGCGACGCGCAACTCGACCTCCTGCTCGGTCGCACGCACGAAGTAGACCGCTTGCGACCGTGCGAGCTCGACGCCTCGCGACCAGGTCTGCGGTGTACACGCCTGACGTATCGCGGTCAGAAGGCGCTGCACCGCGCTCCAATAGGCGATCCGGATCGGGCAGGCAAGGCGCGAGCCCTGTCCTGGCGCCGCGCTACTTGATCACGACCTCAAGATCTTCGTCTTCCGGCGGCTTTGGAATGAAGCCGTCGACGAGGCCCGGTTCTAAGTGGTACGCGAGCGACGCGTACCCCAAGCCAGAGATCAAATAGCGGCGCGTGGTGGGGTGCTCATCGCGAACTCGACGCAACAACCACGCACCGTTGGGACCGCGCATGTGGAAGTCCACGACCACCGCGTCAAAGGTGCGCTCGCGAAGGATCTGCATCGCCTGCTCCGAGCCTAGCGCTGCACGCGCGGTGGCCCCGAGCCGTTCGAATGCCCGCACGATCGCCCTCAGCACATCGGGATCATCGTCCACGACGAGCACATGCGGTCCGTTTTCTCGGCCGCTGGGGTCCACCGCACTCATCTGCCCGACGATAGCGCGGCAAACCCACGCCTGTCTCCATGGTGGGCGCACATTCTCCTTCGAGTCAGCACCATGCGCGCAGATGAAATCCGCGGTCACTGGACAAATTCCGTTATGGGTGAAATTTGCGGCCGTCACTCGCCCGCGCGCGCGGCTCCGTCGACGATCTCTGGTGACACGACCGCGAGCCCGCCGAGCTTGAGGTCACGCAAACTTGAGCGCCGCCCGTACGTGTCGCGTGGTCGCGACGACGCCGGACGGCACAGCGCGCGAGGGAATGCGATCACGCGTCGACGCGTCCGCATCCGCATCGACATCCGTCTGCATCCGCGGACATCATGGTTGGCTATGATGCTTGGCCATGATCAACAGCGAGTCGCGATTGCCCTGACGTGGATCAAACAGCTCTTGCACACCCGCCAAGATCAACGGCCGTGCGCAGCGATGTCGTCGAACAACGAGTGACGAAGCGGACCTGAACCGATGCGCGACTGGGAAAGACGAGACGAACGTCGAGAGTTACGTCGTCGCTGGCGTCGGCGAATCCGGGTGGCACTCGCCATCACATCGGCGACGTTCCTCTTGGGAAGCGTGGCGGTCATCGGCGTCATGACGTGGCACGGCCGGGAGGCGTGGTCGATGGACCTCGCACCGCTGGCGAGCTATCGACCCGCGCTCACGGTTCGAGTGCTCGCTCGCGACGGCAGCGTGCTCGCGGAACTCCCTTCAAGCGCCCACGAAGGCGACGTCGAGGTCGCGCAGCTCCGCACGCTGGTCGCGCTCCGCGATCTGCCCCCTGCCGTCCCCGCGGCCTTCCTGGCAGCCGAAGACGCCGACTTCTTTCGGCACGAGGGGCTCGACTACCGCGGCATGCTCCGCGCGGCATGGGTCAATCTTCGTAGTGGTCGCCTCGCCCAGGGCGCTTCGACGATCACGCAGCAGACCATCAAGAACGTTTTGTTTCACAACGAGCGGAGTCTCTCCCGCAAGAGCCAGGAGCTGATCTTGGCGGGTCGCGTCGAGCATGCACTTGGAAAGGAGCGCATCCTCGAGATCTACCTGAATGAGATCTTCTTCGGCTGCGGTCGCTACGGCATCGAGGAGGCCGCACAGCACTTCTTTGGTGTGAGCGCGCGCGACCTCGACGTCGGCCAAGCGGCCGTACTCGCGGGACTCCCGAAGGCCCCCTCCCAACTCAACCCCCACAAGGACCCGGCAGGTGCCCTCGCGCGGCAGCACTACGTGCTGGAGCAGATGCGTTCGCACGGTCTCGCAAGTGATGACGAGATCGAGCGAGCGCTCCGCAATCCGCCCGTGTTTCGGAGCCACGAGGCATCGCGTGCGGAGTCGGTCGCACGTGATCGAGACTTCGGCGAGGTCGTCACTCTCGCGAAGCGGGCCGCCGCGCGAACGATCCCAGCCGACCAACTCTCCTCGGCCGGACTTGAGATCCGCACGACGATCGATCCGACGCGCCAACGAGTCGCACGCGAATCGCTCCAAACGGGGCTCGACCGACTCGAGCGCCGGCATGGATATGGACGCCACGCGCGCGTCGCTGCGCCCGGCGAGCTTGAGACGCTGCGAGATAGGCAGCGCCCGATGGCCGAGGTTGAAGCGCGGAGCCTCGCCGTGGTTCGCGATGTCCAACTTGATGACGCCGGTCGATCCGTCCTCACGCTCGATCTCGGGGCCAGTCAGGCGGTGGTGATCGATCCGATTCCCGGTGCATCGATCGACGATCTACGAAAGCGCTTCATCAAGGACGGCGTGCTCGAGGTCCGCGTGCTCTCGCATGGCGACAAGCTCCCCGCCGGCATCGATCTTGAGCAGCCCACTGTGACCGTCGCCGAGCTCACGCCCGGGCCTCAAGGTGCTGTGCTCGTCATCGAACTCGAGACCAACGACGTGATCGCGTGGGTCGGAGGCCGAGACCGTGCGTCATCCGAGCTTGACCGCGTGCGTCAAGCCGTTCGCGAGGTCGGCAGCACGATCAAGCCAATCCTGGCCAGCGTCGGGCTGGAGGCAAGAAGTCTGACCCCCGCGTCAATCTTTCCCAGCTCTGACAACGTCGCGCTGACGCTCCGACGCGGACTCGCGCGCTCCGACAATCAAGTTGCGCGCGCCATGGTGGATGCGGTCGGCTTCTCGCAGCTCGACGCGCGGCTGGGAGACTTCGGCCTCGATACGACGCTGCCCCATGACAGTACGCTGGCAATGGGCAACGTCGCACTCAGTCCGCTTCAGGTCGCCGCCGCATACACCCGATTTGCGCGGGGCGGCACCGCGGTCGATCTACGCGTGGTCGAGTCGATCAGGGGCGTCGATGGCACCTGTTGGTCTTGCGAGGGCGCATCGTTGCGGGGCAGCGTCGAGAAGGAGGCGGCCACCGGCCAGGTGCGGCGCACCAGCGTCGCGCAACGCGAACTGCACGCGGACCTTCCTGCCCTGCCCGCGCTTGAGCCCGCGGTCGCGCAGCTGATGACCTCGATGCTGCGTAGCGTCATCGAGGAGGGCACGGCGAGTTCACTCAATGATCCCAAGCTCCGTGCAGTCGCTGGCAAGACGGGGACGACCGATGAAGCGCACGATGTTTGGTTTGTCGGCTACACCGGCGAGCACCTCGCGGTGGTCTGGTTGGGTTTTGACCAGCCGCGCAGCCTTGGCGATGGAGAGTCTGGTGGGCGTACCGCACTGCCGATCTGGCGCGACGCGATGAACGGTCTGCTTGAGCCCGACCGCAGCGCGCATCCTGCAAGCGCCGCGCGCGACGGGGCCCACCTCTCGGCGCGAGGTCACGACGATTTGGACTCATCCGCGCGTTCTCTGCTCGCCGGCCTTGAGCTCGCGTGGATCAGCGACCGAACCGGCGCACCGCCCTGTCGGGTCGCACGGCAGCGATATCGGCCCGGCCGCTGCGAAGGCTTCTTCTTCATGACGTGTGAGCCCGCCGGGTACGCCCCCAGCTCGCCCTATTGGCTCTGCGAGGACCTCGCGAGCTGGCGATTGGAGCGCTTCCTCCCGCCAACGCAGCCCGCCGCGCTCGTCGACCCCGAGGTGCTCGCCGATGTCGACAGGCGGATCCAAGAACAAGGGCTCACCCTCGCGACGCGACTGGGGACGCATGCGCGCGACGCCGAGATCCGCCTCGTCACCCTCGAGCTCTTCACCCCTGAATCGCTGCTGGCCGCTTCACCCGAGGAGCAAGTGAAATGGCGAACCGCCGCCGAATCGTGGACCGCCGAAGTGACCCGACGTGTCCAGCAGGCGCTACACGATCGCGGTCTCCTCCACCCCGGCGCGCTCCAGGTTGGGGAGCGCTTTGCGGTCCGGCTCAGCGCCGCCGGCAGCGTGCTCATGACCCGAGTCGAGAAGGACGCGGCGCTGATCAATTCCATCCATGAATCATCCTATGCGACCGCAAAAGCGGATGCGTTGCGCAGCGCGCTGGCGCACATCTACGTGCCCATGACGGATGCGACCGCCATCCTATTGGATCGCGATAGCGCAAGCACCGAGCTGATCTTTGAGCGCCTTTCGCCGCCCGCGAGTCGCTCCCGCAAGTCGCACGACTAGCAGGCTGTCGAAGGACCCCGTGCGGCGCCTGGCCGCGCCTTCACCATGCAGCACATTGTTGCTCGTCGGTCACGTACGAGCAGGATGTCGAAGAACCCCGCGCGGCGCATCCGGCAGACTGTGGGAGTCGCGAGTGATACGCTCGGCCTCATGCGTTTCTCGTCGTTGGCATGCGTCGGCCTGGGACTCTCGCTCGGCATGATGATCGGTTGTGGGGACAAAGGCGGCGGAAGTGATGATGCCGGCGAGGGGATGTGCGGTGTGATGGTGTGCGGGTTGCACGAGGTCTGCGACGAGGTCGGCCAAGAGCCCACCTGCGTGTGCGACGTCGGCTATGCCGGCGTCGATTGTCTTGAGTGCGACGCGGGCTACGTGATGGAAGGCGACGCTTGCGTGCCTGTGGTTATCGACTGCGACGACAATCCTTGCGGCCTCAACGGCGTGTGCGTGGTCGACGACGGAGCGGGCGACTACTGCATGTGCAACGATGGCTACGACGGACCGACCTGCGCCCAGTGTGCCGACGGATTCCAAGACAACGATGCAAACGGGACCTGCGCGATCGGATGCGATTCTCCCCTCGCCCCGACTTGCGATGCTCCCCTGGTCTGTCGCGACGACGCAGGAGGTGCGCAATGTGGCTGCCCCTTCGGCACCACCGGAGCCGAATGCGAGCTGTGCGAAGATGGACGAGCGCGAAGAGGCGACGGCGAATGCTATTGGACCTGCTCGACGGGCGAGTTCGAGTGCATCGAACCTCAGTACTGCTTCGACGATGGCGCCCTCGCGCCCGCGACCTGCGTCTGTCCGCTCGGATATCAGGGCGACACCTGCACGGATTGTGCACCGGGCTTTGTTGCGCAGGGATCCTCGTGCGTCGCAACGATCCCCTCTGGGGCCGACTTCCTCGCGCTGGCAAGCGTGCTCGGACGGTCGGCCGTGGTCGCGCTCGACTCCGCAGACGGCTCCACGACACCTCTCGTGCCGGCCAGCGGCATCGAAGGTCTGGTCGCTGCACCGACGCGACAGGAGCTCTTCGGCGCGGACTATGTGGGCGTCCGGCCGATCGATCTCGCAGCGGGGCCGCTGGATCCGATTGCATCGCTGCAGATCGGGCACGGCAAGCCCATCGCCTGGAACTCGATGACCTCGCGACTTTTGACGCTTCGCTCGTCTGACTATCAGCTGATGAGCATCGACCCACAGACCTCCACGGTGACTGAGATCGGCAGCACCGGCGTGAGTTGGGTATGGGACGCAACCTACGACGCCGCCTCGGACTCGATGGTACTGCTTCGCTCGCAGGGGTCGACGCCGAGCATCCATGCGGTGGATCCTGCGACTGCGATCGCGACCGAGATCGGACCGCTCTCAGAGGTTCCTTCGGTGAACAGCCAACAGCTCGCTGGCATCGCGATGTCTGGCGGCGAGCTTGCCGTACTCGCGCCCGTCCTGATGACCGAGGAGGACGTGTTTCTGCTGTCATGTAGGCGCGCTGCCGACCGACTCGGATTTGACGGCTACGAGAATGCCGTTGGAACCAGCTATTTCCAGGCGACCTCGCCGCTGACGATGACCTCGCAGGCGTCGGGCCCCGAGATCATCTACTACTACGCGTACTCGGGTCCGGATACGACCATCACGATCGACGTCGACAATCCTCAGGCCTTCCTCTGCATCTCGACCTACCAGGCAGCTCTCAACCTTGTGGTCAGCGCGGGCTCGACATGGACCGGTGGCGCTGTCTTTAATTACGACGGCTCGGTCAACGCGGACGTTCCGGGAGGCTTTGTCGCGACCACCCCGCTAGCGCTCGCGGGTGGACAGAACGCGAATCTGGTCGGCGCGGCCGCAGCCGTCACCGCCTTCCGGCTCTACTCTTCTCAGGAGTGGTACGACCGCCGCATGCCCAGCTTGAGCTCGAATGAGCCGTACAACGTGCAGGGGCCTGACTATGAGCTGTCGCGCTATAGCTACCCGGGGCTGGTCCGTCAGTCGTCGACTCCGGTCGACGGCCGGATGGTCGGTGGCCTGTCGGCTCGCTAAAGAGCGTCCGTCCCCCTCTCAGCCGCCACTGCACCTCCGGATGCCGCCGTTGGCGTAGTCGCTCGACACTCGCCGGCCATTCGAATGCGGGAAGCCCGGTGTTGCAGCGCAGATCGCCAGTGCTACATGCGCTGCGATGCGCAATCGCATGTTCTTCCTCAGCCTTGCACTTTTCTCCACGACACTCGCGGCCTGCGCGGGCAACCAAGACAAGCCGGGGCCCCAGACCCCCGATAGCGTGACGACGGGCTCAAACGACGAGGGTCAGCAGGCGAGTCGTCCAAGCATCACCGCTGCGGCCTGCGAGGAGCAGGGCGGCACGGTCGTCGGCGATATCGGTGATGGGGCGATCCATCGTCCCGACTATCAGTGTCCCGGTAGCGGCGCGGCGCCGCTCGGCACGATCGCGGCCGAGGCGGGCGGACCTATCGGCGTCGAGGGCTCGGTGTGCTGCAAGTAAGCAGCACCTGAGACCCGACGTACGCGACGCGGGAGACAGCCCGCGCGCGTACCTCCGCCCTCGCCGTTGCCTGGCCCGCGAATTCCCGACAATCGCGGCCTCGCGGGCTCTTCCGCCCAATTGCTGGATGCGCTGGCCGTGCCGGGAGCCTGGGTCATACTGCGGCACCATGACGGCACCGCACCCAAGGGTCCTCTCCTCGCTCTCCTCGCTTCTGCTTTGCAGCGCGTTGCTCAGCATTTCAAGTGGCTGTAACGGCTCGGCCCCGAGCGCCGCGGCCAAAGACAGCAAGGACAGCAAGGACAGCAAGGACAGCAAGGACAGCAAGGCGCCCGAGAAGAATGGCAAGACCGACTCGCCCGAGGGCGAGAAGGACAAGGTCGCGGAGGTGCCCGCGGGTCCCAATCCGCTCAAGGATCCGGCCGCAGTCGCGGCTGTTGGGTCGCCTGCGCCGGATTTCACGCTGACGGCCGCGGACGGGAGCAGCGTCACGCTCTCCGAGCATCAGGGCAAGGTCGTCGTCCTTGAGTGGTTCAACCCCGAGTGTCCCTTCGTGAAGGCGGCACACGGAGAGGGTGGAGTCCTCGCGACCCTCGCAGGCGAGCAGCCCGAGGGCGTCGTTTGGCTTGCGGTGAACTCGGGCGCACCGGGCAAGCAAGGCCATGGCGCCGAGAAGAATGTCGCCGCCGCGGCCGACTGGTCGCTCAAGCATCCCATCCTGCTCGACGCGACCGGGGCCGTTGGGAAAGCTTATGGCGCCACCAACACGCCCCATGTCTTTGTGATCGATACGAAGGGCACGCTTGTGTACCGCGGTGCACCCGACAACGCGCCGATGGGTGAAGTCGACGGCGAGGGCGCGAAAGAACCACACTTGGTCAATGCGATCACGGCGGTCCTTGCCGGGAATCCACCGCCGCAGGCGGAGACCAAGGCGTACGGCTGCTCGGTCAAGTACGCGAGTTAGAGGGCTGCATCCGAAGTTACCGCCGCGTGTTGTTTGAATGAGGGACGCTCCCTCACCGGGACCTGGGATGTCCTGAACGCCGCACGGCTTCAGGGCTCTCGCGGTTCGCGTGCTATCCGGTCCGACCGTACACGGGAACGAGTGCGCCACGCGTCACGCCGTTGCGCGGCGAGGCGAGGAACGCGATCGTCTCTGCGACCGCGTGCACGCTGGCCCAGCGTGACGGATCCGCGGAAGGCATCGCCTGCCGATTTGCTGGCGTGTCCATCGTCGACGGCACCACTGCGTTGACCCAAATCTCCTCGTCGGCGAGTTCTTGTGCGAGTGCTTGCGTAATCGATGCGACCGCGGCCTTCGAGACAGAGTAAGCAAGCATACCGCCCGTGGGCTGGAGCGCAGCTCGAGCGGCGACGTTGACGATCCTTCCGCCCTTCTTGCCACGGCGAATCGCCTGCGTCGCCTCGCGACAGCACAAAAAGCAGGTGCGAGCGTTGAGTGACATCATCGAGTCGAAGGCTTCCGCCGTCGTCTCTTCGACCGCTGCCATCGCAAAACCACCGGCGATGTGGATCGACGCCCAGAGCGAGCGGAGCGGCTCATAGAGTCCGCGAACCGCCGCGTCGTCGCGCAAGTCGACGCCTTGGATGATCCGAATGCTCGGGTGATCGCGAAGGTCAAAGCGCTCCAACTCTTTTGCGTCAAAGACCGGAAGTACGAGCGATGCCCCGCGCTCAAGCAGGACGGAAACGACCGCGGTGCCAAGCGCACCCGTGCCGCCGGTGATGAGCACCTCGCGGCCGGAGAATTCATGAGCGTGGGATGCGGTGCTCGGCTCAGTGGGCATGGGCCGGGATCATGCGCTCACACGTTTGGCACGCAAGCCCACACGCAGCGGTGCAGCCAGTACGGCGGTGCGCCCGCTGGCTGCACCGCTGCGGCGCGCCGCGGCCGCTGGCGGCTCGCGACAAGGCGATCGTGCCAAGCCTCGGGCTCTCGGCGCGGAGGCACGGGCCGCTGCCACTGCCGGCCCGGCAGCGCCGAAGGCTTGAGTCCTCCCCGATGGATGTACCTTCCTTAAAGGAGGCACATCCCGAGGTCTTCATATCCCGACGGCACATCTCCCTTGAAGTAGGGACGGCACGTCAAACCCCAAGCGACACACGGATCGGACTCCCCCAGATCGCAGTAGGCCGTGCAGCAGCCGAATTGATCCGCACAGGTCTCCAAGATCGGCTCGACCACGCAGTCGAGGCCGGCTCCACAGGGATCGCTCGCGTCACACGGCTCGCCGACGGATGCCCCCTCCCAGGAGCTGTCATCGCCGGTTTCATCCACCCAGTTGCTCACGCACTCAAAGCCATTGGCCTCGCGCATGCACACGTGCGCCGGCGGGCAGTCCTGGAATAGCGGGTGACAGGTGCCGCCGGTGTTGTTGTTACTGGTGTCCTCGGCACTGCTGGTCGACAAGGGCGTCGGATCGCAGCCGCCAAGCAAGGCCAGCACCGCGATCACGAGACACGCTCGTCGGCCGGCCGCGCCAGGGCGCAAGCGCGGCGTGGGCGTCCCGGCCACGATCGTGACGCCCGCCTCGGTCCGAGCCGCCGCTCCAGGCTCGAGTTTGCGCTCGGACCCGGCCCAGTGCTTCCTCGGGCGCGCGACCTCGCCAGAGCCCTGAGATCGGCGGTCTGCGAGCGGACCTGCAGCAAAGCGATCCGCGCGCGGCGTGCCATCAAGGTCGGTTAAGGGGCTCGTCATGGCAGGGCCAACGGCGCGTCGTGCACCAGCTTACACCGCGTAGGGGTTGTGGGCCCGTCCGTGGCTGGCATTCCCTCCCCGGCAGGGCTGTGCTTGGTATGCTCGGGCCGTGGTTGAGGATGCCGAGTACCGCGAGCGTCGCGGTCTTCACCCCGAAGACCCCACCCGCATCGGTCGCTACCGAGTTTTGCGGCGGCTCGGCTCGGGCGGAATGGCGGTCGTCTACGCCGCCTATGACCCCGAGCTCGATCGACAGATCGCGGTCAAGCGCCTCGACCCGGTGCGTTTCTCCGCGTCGGATCCTCGCGTGGTTGCCCGCTTTCAGCGCGAGGCACAGTCCATGGCTCGCGTGTCGCACCCGCACGTGTGCCCGGTGTACGACGTCGGCGTCGAGGACGACTCGATCTTTATTGCGATGGAGCTGGTGCACGGCCTCACCTTGCGGCATTGGCAGCAGGAGACTGCGCGCCCCTGGACCGAGGTGATGCGCATGTACCTCCAGGCAGGACGGGGAATCGCCGCGGCACACCGTGCCAGCTTGGTACACCGCGACTTCAAGCCCGAGAACGTCCTGGTCGGCGACGACGGGCGCGCGCGCGTGGTCGATTTCGGACTCGCACGCGCCGCCCCGATGGAAGGCGAGGAAGAGGAGATCCTCCCCGCCGACACGCACGAGCATCTGCTCGTCGACGATGACGCCGCGATCGGCGAGTCACTCCTCACGCTCGATGACGGACACACCGACAACCGGGTGACCCACACGGGGCTGATCGCGGGCACGCCCGCCTACATGGCGCCCGAGCAGCACATGGGTCATCCCGCGTCCCCCAAGAGCGACCAATTCAGCTTTTGCGTCGCGCTCTGGGAGGCCCTCTACTTCGAGCGGCCCTTTGAGGGCAAGACCGCCTTCGCGATCGCGGACGCGATCATCGAAGGGCGCCTCAATCCGCCGCCACGGCGCTCTCGGGTGCCGCACTGGGTCCATCTCCTGATTCGCCAGGGACTTGCCCGGGATCCCCGGGATCGACACGAGTCGATGCAGTCCTTGCTCGCGGCACTGGTCTTTACCGGCCGCATTATTCACGGTGCGTAGCAGCACGGTGCGGAGCGGCACGGTGCGGAGCGGCACGGTGCGGAGCAGCACGGTGCGGAGCGGGCTTGAGACCGAGGACTGTTCATGCGCGCGAACCCGCGACGGCAGTCCATTGGACCCAAGTCTCTGCAGCGTGGCACCGCCAGCGGTCGGTCTTCCAAAGGCACCGACCCGCGTCATCCAAAGAAAGAGGAAGCGCTAGCTCGGGTCGGAGTTCGCCGCAGTGGTCTTGGTCTTGTTCGCCCGATTGTTCGGATTCCACGGAACGTCCCCAGGCTCTGCCATGGTCTTCGAGAACTCAAGCGCGGGACGCTCTTCACCCTCTTTCCGCTTGCGGCGGCGGGCGATGTCGTAGACGTTGCGAACCCAGTCTTCCTCTAGCCAGCGTCGGAAGTTCGCAACGGGCTGGAGGTTGTAGCGATAGTCCATGTTCTCCGCCCACGTCAGCAGCGTGCGCACAACGACCGATCGCTCATCGTAGGGCAGCGCCATGATGTTCTCGCGGAAGCGCCGCGAGTACGAGCGCCAGTATTCTTCCGCATTGCTGAGGTAGAGCACGCGAATTGGCACGTTGAGTTCCTTTGCGGTCGCACCGATCGCCTCAACGGCACCGCGCTCAAGCAGGTTCGCGACCATTGGACGAACGCGCCCGGACGCGACCAAGTCACGCACGTACTTGTAGGTCTTGTCGTGCCAGACGAAGCTGGGAACCTTTGCCTCGCGGTGGAGTGAGTTGAGCATCACCAGGCGACGCTGAATCCAGCCGCGATACTTGCCGTAGACCGCGGTTGCACGCTGGGCACGAACGCCCTCATAGCGCGCCCGGAGGAGTTCAAGCGCCTCCTTCTTGCCATCTGGCGACCACAGGTGAAGGAACTCTTGTGGCGTCTCGGCAGCGGCGAAGAACGCGAAGTAGACGTCGTGAACCGACATCACGTAGGGGTCGTAGTCGATCAACCACGCGAACTCTGGGCGCTGCCAGCCGATGAACACGTAGGCCTGATCGGTGCCGACCCCGATATAGCCACCACCGAGCTTGCGGATGTGGTCGTAGTAGACGTGGATGTCGCGCTCGTTACCCGCGACGTAGTGCTTCCCTTTAAGGCTTGCCTCGACACCGCCGAGTTCCTCCGCACCTTTGTCTTCCTTGGTCGCAGCGAAGATCTCAAGGCGACGGGCGAGCTCGTCGGGATTCTCGACGCGCGAGTCGCCATCCTCATCGCCGCTGTCTTGGGTCGCAGCTCCGGTGGCGTCGCCGCTCGCGCTCGCAATCCCTGCGCCACTCGACGCAGCCGGGTCGACAGCGTCCGCGCTTCCATCCTCTGCCTTGGCGCTCGCATCGGAGTCTGGCGCGTCGCATGTCGCGTCATTGTCCTTGCACGCGGGCTCCGCCACGGGCGAGTTGGTGGCCATCGGGGTCACCCCCTCACGAGGTGGTCGCGGCTGGCACCCGAATGAGCCGGCCACGATCGCGAGGCTCACCGTTGCTGCGAACCGCTGGCATGCACGCGCGGTCACGTTGCGAAGGCGCATCGAAGCTGGGTCAGCCGCGGCGCACGGCTCCTGCGCGCCCGCATGTGAGCGGTCCGTGACGAGCTCTCCCGCCTTGCGCATTCGCGACCAGCCCATTGGCCGCGGACAATAGGAGGCGCTCCGCATCCGATCAACACGCGCCTTCGCCTCGACAGACCAATTCCTTGACCGAGCGCGGGTCTCCGCACACTCTGACCGGGATGCGGCCCGTCCACCAGAGTCGGCGAACTCACGCGCTGACGTGGAGCAAGACTCAGACCAGGCGCGCCGCGAGCACCTGGCCCGCGCGGGAGGCCCTAAGCGCGAGCTTGGGGCTGGCAACGGCGATCGGACTGAGTGCCTGCTCGGGTTGTTCAGCCAGTCAGCTCGAGGAGACCAGTTCCGCTCCGCAGCGAGAGGCACGGGCGACCCCGGCGGACAAGGCGGCTCCCCCCGCCGCCAAGGAGGAGACCGCCGCACCGCGACCACGCCCCGCCCTCACGGACGTGGCCTGGATTACCCCACGCATCAAGGAAGCTCGCGATCGAGCACAGCAACGCATGCTCGGCGAGCAGGCTCCGCTGCTGCCGGACCTTCCGCCACTGCCAGCCGGGGGCGCCCAGGCGGCCATGATTGCCGCGGAGCAAGCTCCGCTGATTCCAGGCTTTTTTGTCCGCGTGGAGGACCCCGAGGAACAGACCAACGCGTTGGCCGCGTTTCACGACGCCCTCCTCGCGCTTGAAGACGGGCGCGACCCCGACGGCAAGGTACGCGTCGTGTTCTTTGGTGCCTCCGGCACCGCATCGGATCTCTGGACCGGATACGTGCGCACCTACCTCCAGACGCGCTTTGGCGACGGTGGTCCGGGCGTGGTGCCCGGAGCGGCGCCCAACAAGTGGTTCCACCACAGCGAACTCTCGGTGGTGTCGAGCGCCGGGTGGACCCGTTACCACGCGGGACAACGCGAGAAGCTTCCCGACCAGGCGTATGGCCTCATGGCGCTGGCGATGATCACGACGCGCGCCGGCGAGTGGGCTCGGATTGGACCTTCGAAATCGCGCGCGGACAACCTTCGCGTGGCCCGTTACGAGATCGACTACCTGGAGCAGCCGGGAGGAGGACGCTTCGCCGTGTCGATCGACGGTGTCCAGGTTGCAGAGGTCGCCACGGACGCCGCCTTTCTTGGCCTGGGCACGTTCAAGTACGACGTGCCCCCCGGGCTGCATCGCCTTGAGATCGTCACGCTCGACGAGGGCGCAGAGGTACGGCTTTTCGACGTCGTTGCCGAATCCGACACACCGGGCGTGGTCCTCGACACAGTCGGGATCGAAGGCGCGCGCGCGTCTGTACATCTCCACAACGACGAGCAGCTCTTCATGCAAGCGCTGGCAAGACGGGCGCCCGATTTGATCGTCTTGGCCTACGGCACCAACGAGGCAACCGACACCGACGAAGCGATCTCTGCCTATGAGTCCAAGGAGCGCTCGGTCGTGCTTCGGATGCGCCGCGCTGCACCGCAGGCGAGCTGCCTCCTCTTCGGGCCTGGCGACTTCCCCTTGGTGCAAGGGAAGGGCAAGCGCAGGACCATTGAACCCAGGCCCCGCGTCGGCGAGATCCTTGAGGTCCAACGCCGCGTCGCGCGTGAGATGGGCTGTGCGTTTTGGGACGGCCGCGAATTCATGGGTGGCGAGGGTTCGATGAAGGCCTGGGTGGAAGCACAGCCCTCCTTCGCTCAGGGCGATTTTCTCCATTTCACGCGCCGCGGATACGTCCGACTCGGCCAGGCGTTGTCGGACGCGCTGCTCTTGGAGTACGACCTGGCGCACGCGGCGGACGAGCTCGGCACCAAGTAGGCACGGACCATTTTCCGTCCCTGCACCTGCCTGTCCCGCGACGCGCACCTCCCGACTCGCGTTCCATCGCCGCACGCTTCCCCATGCGCCCGACTGCTCTTAGGCCTCGACGGTCCCTCACCATCGCCGCAATCGTCGTCGCGTCGCTCACTTCCAGTGGCTGCGATCGGGCGCCTGCCGATCCGACCCAAGCGACTTCGGCAAACACGAGCTCCGCAGAGCCGGCCTCGGGCGAAGGGCGATCGCAAGCTCCCCTCGCGATCGCGGATGGATCCACGGCCGCGGATCCGTCGGGCACGGAGTCCGCCGCCAACCATGATGACGCGGGCGCACAGCCGCAGCAGAGCGCCAAGAGCTGGAGTCCCAGGCCGAACGACATCGTCGAGACGCATATTCGGCTCGAAGACCCCTCGGGGCACGCACTCGATCACTTCTACGCCGCGCTCGCCCGCACCGATGACAAGCAACCCGGAGCCATCACGAGGGTGCTGCACCTCGGCGATTCATCGATCGGGATCGACGGCCTTCCACACGCGATCCGCAAGCGCATGCAGCAGCGCTTCGGCGACGCCGGCCCCGGCTTTGTCCTGCCCCAGCGTTGGACCTCGAACTACGACCTCAAGACAGTGAGCTGGACCCTCGCGGGCGCCTGGTCGTACTGCTACATCGCCTATCTCTGTCGGGATGATGGCCACTACGGCCTTGGTGGCGTGATCTTCTCGTCGAATGCGAAGACGCACACGACCGTACGAGTTCGTCCCAGCGTGGCAGCGGCGACGGAATCCGCCGTCGAGGCACCGCCCACGGATGCGCCCAGCAAACCGGCCGAAGCGGCTGGAAATAAGGGGCCCGTCGCCACGGCCGCCGCCGAAGCAGGCGCAGCGACGATTGGCTTTGATCGCGTGGAGATCTGGTATCGCGCCATGCCGCATTCGGGCCGCCTCAACGTGCGCGTGAGCGGTGATAAGGACGCCCAGGCTGGAGCCGCAAGCGCAGCAAATGGAGGAGATGCAACCGCAGGCGTCACGACCCTGGATGGCAACGCCGAGGTACCCGAAGATCGCTTCGTCGAGCTCCCCAAGGGCTCTGGCACCCAGGTCGACCTTCGTCCAAGCGGCGGCCCGTTCCGCATGTATGGCCTGGTACTTGAAAACAACGGTCCAGGTGTCGTCTGGGACTCTGCGAGCATGATCGGTGCCTTCACGAAGCGACTTGGCGCCTGGGACGATGAGCACATCAAGAAGCAACTTGAGCATCGCCGGCCGGATCTGATCGTCCTCAACTACGGCGGCAATGATTTGCGCCGCGTCGTCGCATCCAAGCTCAGCAAGGATGCCTACAAGGAGGAGTACCGCGCGGTGCTCAAGAAGGTTCGTGCGGGCGCCCCACAGGCGAGCTGCCTGATCGACGCCGTCATCGATCATGGCGCCTCCGGCCAGTACACGGTGACGCCGAAGGAAATGGCAGTGATCGTTGAAGCACAGCGCGAGCTGGCGGCCGAGGAAGGCTGCGCCTTCTTCGATACCTACACGGCGATGGGAGGCGGCGGTGCGATCCATGTCTGGCGCAAGGAAGTTCCAAGCCACGCTGAGCCGGATCTCAAACACCTCAACCATCGAGGTCGCGACCGCATGGGCCGCTGGATCTACGAGGCGATCGTGACGGGCTACGTCGAGTTCCGGAAACGTTCCGCCGCGGGCTGACCCGCCAGGCCGGAGTGAAAAGGGGTACCTGGGAAATGCCTACGCGTCGCCGGCCAAGACGGTCAGCGTGTCGCCGTCGAGAATCCAATCGTAGAGCGTCAGGCCCACGCTTGCGGGACCTTTGACCAGGCCGCCATCAAGATCGAAGCGCGAACCGTGGCATGGGCACTTCCAACCGTCGCCGCTCCGCTCAACCCCACAATGTGCGTGGCTGCATTCGGTCCCCGTCACCATGAACGTGATCGGATCGAGGCGCGTCACCGAGATCGGCCGAACGAGACCGGCATTCAAGAGCACCGACTTGTCGGTCACTTGGAGATCCGGATGCTCGCTCAGCGTGATCACGAAGTCCTCTTGGAGCACGTCCAGCCCGTCCTCTTGCGCGCAGCCCAAGCAGGCGAGACCAGGTAGGATCGCCACGCCGCGCACAAAGTCGCGTCGCGAGAGCGACCGGGCCGTGTCGGCCACATGAGCTGCTCCTGCGCTTCCGTCTGACGCGCGAAGCGCCCCGTCGGTGGACGGAGCGCGCGCTTGTGACACGAGCGGAAGGCGATAGTGCCGGGAAACCACCTTGGACATGGAGGTACCCTAGCAGCTCGTCCTCTCCGGGCTAGCTGCCAACCGGCACACAGATCGAGGTGACCTCGACGCTGCGATCGATGTCCTCGGCCTGCCACTTGCAGGTGTATGTCCAAGGTGTGCCGCACGTGCTCCACAGGCGTTGCGCATGGACCTCGACCGGTGCGGTGCTAAACGGCTGCACGCCCGTCTCGAGGGCGAGCCACGGATTGGCCTGCGATAGATTGAGCTGGCTATCTCCGACGTATGAGATCCACATGTTGCTGGCGTCCAGATCGTCGAGCTTACTCTCCACTGGCACTTGGAATGCCGGTAGGCGCGTCTGGTACGTGCACATGTAGCCCTGTGGTGGCGCGACTGAACTCGAGGACGCCACGACTTGGGTCTCCATGATGATCGGGCGCTCGATCGCCTGCGCGGGGACCAGGCCATGGTCGCCGCCATAGAGCACTCCATTCGCGGGAACGCTGCGCGCCGCCACGCTGCGCGGTACCGATCCCATGCGCTGCCGTGGAGAGATGACGTTGCCACCGACCGCCAGTTCGACGGCAAGATCAGGATGCGCGGCGATCTCTTCAAGGCCAAGATTGCCCTCAACCGCGACGCCCGTCCCGATGGTCAGTGCGAGTTCGCCCTGGAACACGGGGACGGAATCGAAGGTCTCTTCGAAGACCAGCAGCGCATCATTTGCGGGCGAGTCGTAGAGGCGGACGGTAATCGCCGAGGTGCCGGTGACCGGCATCCCAGATGCGTAGACCTTCGCAACGTAGGGGATCTTGACCTGAGCGCTCGGCGGCGGCGGATCGGAATGGGCTACGCCCGCGAGCATGAGCCCACCGACTCCCAGACCGACCACGCCCGCAACTACAGCGGTCAGGAAGGAACGGGAGCGTCTGCGGCCCATTTCAACGTCTGCTTGGGCGACGGGCGGAGCAGCCTGCGTGTCTGGCAGGTCAGCATGGGAGAGGATGGACGTGTTGTTGAGGTCGTACATGGCGTGACTACTTTCGAGGGCTAGCGAGGGTCGACGACGCATCTGTGTGCGTGCTTGGGGGTTGGTGGTCCAGGAGTGTGGGATGGCGGCAGGAGCACGCGACGACGATCGCGTCGACGCGCGTTGTTCGAAGGAAGGGACGATCACGGGACACCCCCGCGGCTACAAACGGTGAGGACGTCGACCGGCACCTCAGAGGTATCCGAGAGTTCCACGCTGTCGTAGAGTTCAAAGGCGCCGTAGTAGTACGGCGAACCCGGGACATATCCCTCGTCAAGGGGCTGGTTGGGCCCTGCCAAGACCTCGGGAACGTACTGGTACTCGGTGACTTCAACGACCCGAATACACGCACTGCAGTTCTGTACGACTTGTGCGTCGGCATCGGCATAGAACGGCACCACGACGTCTCCGACGTAGACTTCACCGGGAGTCCCGCCCACGTAGCCCATGGCAAAGTTCTTGCGCGTCCACTTCCTCGTTCTGGGATAGCCCAGTGCAGTTGCGGTCGAGCGACACGTCCAGCCAGCGCCCGGCAGTCCGGCAACGACATCGCCCGGCCGCAGCACTTCTCGTTTGACGAATACGACGGGATCATGCGCGTCGTGGGGAAGCCTCTCACCGTCCACGGCGATGACACCGCTGGCGTCAACGGTCTCCGAAAAGATGGCCATCGGGATCGAACTCCCTCGCACAGCGCCCGAGAGCGTTTCGCCGCCGATCGTGAGCGCGATCCAATATGCATCGCGCTGACTCAGCGCGTCACGGGTGGTCGAGTTGAGCACGAGCACGCCAAGACCCTGCTCAGTCGTGACCTCGGCGAGCTGCGCAACGAACTTGCTTGAGGGCGCGAGGCTTGGCTCGTCGTAGAACGCAAGCTCGAGCCAGTGATTGCCTTCGAGCGGCGTCCCGTCGGCAGCAACCAGCTCGACGGACAGCGATATCGCGTCGCCTTGCGCGAGTTGGGCCAACTTCGCCTTGACCATGGTGCCGCTGAGCCACTGCGAGGTGTTGATCACGCGCGAACCAAGGCGACCAGATTGCGACACCATGGCATCACGTCCTCCGGATACGTCGCCAGCCTCCGCGACCGCCCATGCGTGGCCTTGCGGAGTGAGCTGCGCCTGCGTCCAGTCGATCGGATCCAGCTCGCCATCGCCATCGCCATCGCCGCCCGAGCCGTCGTCGGCCGACTCCGATCCGCTGCCGTCGCCGTCGACATCGCCGCTGTCCCAGCCGGTGCCGTCGCTACCGTCTGTCCAAGATCCCGCGTCATCCATCGCATCGGAGTTCGAGCCGTCACTTTGGTCCGCACGCCCAATCTCGCCGTCCGCACAGGAAGCGGACACGAGTGCGAAGCCAAGAACCAGACAAGCGATACCCAGGGAGGGCTGGCCGCCCGATCGCACAGGGTCCCTGCGGCGGTGAGCTTGGCTGGATGAGGGGTCGATGTACGAGCGCGGATCGGGAATCTGAGTGAATCTGACTGAGGTGAACATTGGGGCATTCCTTGCGGTCCGCACAGCTGCGGCGCAGGTCAACTCGAACTTCGCGAGCAAAAGTTGCCCTCGCGGGAAAGAAAATCTTTTCGACCTGCGGCCCGGCTCCACCCCGCCCGACCCGACCCGAACTGGCCCGGCCCGATCTGGCCCCGCCCAGGCCGACCTGGCCCCGCCCCGCGATGCTCGGCCCGGCTTAACAGTGGACACTCCGTGAACGAAACAAAGCGCCCGATCCGGGGGATCGGGCGCTTGCGCTGCTCACGGCACCAACGTCAAAACTGCAGCACGGGACCCTCACTTGCGCAGGTCATTCGATGAGCCCCCGGGTGGCCCCTCGTCCATCGGGGATGCGACCCGCGGATGCTCCGCTGCGCGTAGCTATTCGGCGCAGGCAAACACGCTCGGCGCGGTCGCAGTGGACACGGTCCCGGCGCGACGTGTCCATCGGAGGCGGATGTCATCGAGATGCTCAAGGTCAAGATCGGCATTTTCCGGCGCAACGGCACCGCTGGGGATCTCGACGGTCCAGCGCTCTCCGGCGGTCGGCCAGCCGGCAAGCTGCGAGTTGGGAAGTGCTTGCCCCCAGTCATTGGTTCCTGCCTGAACCGCCGCCCTCCGATCATCAAGGACGAAACTCTGGATCTGATCATCGGGCGTCTGGGCACTGGCGTCGCAACGACGCATCCGTCCTTGCCCGCTCCGGCCGACGAGCACCAGCGCATTTCCGTCCCCGAGGTAGTCGCCGGCAAGGCTGGCCTGGACGCCCGTGATGCGATCTTCGCAAAGAACACTCGCCGTCAGCACACCGTCGCCCTCAAGTGGCAGCGCAAAGGCGAGATGCACAGTTCCATCCGCATCGAGCACGTCCGGCTGCTGCAGAATCGCGCGAAACTGCTCCGCCGGCGTCACCTCTGCACCCGTCACCGGATCAAAGACCGAGTTCTTAAGGCCGAGAATGTCGCGACGAAGACTCACCTCAAGCACGTGCTGCTGTGCGCCACCAAACTCGAGCACATACTCATCGAAGATGTGCTGCAAGCAACTCTGGTGCTTGTTGAGCTGCGCCGGGGTTCGAGCGCGGAGGAGTGACTCGTCGAGACCGCCAAGATCCCGCACGATCTCAAGCTCAAGCGCCCGGCCCGCGCGCCACAGCCATCGCAATGCGTTCTCCCGCTGGGCGAGTAGCTCGCGCGCGAGTTCAATCCGCATGACCAAGAATGTCGGATTGCGATAGGGGTTGCTGGGATCGCCCTCAAGCCGTTTGAGCGCCCGCTCGCGACGTTCGCGGAGCGAAGCCACCTGTGCAAGAGCATCAAAGAGCGATGCAACTGCGATCTCGCGGTCTTTTTCGGCCTGGGCAATGCCAAGCGTGAGCGCCCCGTTGGCGAGCGCCATCGTCTTGACCTGCGCGAGCAACTCGATGCGCGTCTGGGCGGCCTGAGACTCGCGCAGCGCAGAATCGATCTCCGCGTTCGCGACCGCCATGCTCTCACCGATGAGGTGCTGCGCTAACGCTGCGCCATCGTCGATTCCCGCGAGTTCCTGGGCGTGATTGCAAGCGACCGCCGCATGAGCCTTGTTTGCGACAACTTCAACCCCCGCGGAACCCAGCTCGCGTGGCAAGTCGAAGGGATTGATCGTGGTCCCATTGATGATGGCGCCGACCATGATCGCAGTCACATCGATCGCAGAGTCCGCCCGAATACGTGCGCAGTCGGCGTCTGCACGGTCCCACCGCGCGACCGATTCCACCTCAAACGAGTCCTGCCGTGCCACCATCAGAATATCCTGCTGCTTGGCGACTGTTGCGTCGAGCAACTCAAACTCCACCAGCAGCTCACGCAGCTTGTCTTCCTGGATGAGGATCGCCTGGTGGTTGTTGTCCAGCGCGAGCGCAGCTTGCTCGATCTGCAGATCGCTGGCCTGCAGACGAAGCGTCAACTCCTGGATGAGTCCGCCATCCTGACCGCAATGCGCCAGATCGGGGCTCGCAGGATCCGTCGGAGAGCTGCCGCAGAGTGATATGAGCTGCGCGTCGTAGCTCTCCGCGACCTGTGCCGCTCGTTCCTGCGACGAATAGAGTGCGTCTTGGTACGCCTGGAGTGTCTGCACTGCGGCATTTGAGGCCTGCTCGAACTCGCCGACCGCGAGCGCAGCCTTGCTCGCGACCAGTTCAAAGTTGGTGATGCCCGCGTCTGCAGCCTCTGTGGATAGCAGGAGTGGTACGTCATCGGCGGGCAGGCCCACGGCATTGGTCCCGAGTTCGAGCTCGCGATAGCGTGTTTGCGCATCCTCGACGAGCGCAGCGACGCTGGCCAGATCATCCCCTCCGTCGGAAATCTCGTGGACAGCGATCCGGTGGGCCACGCCTGCGGCGTGGAGATGCGCGTAGACCATCGTCCATGCGAGCTGGCGACGCCGCGTCGTTTCGTCGTCCGATCCGCTTCTTCGGCGCAGATCGATCTCCTGCGCACGCACCTCAGCGAGCAGACCCAGGAGCCCGGCAAGCTCGCCGAGATCACGCCCAGATCGCTGCTCACGGAGAACATCGCTCCCGACTTCGTCAAGCATCGACAGGCGATCGGCGCTCAGCAACTGGGGCACCAGGTCCGTCCCCCTCGAACCGGCCTTGCGCACGCGTGCCAACTCCGTCTCGATCGCCTGCGTCGGATCTTGAATCCAGCTCAAGCCGGCGTCGGAGACGTCGCTGAGCATGAGGAGCGAACTGGCTGAGATCTCCTGGAGGTCAAGATCAAGGATTCGGAGTGCGAGCTCTTCGCCAACGTTCCCTTCGCGCCGTGCATGACGCAGCATCGCACCGGCGCATCCCAGCACCCGAGAATCGACGCAGGGGTTAAACGCCCCATCCTCGCCGTCTTTGCACTCGATCCAGGCATCGGGTTCGACGCTGGCATCGGGCGTGTCCGGATCAAGTTGAGCGTCGAGGACCTCAGAGAGATGGTCGCCGTGCTCCAGCAGCGCGAGCATGCACACTTCGAGATACTCGGACGCACATTCGGTGGCGAGACATTGCTCGCAGGCCAAGAGCGCCTTGCCTCCGATCTGGTCGAGGGTCGCGAAATCCTCCCCAAGTCCATCGCACCGTGCCTGATCGAGCGTCTCGCTGTCGCCCAGTGGCGGTGGTTCAAGAGGAAGGAGCGCCCGCTCGTCCACCGCCGCCGGGCTGGGCTGCGAATTGCCGATACGGCGCAGCACCAACTCGCCGGGAATCGCGATTGCTGCAAAGTCGAGTCCGGTAATGGTCTCGAGCACGGGCGCATGGAAGGTTCCACTCTCGTCGAGCACTCCCTGCGCAGTCACAAGACGACCGACAGGTCGCCCAATGCTCGGTCCGACCAGGTCGGCATCGCCTTCGAGGGCCTCGCTTGGATCGGCGGGAACGATATCGCCAATCTCCAAGGTCCACTCCCCCATCTCGTTCCAGGTTCCGTGAACCACAACATCTCGGGGCCACATCGGACTCTGCTGATGAATCGTCTGGCCCACGATGGTGCCGTCGTCCACGAGCTCGAGATTCAACTCAATCGTCGAACGGCCAAGACTTGGAGACTCGCCGAACGAGATCGATCCGCGCCATCGACCATTACTGACGTCCTGCGTGCCCAGGGGCACGAGCTGACTCCCGCCATCGCTGATGACGCGCAACACCACAGCGCCGCCGCCCTCGACAAAAGCGTCGCTCATCTCGACCGGTAGATCCTGACTCTCACCGGGTGCAAGCAGAAGCGGGCTCGGGTCGTACGTCACTCCCTCTGCATGCCCGACCACGCGCACCCAGGTCGGCCGCTCTCCGCCATGGGAAAGCCGCAAGACGACGGTGCCCGCCTGAGTGGCGTCGCCGATCGTCGCAACCGAGACAGGGGACCGCGAGCGCTCCGGAGTGCCGCACCGACCGTGCGGATCGCAGGTTCGCTGATCCTCGGGAAGATCACTGCACTCCTCATCCGAGTGGCAACCTTCGACGCAGACGCCGAGCGCACACGCGTGTGCCTCTCCGCAGTCCGCGTCGACCAAACACCGACCATTGGCGGACCAGGTGTCCACCTTGGCATCTGGACGCCCGCTCAACCCCTCCTGGCCGCAGGCAATTGCGGCCAGGAGCGCGGCGCTCCCAAGAATCGGCAGAATCCATGCGCGTCGGGGCGCGCGACCAGCGGAGCGAAAGTTGAG
Organism: uncultured Nannocystaceae bacterium; assembly: GCA_964626165.1. Lineage (GTDB taxonomy): Bacteria > Myxococcota_A > Polyangia > Nannocystales > Nannocystaceae > CAZVEM01. Next base: position 24,462 of record CAZVEM010000040.1, read on the forward strand.
GACGGGCATGACGCTGCCCTCTTCGGACTACGCACGGAAAAAGTTGCCATGCCTCCCCACAAATCCCCTCCGCCGCGGATGAAGTGCCGGTCTAGCCGAATTCACGGCTGCTTCGCCGTGCTCGTTCTTGGGTGACTGGCGAGATCTGCGAGCGGGTAGCGACTGGGTATCACGGAGCAGGACTAGCAGGCTGTCGAAAAAACCCGCGCGGCGCATGGCCGCGCACTCGCCATGCAGCCCTTTGTTGCTCGTCGGTCACGTACGCCCGGTACGCTCCCTCCTCGCGCCTCGGTCTGCATAGCGATTGCACGCCCATGCACTCCACGGGCGTTCTTCGACAACCTGCTAGAAGAGGTCACGGCCGAGCAACGCGCGTGGACGACGTCCACGGCGCCGCGGAGTGACGCGGTCCGCTCGCCCCCTCGCCAGCGGCCGCATCGGTATGCTGTGACGTGCTCTGGATGCTCGAACCCGACATCTTTGCGGCGGGCTCGCATCCGCTCAAATCGGCCGCCGCGCGCGCGGGACACCGTGTTGTCCAATGGAATGACGAATGGTGGAACACGCCGCAGCTACCCACCTATGAAAGTCCGGTCGTATTTCACGGAAGCCTCGGTAACGCGGCGCGAGTCGCCGAGCTGGCAACCTGGCGGCCCGGTGCGTTCTGCAACACCGCGGGCTTTCACTGCTCAGCCTGGTATCCACGCGCGGCTCCGTGGCTCGTTCATCAACTACACGTGCTGAGCACCGTGTCCGAATTCGCGGGCAACCCGCTCGGGGTCGCCGGGCACCTCGCTCCCCGCGACGGGCCCGGCAACCCGAGCGGGCTCGCCGGACACCTCGCGGGGAGCGAGGGAAACATCTTTGTGCGCCCGGATAGTCCGCTCAAGCCATTCAGCGGCCGCGTCGTGAGCGTTCAACGCTTCACCCCGTCCGCGGTCGACTACGGTTTCTACTTCGACGACCTGGCGCTTCCGATCGTGCTGACACCGACGGTCAGCTTGGGAGACGAGTACCGCTTCGTGGTCGTGCAACGCAGTGTGGTCACAGGATGCCGATACCAGGCGCAGGGACGAAAGGCCGCCGGGACGGATGTGCCCCCCGCCGTTGCAAGCCTTGCCGAGCAGATCGCCCATGCGTTCGATGCGCCCGACCCGGTCTATGTGCTCGACCTCGTCGACACCGCGGATGGACCGCGCCTCTTGGAGATCAATCCATTCAGCGGGGCCGACCTGTACGACTGCGATCTCTTTGCCGTCGTCGACTCGGTGGCCGCGATAGCCCAGTCATCTTGATGGCCTACTTCACGGGATCGGGCCCGCCAACGCAGAGAGGCCGTCGTGAAGTTCACGCCGACCTCCTGCCATAGCTGGATCGCAGTTCCAGGTGAAGTGAATGTCTTCGCTAGAACTGATGCACTTCGGTGCTGTCTTCGAGCGCCAAGGTGGACGAGGTGCCGGCGGTGATCACCTGTGAGACCTGATCGAAGTAGCCGGTACCGACCTCGCGTTGGTGACGCGTCGCGGTGTAGCCGTGGACCTCGGCCGCGAACTCGCGCTGTTGCAGTTCGGAGTAGGCAGCCATGCCGCGCTCCTTATAGCCGCGCGCGAGCTCGAACATGCCGTAGTTGAGCGCGTGGAAGCCCGCGAGCGTGACGAACTGGAACTTGTAGCCC
>CAZVEM010000041.1:0-26135 GCA_964626165.1 uncultured Nannocystaceae bacterium
CGCAACGTGTCCTGATCAACGACACGCAGGGAGGCTCTCGGTCGGACGCATACCTTCAATGCGACCTTCGATCCGACCGAAGCCCGGTGGAAGGCGCTTCAAGTAGAGGCCATGTATCGCGCACAGAGGTTCGCTCAAAATTGCTACTTTCACGAACTCGCGAAAGGTCTGCGCGGCCTCGGTTATGAGATCGAGAATCGTGGTGTCAGCTTCGCGTTGAAGGGTGTGCCCGAAAGCGTCGTCGTCCGGTTCTCGAAACGTCACCAGCAAATCGAAGCCGAAACACAAAATCGGATCACCCGCGACGGGTATCGCGGCAATGTGAAAGACCTCCGCGAGCGGATTGCGCGCGAAATCCGGAAACGAAAAATGAAGGATTCGAACGCCGCGCGACTTCGGCCGGAATGGGGAAAGCAGCTGACGAAGGAGGAGGCCAAGGCGCTCGGTGCGTTGCTTGATGTGCGGCCGACTCCTGTAACGAAAGCTGATGTCGCCGGCATCGTGGCGTGGGCGGACGAACACCTGTTCGAGCGGCGCTCGGTGGTGCATGACCATGAGCTTTGGTCGGAAGCCCTGGCGCGCGGACGAGGCGAGAACTTCGATCTGAACGCGCTTCGGCACGCCATCGAACTACGCGGCTACGTTCGCGATCAGGAAACGAATAAGCTTACTTCTCGTGAGGTGCTCGGTTGGGAGCTTGAGGTGGTCGTTGCCGCCCACGACGGGCGGAACCGACACGGCGAACTGGCGGCCGGTTACCGCCTTGGCGACTCGCTTTCCCTAGAGCAGAGAGCCGCGGTCGAAAAGATTCTCCGCAGCCGGCATTTCATCACGCTTTTTAGCGGCGGTGCTGGCACGGGCAAAAGTCGCACTCTCCAAGAGGTCGAGCGTGGGTTGGCCGGTGCCGGTCGCCCGGTCGTCGTTTTGGCTCCGCAGCGTCAGCAGGTGCGTGATTTGCAGGCGGACGGGCTGCCCGCCGAAACACTGTCGCGATTCCTCGCGACCAAACAATTCCCGCGTGGCGCGGTTGTCATCCTCGACGAAGCGGGTCAGGTCGGCGGTCGCGATTTGGGCCAGTTGATCCGCGTCGTCCGCACCAACGGCGGACGATTGATCCTGTCGGGCGATACGCGCCAGCACGGCGCGGTCGCGGCCTCCGATGCCCTGCGGGCCATTGAAAAACACTCGGGCCTCAAGCCCGTGCGTCTTCAGCAGATCCGGCGACAAGATCCGAAGCTCGGCACGACTGCGGCGGAGCGCGGCTTCATCCGTCGTTACCGCGCGGCGGTGAAGGTCGCGGCCATTGGCGACATCGCCGAGTCATTCGACCGGTTGGACCAACTCGGTTGCATCCGTGAGTGCAGGGAGGGTGATCGACGCATCGCGCTCGCCGCCGAATACCTGGCTGCGACCGCCCGCAAGGAGAAGGCGTTGGTGGTCGGCCAGACGCGCGAGGAAGCCCGCGCAGTAAACGAGGCCGTCCGCAGCCAACTGTGCGCAGCAGGCCGGATCGAGTCGGGCCGATTGCTCGCGACGTTTCACCCGCTCGATCTGGGCGAAGCCCAAAAGCGCGACCCGCGCTTTTACGCACCGGGTCAGCACGTCTTTTTCCTGCAACGTTACGGGCGCTACGCCAAAGGCGAACGCTGCGAGGTTGCGCAAGCAACCGAGCGCGGGCTGGTGCTCATCAAAGATGGCCGTCGCTCGACCCTCAGCTACCGCTATGCGTCCCGGATCGTAGTCGCAGCTCGTTCGGAATTGGAAATCGCGCCCGGCGACCGCCTCCAACTCAAGTTCAATGGCAAGTCGGTCGAAGGCGCTCCGCTGAACAACGGCGAGTTGGTCACCGTTCGCCGCGTGCGGAAAGACGGACGGATTACGGTGACGGCCGATGACGGCGCGACGAAAACGCTGGGACCCGAGCAACGCCTGTTCGTGCGCGGTTACGCCGTCACGTCCTACGGCTCACAGGGCAAGACCGTGGACACCGTGCTGTTCGCCGACGCCGCCAGTCGCGCCGCGACGAGCGCCGAGCAGTGGTATGTCACGATCACGCGCGGGCGGCGACGCGTCGTCGTCTTCACGTCGGACAAAGACGAACTGCGCGCCAACGTCCAACGGCTCGGTGCCCGTGAACTCGCTATGGAATTGAAAGCAGACGTAGCCGCACATCCGGCGGATTGGAATCTCCGCACGCTCGCTGCCGTCGAGCGTCAACGTCACCACCACGCAATCATGGCGAATCTTCAACGTCTGCGCCAAGGCCAGCGAATCGCCGTATGAGCACCCTTCAAGAAAGCGTCGAAGCGCGCCGTGCTGCCAAGCCAGCGGAGTTGGCCTGCGCCGTGGTCGCGTCACAAGGACCGACCCTCACCGTTTCGATCTGGAAGGGTCGAAGCTGGGTGCTGCCGTGGTCTTACCTCGTGGCCGCATCTCTCACGGACGATACAGAACCTGAAACCCTTGAACTTTCGTTTACCGGGCACGTCGTCACAGTCACCGGCCAGAATTTGCGCCGGGTCTTGGACGATCTGGCCGGGTTTCGGGTCGCTTGTCTCCGCGATTTGCCACCGGACTACCGGGCGCGATTGCCCGCTGATGCACCACGAATCATGCGGATCGAAGTCCGCCCGGCAGTCACTCCGGCTAGCGGAATCCGCGAAGCATCCTAGAAAAACAGCGAACCGTCCGACACGCGACTGGTGAGACCGCATCTAATGCGGAGGTGCTTGTGCTCGCGTATGGCCATAAATCTTTTCATCGCGGTAGGTAGTGCTTGGGCCGCCATAGCGCTTTGGCCGGGGACAGGATTGGTGCGCGGGCTAGCTGGCAGCTTTGCGGTGCTGTCGCTGTGGCAGCTCTACTGCGCCGTCAGCGCGCCGCGTCGGTCCGCCGCGCCAGTCGTGCTCCGGTTGGGCGGATTTGCGTGGCGGGTGGAAGATTTCTGCCGAGGCTGGCTTATCACCGGCCAAGTTGGCACCGGCAAGACGACCGCCGCCATCAACACCATACTCTGGCAGGTATGCCAAAACTGTCCGACCTGGGGCGGCGTGTGCGTCGATGATAAGGGGCTGTATTGGGAAACGCTTTCCCCGATGCTGCGCCAGCTCGGGCGAGAAAAGGACCTGATCCTTCTCCAAGTTCGCCCGCCTGACGCGTCCCCGGATTGGGTGCCGAAGCACACGTTCAATTTTTTGGACAACCCGCACCTGCCGTATTCCGCGAAAGCCAAGATCGTTTGCGACGTGGCCGCATCGCTCGGCCAGCGCACGGACCAAAGCTTCTTTCGGATGCAGGCGCAGGTGCAAATGGAGTTTGCCTTTCGGGTGCTGGATGCGGCGGGTCATTCGGTGACGCTTCGGCATGCTTATGATTTCCTGACACTGGACACGCTCCAGAAGGAAATCATGGGGATGCTTGGTGAGCAGGACACCCCGGACGCGCGACTGCTCGTGAAGCACTACGAAAACAACTTTCTCGGGCAACCGCCGGAGCAACTCGGCGGCGTGAAGGCTACGCTGGCGAACTATTTGAAATATTTCACCGACCCTATGCTGGCGGAAATTTTTTGCTCGTCGAAATCGAGTTTCCGATTCGACGAATTGGATCGTGGAAAGATCGTCTGCGTTTCGCTGCCTCAGCGCTATCAGGTAGAACGCCGCTATATCAACACGCTACTTAAGCTCTCGTTCTATGCCCACGTATTGCGGCGGTTCGACAAAGCGGCCTCGGCCCGAGCGGCGGACAATCTCCTGATTCTGTGGGCAGACGAGGCGCAGAAGATTGTCACCGCTTCGGACGATGGGATGTCCGACTACAACGTGGTCGATGTTATCCGCGAGGCGCGCGCGACGGTTGTAGCCGCGACGCAATCTTATCAGTCGCTCATACCGCCGATGGGCGACGAACGGCGGGCGAAAGTGTTTATCGCGAACATGGCGAACCGCGTCACCTTCTGCGCGGCTGATGAGGAGTCGGCTAAAATCGCCGCTGACACTCTCGGCAAACGAAAAGCAAAGCGGCGCACCTACGGGTGGTCTGGTGGCAAGCGCAGCACCTCATGGACCGACGAAGACCGCTACTTTTTTGAGCCGCACCAACTGCGGAAACTGCAGAAATTCGAGGCGGTTGTGCAGCATTGTAACGGCGGCTTTCGGAAAGTTACACTGCCGCCTCGCGGCGCAGATGGGAAAGTTTCGTCATGGTATCGCAATTAACAGAGAGCAATGGCAGCGGTTATGCGCCCGCTCTCTTGGAGCGGATGCGTGGCCTGCGCCCGCACCTCGCGACAAACATTCGGGGCCAAGAGCATATTTTCGACCGGGTAGTGTCGGTGCTCACGCGTGGTGAACTTGGCTTCGCTCATCCGCGGCGGCCGCTCGGATCTTTCTTGTTCGTCGGCCCAACCGGCGTCGGAAAGACCGAGACGACGAACGTTTCCGCGGGCTACCTCTTCGCTGGGGCCAACCCGATTCGTTTTGATATGTCCGAATACCAGCTTCAAAGATCCGTCGAGAAGCTGATCGGTGGGAGCCGCAACGACGCCGGTTTGCTCGGCCGCGCGCTTCGCGGTGTGACGCGGGGCGTCATTCTCTTCGATGAAATTGAAAAAGCGCATCCTCTCGTGCTGGACTTGTTCCTCCAACTTCTTGAAGACGCCCGGATCACGCTCGCCACGGGAGAGGTGCTCGATCTCCGCGGGTTCTACGTCGTATTCACGAGCAATATTGGCTCTGAAGAATCCATGCACATGGAAAACGTGCCGTTTGCGTCTATCGAACGCACCGTGCTGATGAGAGTGCGTGAGCGGCTGCGCCCTGAGTTGCTCGGTCGAATCAATGAGATCGTGGTGTTCGCTCGTCTGGCCTATGCGACTCAGCGTGAAATCTGCGAAAAGATGATTGCGGAGGAATGCGCCCGGCTCGGCGCCCTCGGCCATCAGATCGAAGTGGGTGTCGACGGGGTCGAATTTCTCGTGCGTCAAGGATACCATCGTTTCCTCGGTGCACGTCCTATGCGTGGTGCAGTTGAGCGGTTCATGCAGGATGCGCTCGCCGATGCGCTATTACACCGAGAAGAATCGTCGGGACATTTGGCCGTGGCCGCTGATGGCGGACGCTTGGAGCTGATCCCATCAACAGAGCCCCGCTAGAATGGGAGTAGGGGGGTGGGATTTCCGTGCCGGAAAAGCGCCTAATCCCGGAAAAGGGAACCGGACGAACATCGCCGGCCCAAATCCCGTTAGCTAAAATCGAATCGACAGCACTCCGACCTGTAAGGCAGCTTGTTTGCATGGATGCCGAAAGCACCCCTGCGTATTCTATTGTTGCCCCATTTGGGGCGCAGAAGAGTAGTATTCCGAAAATGCCGGCACCGATTGAAGCACTCTCGAAGGCTACCTTGGTCGATCAAGCGGTCCGGGGGCTGCTGAAATACATCCACGACAACAATCTCCAGCCAGGAGCGGCGTTACCTTCGGAATTAGTGCTCGCGAGGACTTTTGGAGTGAGCCGGCCGGTCGTGCGAGAGGCTCTGAGGGCGCTGCAAGGTCGCTCGGTAGTGGACTTGGTCAACGGCGTGGGCGCGATCGTCCGGCCAATCGATGGAAAGGCCTTCAACGAATTCATTCTGCGGGCGGTCGGTGTATCGGACTTGGCCAAAATCGCGGAACTAGAAGAAGCCCGCCACGGCGTGGAGGCGCATAGCGCCTACATGGCAGCCGAACGCCGCACCGACGCTCAGGTCATGCGCTTAGGAAAGATCGTAGAGGAAATGAAGGCGGCGGTGGGAGACCGGAAGGCTTACTGGCGACTCAACATCCAGTTTCACACCACTATTGCCGAGGCGTCGGGCAACAGCATGGTGCTACTGCTAATCGATTCCCTGCTTAGTGCGCTCGACACCGTGCTTGAGCCGCGTTTGGAAACTCTGATTCGGGAGGAGCTGTGGCCGTCGATCCATCCGCTCCACGAAGAGATCTTTCGGTGCATCCGGGATCGCGCCCCTGAAGCGGCGCGCCAAGCGACCATGAAGCACTTGGAGCTTGGCTTGCGAATTACGCGAGCGACCTAAGCCGACGTGAGTATCTGTGTCATCTAGCTTGACCGACGCTCACCTATCATACAGCTATACCGCATTACCCCTAACCCCATGAACTACCTTACATCTTGTCGAGGTGGCATTCGCCTCTTCCTTGTTTGTGCCGTCACCCTCGCGCTTTCCGGAGTCGTAGCGGTCGGACAGACCACCCTTCCGTCGGCGTCGGCAGAAAAGCCCTCCGAGGTTGTGAAGTTGACCGAGTTTACCGTAACTGCCGAAGCGCAGGCCGGCTACGGCGCCAGCGAGACAATGAGCGGGTCACGCCTGCCCACGAAGATCAAGGACCTGCCTTACAACGTAGGGGTGATCACGAGCGAGTTTCTGAACGACTTCGCGGTCTTCGATAACAGCGAGATATTCACAGGCGGAGTGGTGACGCAGGATCAGGACGCAGGTGGCGGTTATTCCGTCCGAGGCATTTCGAACACCGGCCAGTTGTATAACGGCTTCTGGCTGCCCGCCGGGACGCCGGTGCCGAACGCGCTGAGGGATCGCATTGAAATCCTCTACGGTCCATCGGCGGGCGCTTACGGCCAGACGGCGCCGGGTGGCATCGTGAACATCGTGTCCAAAAAACCGAAGACACGGCGCGAACAGGTTCTCCGTTACACGTATGGCAGTGATCAGCTCCAGGACGCGCGGTTCGAGTCGACCGGTCCGATCAGCGCGAAGACCGGCTACTACCTCCTTCTGAATCACAATGAGCGTTCCTTTGATCGTCCTTGGCACCAGAATCGCTCCCAGACGGCAGCGCTAACGCTCCAGCATCAGTTCGACAACGCGAGCATTCTGAAAGTCGATCTTGTCGCCTCGACTCAGCGGAACGATGCACCGGCGAACCGCGTGCCTTACCTGTTCAATTCTCTGACTCAACGGGTCCTTGGTGTTGCGACGGTGCTAATGAACCAAGCGCCGACGGGACCGAACAGTTATCGCAACGTAGACAACTATAGTGCGTTTGCCACCTACGAGAAGCGGGTCAGCTCGGTGTTCTCGGGCCGGGTCGGAGCCTATTACTATGCTTCGCACAGCCGAAGGTTTAACGACGTTGACCTTACTGCCTACGATCCCGACCCCACGCACTTCCGGGCTGATCCGTATAGCGCGACATTCTACGGCCTGTCACGTTTTCGGGATACCGGAAGCGCTTACACCGCACCCAACTATCGCAAGGACTACAACGACGGCGGCGGCGTCCAAGTCGATAGCGTTGCTCGCTACAAGCTCTTCAACGGAGCAATCGACAACCGCTCTCTTCTCACAGTCGATTTCTCCAGCAATTACCGTTACATCAATCGGCGCGGAATGCCGACGCAGGTGATTCCCAATCCGGATGGATCACCGCGCGTGAACCCCGACGGATCACTGGCCGTGCGCAATGGCGTCGATCCCGTAGCCGTGCCACCCGCACCACGGTTTGCTGGCGATACGATCTACTGGGTGCCGACGATCAATCCTCTGGGGCCGAGTATCATTACCGACCCTGTGACCCGTTTACCCGTGGACATCTACCATGTGCCGGACCCGTCCTCGGCAGCGTTCACGCCCACTTCTTGGCAAAAGACGCGGACGGATGCCTTCGGTGCCATGCTCCGTCACCAGGCAACTATCCGGGAAAAGCTGCTGATCTTCGGTTCAGTGCGTTTCGATCACGTGTCGTATAACAATCACACGATCTCCTACGTGCCGTGGTCCATCGAATGGCACCCTGAATGGGCGCGATATGTGGTGCCGAGCTTCGCCGCACGAAACACAGGGCCTGCGGTTACGAAGTATAGCGCGACGGCGTGGACGCCGAACGTGGGTGTCAACTATCGCGTAACACCGAGCCTCTCCGCCTATGCGAACTACAGCACGTCCTTTAAGATTTCGACGCAAGTAGTGACGGGTGCGACGCGCGGTTCCTACTTCCTGCCCAACGAGCGCGCCAAAGGCCTCGACTACGGTTTCAAAGGCGAGTTGCAGGACGGCAAGCTGAACTGGACGGCGGGTGGATTCTACATCTGGCAAGAAAACATGTCCGTCACGGTGGAAGACGGCTTGGGAGGGACGATGCGCGAGGCGTCGGGAACCGTGACGAGCCGCGGGTTGGCGCTAACCGGAACTTACGTCTTTGGCCGCGCGTGGGCATTCAATGCCGGCTTCTACTACACCGACGCAGTCTGGGGAAAAACGGGCATCGATCGGGATTTGGCGGGTCGCCGTAAGGCCATCGTTCCGCCGGAAATCGTCAATTTCACGGCTAACTATCGTTTTTCCGGAGCCCTCAAGGGCCTGCGGACGTTCGCACTGTATCAATACGCCGGCCGCACGCGCGCGGATGATGGCGGAGCGCTGCGCCCCGCAGGCTCCCTGGTGGTTCCTCCCGGCTCGAACAACGGTCTGCGTGACGTGATGCTCTCCGCCTACTCCACCGTTAATGCCGGAGCAGCCTACGGATTTGAGCGGAAGGCCTTTGGGCGAACGGTTCGGCACGAGGTGCAGTTCAACGTCGGCAACGTGACCGACAAGAAATTCGTGACGTATTCCCGGGGAGCCGGTGACGAACGATCCTACAAAGCAACCTATCAACTCGCGTTCTGATATGTGCCGTTACTTCCGATTGCTGACTATCACGTTTTCTCTGCTTGCGAGCGCCGTTTCGGGCATCCGGGCGCAAGATGCGGGCAAGGGCAGCGTTTTCGATGTCCGAACCTTTGGGGCTCGTGGCGACGGCAAAGCGCTCGACACTTCGGCGATTCAGTCGGCTATCGATGCCTGTCACACCGATGGGGGCGGCACCGTCCTCTTTCCGACTGGCGCGTTCCTTTCTGGAACCATCACGCTCAAGAGCAATGTCACACTGCACCTTTCGGCGGGTGCGGTGCTACGCGGCAGCAGCAGCATGTCGGACTATCCGGTCAAGCACCTGATCGTGGCGCGTGGGACGGAGAAGATCGCGATTGAGGGCCGCGGCACCATCGACGGACAAGGCGACTCGTTCCTCGACAAGGAAATGAAGCCGCTGCCGCGCCCAAGCCCGTTGATTGAGATATGGGATTCGCGCGACGTGGTGCTGGAGGGCTTCACGATTCTTCGCTCACCAGCATGGACGATTCATCCGAAGAATTGCGAACGAGTGAAAATCCGTGGCGTGACGATCCTCAATAATCTGCGCGCGATCAACAGCGATGGCATCGGAATCGATTCCTGCCGGAACGTGATCATCTCGGATTGTCACATTGAAGCCGGAGACGACTGCATCGTGCTCAAGACGACGCGACGGGGGACCGGACCAGTGCAACCGACCGAGAATGTCGTTGTCACGAACTGCGTGCTTACGAGCGCGGCCACAGCGTTGAAGCTCGGCACCGAGACCCATGCCGATTTTCGGCACATTCTTTTTTCGAACTGTGTGATCCGCGATTCGCGCACCGGCATTGGACTGCTCGCGAAGGACGGAGGCGCGATGGAGAATGTCCGTTTCAGCCAGATCGTGATGACGACGCTGCCCAAGTGGGGACAGGGATTGGAGTGGCCCATTGTGGTCGATGTGGAAAAGCGCACCGCGGATTCGCGCGTGAGCCGCATGCGAGACGTGGCATTCTCCGACATCACAATCTACTCGAAGGGCCGAGTGATGGCGAGCGGTCTGCCCGAAAGCAGAATCGAAAATTTATCCTTTCGGAACGTCACTGTGAGGATCGGTGGATATGAGAAAATCGAGGTCGCGCGCAAAATGCGCGGCGGCGCTAATACGGTAGCCGAAGGCACGCCGGACTACGCGCCTACGCCGGCTGCATTCATTTTCGCCTACGCGAACAACGTCACGGTAGACGGCCTGACGATTGAGTGGCCCCAGGCCAGCGAAGCCCCGCCGCTACGTCACGCGATCTACGGTGCGTTCGTTGACAACCTCGCGACCCGCGCGGTCGCAGCGAAAGCCTCCATCTCCACTGAAAAACCAATTGTTCTAGCGGACTCCACTCATGCCTCACCTTAAGCTAATCCATGTTTTTCGTGCGCTGCCAGTGTGCCTCGTGCTGATCACCGCAACGGCGGTGCTCGCCCAATCGGTCGATGTGGAGCGACTGCGCGCTCTGCGCGACAAGTCGCGGACAACCAAATTAACGGCGGAGGAGCAAAAGGAGTTGGATGACGGGCGGCGGGCGTATGAAGCGTCGCGCGCAAAGTCACAGGCGAGTCCGACGAGCCCGGCGAGTTCGGTCAGTCCAACAACCCCTCAAACGGCTGACCCTCGACGTGCAGAGCAACTCAAGCGCCAGACCGAAGAACAAGCGCAGTTGCGGCGGGAGGGTGCCGATGCGTTCGCAGCCGCCGCCAAGCGCGTGGCCCCCACGGAATCGGCGCGCGTGTTTTTTGTGAACAATGAAACCGGTAACGATGAGGCCGACGGGCTCGCCGAAGTGCGGTCGTCCTCCGGCGGTCCATTCAAGACGATCACCAAGGCGATATCGATCCTTCGTCCCGGAGATACTCTTAATTTGGCGAATACGAAGACCCCCTACCGGGAAACGATTCGGATGAACGATGGCTTCGGTGGTGTTCCCGGACATCCGATAACCATCGACGGTCACGGCGCCACGCTGACGGGAAGCGATCCGCTGCGCATGGACGGATGGGTGGACGCAGGAGCGCCCGGTCTTTTCAAGAGCAGCAAGCTGATCTCCGAAATCGATGAGGCGACCGAAGACTCGAAGCTCATGCGGATGTTCTTCATTTTCGACGGTGTGCCGCAGCACATGGGACGCTCGAGCAAGGGAGCGAGGCCCCCGTTCAAGAACCCTAAAGAGCTCAAGGTGGGAGAGTGGACCTATGTTGCTGCGGAGAAAACCTTCTACGTGAAGGTCGCGGCCGGGCTGGCGGATGCAAAGATCGAGGTGCCGTATCGTCGGAATGGCGTGATGATCCGGGCGCAGCGGATCGCCGTGACCGACGTGATCGTGAAGAACACTGTGGTCGTGCACGTGCTGAACGACGGCTACAACCTGCACGGTTCGTCGCGAAATGTGCATTTCGAGAATATCGCCGCTTACGAGTGTGGAGACGATGGCATCAGCCCGCACGGCACCTGTGAAGTCACGCTCGATGGATTCTGGTCGATTGGAAACTCGACCGGGATGGGCAACGGTTTCGTCTCGGTGACGCGGGGAAAGAATATCCGGTTGGAAAACAACACGGCCGCGCAGCTCATGACCGCGCATGCTCAGGTTACTGAGCTACAGAACGTCGTCCTGATTGCCACGCCGGGGACGACGGCGTTGAGCATCACCAACTCGCAAGGTTCGCGGCTCCGTATGGAGAACAGCCAGATCCATGCACCGAATGGGCAAAAAATCATCGTGGTGCCCGATGCGACGCTAGAACTTCGCCGGGTCAATGTCGGCGGCGCGGTTTGGGAGAACTCGGGTAACGTGCGGATCACGCAGAGTGTGATTGCCGGCGGATCGATCTCGTCGGCTGATCCCGGACGTTGGCGCGGCGACAAGAATGTGTTCGATGCCAAGATATCGGCGCCAGCCGGTGAGGAAAAGCCGGAGAAGAAAAGCCTGTCGGTGGAGAGCGTGCTATCGGCCACCGCACCTGCATCCGATGCCGGGGTCGATGTCTCGCGCATCAAACTACCGCCGCGCCCTGAGCCCAATCCGGCGGCTGGCAAATTTCCATCCCTTCGCCGATGAGACTTTTGTGCATCGCATTGCTGCTGTGGGCCGGGATCGCCGCATCCGGAGCCGAGCAGCGTGACATTGAATACGGTCAAGCGGCGGGCGAGCGCTTGCTGCTCGACGCCTGGACCCCCGAAGGGCCGGGGCCGTTTCCTGCGGTGATTCTCGTGCATGGCGGTGGATGGAGTGCCGGCGACAAGTCCGGTGGTCCGCGCAAGGGTTACATGCTGCCGATGCACGCGCCCCTCGAAAGAGCCGGGTTCGCGTGGTTCTCCATCAACTACCGCCTCGCCCCGAAGCATCCGTTTCCGGCGTGCATCGAGGACGTGGAAACTGCGATACGCTGGTTGAAAGCGCGTGCGGAATCCTACAAGATTGATCGGAATCGAATTGCGATCTCAGGCGAATCCGCGGGCGCGCATCTAGTCGCATTGGCGGCAGTGCGGGCAGATGAACGCACGAGAGTAGCGGCGGTTATTCCGTTTTACGGCGTCTTTGATCTATCCGCGATGGTGGAACGGGGGGCACAATTGCCGCCTGCATTCGTTGCGCTCACTGGTCGGCAGGTTGCAGACGAGGATACCCTTGCGGTTTTAACGGAGGCGTCTGCGCTGCCTAAAGTAAAACGAGGGCTGCCGCCCTTCCTGCTCGTGCATGGAACGGCCGATGCGCGCGTTCCGCTCGCTCAATCCGAAATATTCGCGGCAAAGCTAGCAGCCAACGGCGTCCCGAACGAACTGATCGTCGTGAAGGACGGGATTCACGGAATGGTGGCCTGGGACGCCGGTGCTTCAAAGTATCAGGAGCGTGTCGTCGAATGGCTGCGTCGAACTCTTCCCGCAGCACGATGATCGTATGTCGAGGAATCGTTGCTCGTGGGTGTGGCTCCGCGAGCTCCTCCCTACGGACAGCGGCGCTGGCGTTCGTGCTATCCGCCTGTGGAGTTCGTCTCGTATGCGCGGAGGACCCTGCGGTGGTGGTGTATGAGCCGACACCCTCTGCCAAGGCGAGCGCAGCCTTTACAGTCACGGTGAATGAAATGCCGTTGGCGGTGACGGAATTCGGCGATCTGCATTATTGCCGATTTGCGATGCGGGGTCGCGTCGAAATTAGAGTAGCGTCGATTGGACGCCCGGTCGGAGCGGCGACGTTGAGCCCGTTAAGCAAAGCGGTGGGTGTGGATGGTGCGGACGGACAACTAAAATTCGCGCTCAACAAGCCCGGGGACTTCGTGCTGAAGGCCGAAGGTCTGCCCCTGCTACTGATATTCGCCGATATCCCAAGCGATGCACCCCCGGCGGCTGGGCCAGCGCTCGTCGACCTGGGTTCGCTGCTTTCTCCCGGGCGAAACCCAAGCGACCCGGTCACCACGGAATTGCAGGCTGCAATCGACAAGACAGCCGCGTTGCGCGACGGGCAAGGCGGCACTCTCTACCTGCCCGCAGGCCACTACGTTTCAAGCCAGCTCCGATTGAAAAGCAATGTGCACCTCCATCTTGCATCAGGCGCACTGTTGCAGGCGGAGGCACGGTTTGATCCCAAGCGTTATCCGGCTCAGGCGGGCAGGGACTCTTCTTTCATCTACATTCACAATGCCTCGAACGTCAGAATATCGGGTCGCGGCGTCATCGATGGCAACGGGTATGCGATGCGCACACTTGACCCGCGAGCGAACGTCAAATTGCTCCGCGCAGTGGAAACCAAGAATGTTGTCGTGGAAGAAATCCTCTTTCAGGACTCAGCTCGGTGGTCGTTTCACATCCTCGCTTCGCAAGACGTAACCCTGCGAGGGATCAAGCTGGTGAACGACCTCAGAGGTGAACGTCATGTAGGAGGCAAGGCTCACATTCCATTGGTAACGAACACGGATGGCGTCGACATCGACGCATCCTCGCGTGTGACGGTCGAGCGTTCGTTCTTTTATACCGGGGATGACGCCATTACGCCGAAGGTCACCGGCTACATGGGTAAACGGGGACGCTGCGATCAGTTGACCATTCGCGGCAATGTATTCTGGACTTTGAAATGCGCCCTCAAGGTCGGTGACGAGTCGCTGGATGATATTGGTGAGATAGATTTTGAGGATAACGATATCGTCCGTGCCGACCGGGCGATTGCGCTTTGGAGCGGAGATGGCGGACGGATTCATGACGTCCGAATCACCAATAACCGCTGTGAGTTTATCGGAGGCGATTTTAACGAACGTCTTTTCTATTTTCGCGTGCAGCTTCGGCGGCAAGATGCTTCGAAAGCAGGACCGATCGAATCTGTTTACGTGAAGGATTTTTTCGCGCACAATTCCGGGGAGCAGGCATCGACGATCGCAGGTTGGGACGACGTTGGGCGTATCTCCAAAATCACGTTCGAAAACGTGGTAATTAACGGCCGCCGAGTGAAGTCAAACAATGACATTCCCTTGCGGGTGGGAAAGTTCACAGAAGCACCGCAATATGTGCTGCGGGCGGAGGACGAAAGATGAATGGGGCCATCGTAGAATCTTCTTCGAATCGCACATAAAGAGTCGGTCCTGCTTGTAGTGACGAGTGAAATATCGACATTCTGGCATCAGCATTCGCTGATAGGAAAAAAATTTAGCGGCTCAGGGATCCACGTTTTATATTGGTCAACAAAATGCGGACTTTCTGAAGTGCGGCTATGTCCATTCCTATCATTTCTCGTTACTTCAGAGTCAGTTCGTGGGGCCTATCATTGTAGGCGACCAGGGGGTGCTTGGCAGCAGCACGTGATCGCCGGGCGACACGTTATTTGCCTGCCGCGAGGTAGCGAAGCGCAAAGCCACTGGGAATACGAGGGTGACTTGATTCTAATTTGTTTGGAAGATTCGTATCTTCGGCAATTCGCAAACGAAAAAGTCGCCGCATTGCTAGCCCGCGAGACGATTGCAGATGCGCGCAATGATGCAGTCCTGTGGGTCTTGGCTGATGCGATTCGCCATTTATGCGGCACTCCCGAGATCGCGATATCCCTCGTGGTGGGCGAAGCCAATTTACTTATCGAAAGACTAATCTGGAATCATGTCGTCCCTTGGAATGTCGCTCAGAAGAACGGGCTATCGGATCAGCAGCAGCAGCGAATGGACAATTTTATTCAGGCCAATATGGGCATACATTTCAAAGTTCCACAATTAGCCCGGGCAGTTGGGTTGAGTTCCCAGCAGTTTACCGCCCTCTGTCGGAATACTACAAAGCACTCTCCAATGAAGTATGTCTGGAGGTGTCGGCTTTTTAGAGCACGTGAGCTTGCTCGAAGCGGGAAGGTGTCCCGGAGAGACATTGTTCGTCTTTGTGGCTTTTCTGACGTTAGTCATCTCAATCGGCGATTTAAGCGGTTTTTTCGGTGCCCATTGCGTGTCTTTCTGGAATCAGCGAACCGTTCTAAATAATCCGTGAAGCGTTCGGCTCCGTAGATCGGAAGCGTGGTCGGTCCTCAGTGTCATTCGGGCAAATAACTTGCGACAGGTGTCGCAGGATCGCCTCGGGTGGTATCTGGAGACCTACCAAATGAATCTTCTTTTACCGTGGAGCAGTGTGAACCACGAACTGACGTTTCTAGCACAAATCCCGGGGGCTCTGCGCGACGGTTTTCAAGCTGGTCTAGGCGTGATGTTCCTCAGCGGCTTTCTCTGGGGCGTCGTCAAAATCTGGAACGGCGCAGACAAAATGTCGAAGGGCGATGCCGACGGTAAAATGGGCATCATCGCCGGCATCATCATCGCAGCGGCAGCGGCCATCATGGCCGCACTCTTCGCGATTTTCGGAATGGCCGGCGGGGCGCTGACTCCGACGTTCTGACTCAAACCGGAGAGCCCCAGCTTATGAACGAGCTTCGGATCACCGACACCAACAGTGTGAACGACAGCCGAGGCCGTGCCTTCGGGCTCGAAGGAAACGACTTCATTTACGTCTTGGTCGCCTTCGTTGCTGCGCTGGCGCTGTATCTCGTCTTCGCTTTTGTGCTGCGAGCAGGCTTGGGAGTGGCGCTGGTGTTTTCGCTGCCGGTGTTGGTGGTGACAATGGCCTGGGTGTTACTGCTTCGGCACAACAAGCCGGACGGCTACGCAGAGGACGTGTTTGACGACGTGGTGAACGGTGAGGGCTGGTCGCTCTTGATGCGCTCCCAGCCAAGACCGCCACGAAAGGAGCCCCATGCGCAGTAGCCCGCCCAATGGTTTCTTTGCGAATGGTATGATGGTATATGGTCAGCTCGAAAAGGGCGGCCTCGCCAGCAAAGGCTTCATTCTACAAAACGCTGATCGGCGCGGAGCGGGCAGCGCTCAACTCAACGCTTATCAGGATAAAATTAGAAACCTTCTCGCGCTCTTGGGAGACAATCTTTGGGCGCAAATTCAGTGGGGCTGTGACGGCGACTACTGCCCAGAGTTAACCGCCGCTTATCGCGAAATCCTCGCCATCTCTGACCCCGCAGTTCGAAGCCTGCGGCTCCGTTATTGGCGGCGACACTGGAAGAAACTCCTGGCTCGCGCGCTCCGTCGCGAGCAGCTCGTGTTGTTCCTCACGGTTCGTATCGCCACGCACTCCGGCCCGTTGCTCAGTCAGCAGGCTTTACTTGGTTACTACGAGCGATTGCTGGCTCAATTGCGGACGCAATTCGAGGAACTCGCCGATACCCTGCGCACGATCTTCGGCACGGACACGACCGTGACCCCGATGGATGATCTCGCGCATTTCACCTACTGCGCGAAATTTCTGAATCCATCGTTCGCCGAGCGTTTCGATCTCGATCCCGCCGCTCAGTTCAACCCGGCATTGTCGATTCAGGAAAACTGCTGGAACGGTGATGGAGTGGGCCTGCAACGCGTCGGCTTCTACCTCGACGGGCGTTATCATTCGGTTTTCTCGCTCAAGCGCTGGCCCAGCCATACGTCGCCCGGCCTCATCTATCGGCTCACCGGGTTGGATTTTCAGGATTATCAGATCACGGTGAACGTTGAGCCGCTTCCCTCACGGCGCGAAGTCGACCGCGAAGAAAAGGCCATCGAGCGACTGCGCGGCGAATATCGTGACAAGGAACGCCATTCGCTCCTCGTCGCCATCGGGAAAAAAGAGCGGAAGATCGAATCGCTTTCGACCGGCTTCATTCGGCCGTTCGCAGTCACCTACATCATCCGCGTTTGGGATGAGACAGAGCAGGGCTTGGCCGCGAAATGCGCCGCGATTAAAAACGCCATCAACGGCCTTGCCGGTGCTCAGTATTACGAGTGCTCCCGACCCTCGACCGCAAAAAAACTGTTCTTCGCCTCGTGGCCGGGCTGGACGCACGCGGATTATCGGCACCGCAGCCTCTACGCCGAAGACGCCTATCTGGCGGACATGCTGCCGTTCTCCGCCACGTTCACCGGACATCTCGCCGGGGCGGAAATTATCCTCGAAGGCTCGCAACGGAATCTCGTCGGCTTGCGAACTTTCATCGGAGTGCCCCCGTCGCCCCAGCACGCTATTCTCCTTGGTGCGACGGGGGCGGGAAAATCGCGTTTCATGCACCGGCTGCTCGTCGAGACGGCTTCGCGTTATCTCTACACGGTTCTGATCGAGGAAGGACTGTCCTACGATGGCTTCACTCGAATGATGGGCGAAAGGCCAATCGTGCTGCACCCCGACGGCGATCTTACGATCAACTATTTCGACACGGGCGGGGTGCCGCTCGGCCAACTCCAAATCGCCACGGCCGTCGCGTTGGTCGCTCGGATGATCGGCGAGGCCGCCGATGCCGAGGCCCAGCAAGTGCGGCAGGCGATCCTGGGCCAGTATATCGGCCAGCTTTATCAGGATGCTTTCGACGAATGGGCGAAGCGCCATCGCGAGAAAGTGCCGGAGTTGCAACGCATGGCATGCGCAGTCCACCGCTGGAAACTGCGGATGGGGCTCGGTGCCACCGAACTCGAAGCGTTCGCCGAACTACGGGACCGGATCGCCAGGCGCGAAGACGAAGCACAGCAATTCGTCGCCGATGTGTCCGATGCGGACATCACGGGTTTCCTCAAGAACCCGCAAACGGAGCGGCTGTTGATGGCCGTCGCGCACGCGCACTACGCTCGCGAGGACTATCCGACGCACGCGAGCCTCGTCGAGCTGATGCGCTTTGCGCGTTTCCCCGAGCATAAAAAGGAACAGGTCGATCACCTGGCGACGCTCCTTTCCGCGTGGTGCGCACACGGCCAGTATGGGAAGCTTTTCGACGGAGCGACGAACATTTCTCTCACCGGGCGGGTTGCCCATTTCGAGCTCGGTTGCATCCCCGAGCAGGCGACGGAACTGAAGACGGCGGCGGGCCTCCTCATCGCCGGCTTCACGCGCCAGCATATCATTTCGCTGCCGCGCGAGCAGTGGAAGCGGATCGTGTATGAGGAACTCGCTCGCTTCCTCGACGTGCCGGGCGGCGAGAAAATCGTCGCCGAATCCTACGCGCAGTTGCGCAAATTCAACTGCTGGACCGCCTCGGTCGTCCAGCAATACGGGAAATTCAAAGGCTCTCGCATCCGGTCCGCGGTGATCGGCAACACGAAGCAGTTTTGGCTCATGCGGCAATTCGACCGGAGCGACGTGGACGACATCGCCCGCGACATCGGGTTGCCGGACTCGGTGTGTGCCTCGATTCAGAATTACCCAATGCCCGAGCAACAGCCCGAGGGAAAAAAATTCTCCAGCGTGTGTTTCTTCAGTCCCGTTACCGATCCGCCGCTCTGCGGCACGGTGCGGCATGTCGAGTTGAGCAAAGAGGAGGAAGTTGACGATGAAATCGCAAAATCGGCGTAGTCTGATCGCCGTCACAGTGGCCCTGTCCGCGCTGGCGCTCGCCGGGTGCAACACGGTTGGCAGCACAGCGGCGGACCTTGGCCTGGCTGGCGCGGGTGGCGTGGTGGGTTATCAGGTGTCGGACGGCAAGATCGGCGGCGCGGCAGCCGGGGCCGCCCTCGGCTATCTCGGGTCGCGCGTCGCGCAATCGGAAATTCAACGCGGCATGAGCGAGGCCGAGAAACGCGGCTACGATCGCGCGATGAATCAGGCCGTGAAGCAGCAGTATTGGCTCATGCAGGCGCAGCAACGCGAGCGCCCGACTGACGAACGTGACGCGCGACTCGTGCCCGTGGTCATTCCCGAAGCCAAGATCAACGGAGTCATTCAGGCGGCGCATGTCGAATACCTCCGCGTTGAACCATGAAAACCTCCATCAAGATTGCCGCTGCGTTGGTGCTGATGTGCGTGCTATCGCTCGGGGCGTTTGCCCAAATCCCGGTAACGGATGTGGCGAATCTGACGAACAACACCGTGCTGCACGCGGAGAACCTCGCGAAATGGGTCGAGAGCATCAACGGCCTTCGCACGCAGATCGATCAACTCAACCGGCAGATCAATATTCAGGACGACATTCGGCGTTGGTCGGGGAATCCTCTTGAGGCCGGCGCCAAGGTTGTCCTCGAAGGCTTGGGCGAAAAGGATCTCGTCCGCGACTACGGGAAGACCAAGAGCGCCATTCTCGGTTTGGTCGGTAGTCTCGATTCGCTTAAACGAACCGCGAACGGCAGTTATCGGGCAATCTCGGATGTCGATCTCGACGGCAACGAGCTGAAACGCGATCCGCTGACCTATCGGCGTTATGCCGTGCTCGACGCTACGCAGGCCAACACGGAGCAAGTCGCGGATGAAACGAAGGAGCGGGAGCGTGAATTGCAGGCTGAGATTGCCGTCACGCTCGGCGAACTTCGGGACGCCCCCACAGAGGCAGAAGCACAGAAGCTCGCGGCAAAGTTGGCGGCGCTCAACGGCCAACTCGCCCAGGTCGAGACGGCGCGACGGCGCGAAGTCGATGCCGTGGCCCTCCAGAAAATCGCCAATGACGCACGGCTCGAACAGGAGCGGATCGCCGCCGCCGAGTTGAGCGCGAAGGACGACCATTTGGCGAACCAACGCGTGAGCGCCTACCTGAAAACCCTCCGCGTGAGAAAGAACGTTCCCGGTGAAAAGTAGATTTTCCATCTCAGTCATCCTCTTCGTCGCGGTTAGCGTGCTCGCTGGCTGCGGTCGGAGCCGTGAGGAAGTCGAACGTGAGCGCCAGCAGATCGAAGCCGAGAAGCAAGCGCAGCGTGACCTGCGAAAGGCCAACGAAGTGATCGGCGAGATGGGGAAGAAGATAGGTCGGAAGGTGCCGCCACTGGATTTGGGGCTGCCGCCCGAAAAAAAATCGGAGCCCACGCCTGCGCCTGAGCCAGAGGCGGCGAGAAAGCCGTAGCGTCATGGAAATTTACCTACCAACGCTCGAATCCAAGATGGTCGCGCTCGTGGGCGCGTTCCGATTCATCGTTTTCGCAATCATGGTCGCGGGCCTGATTGCCTACGCGGCAGGCCAACGCACCGGAACGTCTGGCCTATTTGCCGTGATGGCCAAAGCCATTGTCATCGTGGCGGCGGTGGCGTTCATGGACACTTGGTTTCCGAAGGTGGAACAGGTCTTCCTGACTGTCGCGAACTACGTTGATCCGGGCTACAACGAGAATCCCACCTCCGCCTCGCAAACGATCCGTGAATCCACCACGGACAATCCCGAAGGCCAAACATGGTCATGGCGGCACATCAACGAATCGATCTATCAGGCCGTCTCTCGGGCGCTCGCAAATGTATTCATCTATGTCGGCACGCTCATCGCCGTGCCCATGCACATCCTGCAATATGTGCTGCGCTGGCTCCTCTATCTGATCACGCCGTTCATGCTGGCGTTGTTCATGGTGCCAGGTCTGGGCGGGATTGCCGTTCGCTTTTTCCAACAGGTGCTCGCGATCATGGCGTGGCCTATTGGGTTCGCGCTGACAAATTTGGTCGCCTTGGCGGTCTGGACAGATTTTCGGGGAGCGGTCGGTCCGAATCCGGCGACGATGGGCGACGCCATGTATTCGCCGCTGCTCACCTTTCTCGGCGGCATCATGGCAACGATCATGATCGTTGTCGGGATGCTCGCGACGCCTGTCGTTATGCAGGCGCTTTTCGCCCAGGGTAGCGCCTTCACCGGGCAGTCGGGCAACTTCGCCCACATGGTCAGCATGGGTTCTCGCTCCATCTATGGCCTCAGTCACCGTTTTGGCGGTGGCCGGGCCGTGCCGATGCCACAACCCACCGCTCCCGGCGCTCCGCCGCCCTCAACCCCGCCGCCGCTGGCGGCAGCCCGGCCCGGAATCTGAAGGAGGTCATCATGGCCAATGGTGAAACCATCGCAGTCCCTGCGCCGCTGCCGGACACGCTACGCGAGACGCCGGTCGATCAAACGAAGCAACTGCCGGCAAGCGCGGTGCGCGGGACCGGCTTTTCGCCTGCGAAGCTGTTTTCCGATCATGCGTTCGCAGCGCGTGTATGGTTTCTCGTCGCCTGTGGTGCCTTGGCGTTCTGCGTCATCCAACCGTATCTCATCATCAAGGCGTTTCGGGCGCGCGAGCGTGTCGTCGTGTTGGACGGCGCTGGTTCGTTCTCCGTCTCGCCGTTGCTCGGGTTCGAGGAGGCAAAAGACCTGCACGAATCAATGGCCCTCTGGGCGACGCTGGCACTGTTCCAGCGGAACCCGAAAAATTTCGATTACCCGGACATGCTGCAAAAGCTGTTCCTCGCGGATGCGCACAACCGGGCGTCCGGCGAGCGCGAGAAATCGCAGCCGGAATTCGACGCGAAGCAGATTCATCAAAAGCCGGAGGTCTTCAAAATCGACATCCTGCGCACGCGCGATGATCGCGTGCTCGTGAAAGTCGAAGGCCAGCTCGTGCGGATGGGCATCTTTGAGAACCAGACTTTCACTGAGAGTCCGAAATTCATCCTCACCCTCACATTCGCCCGCAACCCGGACATGCTGGCGAACAAACGCTACCCGCTCGGCGTATGGTCATACGATGCCACAGTCTTTTGACCGCTAGCTTCGGGCTGTTACTTGCCACGGCGGCGCTTGCCGCGCCAGCGGTGAAGCAGTTCCCACTCGACGAGCGGGTCGTCTATGAAATTCCCATCAGTGGGGACGCACCGACGACGTTGATGTTTCCTTCGGCGCTTACGGCCATCGAGGGGGCCAACGTGTCGGCCAGTCCCGAAACGCCTGCGCCGGTGCTCCTGGCTTACACGCCGGGACGAACGTTCTTCAGCGTGCGTGCGCTCGAGCCCAACGCGCGCGCTGCGGTCAACGTGGTCTGGAAAAATAAAACCTACGTGCTGCGGTTCGCCTTGAGTGCGGAGCCGTATGGCTCGGTCACGTTCTACGAGGATGAACTCGCTGGCCGAAGCGCGTCGCTGCACCGGCGCGTCACGCCAGACGTTCTATTGGGAATCCTCGACCGCGCGAAGAATTTTTCTTTGGTGGCCACGCAATACCCGGAAGCGGTGCAACAGATCGAGCGGGCTGCGCCCGGTAACGTGACTTACTACCGGGACTTTCGCGTGACCGTGGAAGAAGTCTTCCGCTTTGACCCCGAGGATACGGTGGTTTTCCGCGTGCGCTTTGAGAACATCGGCGACAGCGAAGTCATCTATCAGCCGCAGCGGCTCGCCGCGCGCGTCGGATTGAACGTCTATCACGCCGCGATTGCGGACGCCTCGGGCATCGTCCCACCGAAAGCGGCAACGACGGGCTTTTTTGCGATCTCCGGCACACCGCGCGGCGGTCGGGCGAACCTCAGTGTGAAAAACCTTTTCAGCGTCATCGTCCCGCGCGTCGAGCGTGACGCCAAGCTGGTCGCACCGCAGTAGCACCATGAAATTCGTCGCCTTCCTCAAGTCACCCGCCGGCAGCGTTGCCGTGTTTGCCTGTCTCGCAGCGGCGGGCGGATGGCTGATCCTTCGCGGCAATGCACGGGAGCGGGCGCGGGCGGCGCAGTTGACCAAGGTGGAGGCGTCCGCGCCGGCCTCGCTGCGCGAGTCCATTTTGCGCCCTGGTCAGGCGTTCAAAGTGCCGGCGCGGGGAACGTCGGTTATCGCCATGCCCTCGCCGGTGGCGGCGACCGTCGAGGACGACGCGTTGCGTTCCCGCGCGGCACGCGATGGACGAGACGCTCGGAGCGACCGTGTTCCGCCGAAGCCGCGCGTTTTGCCCATCAGCCTCATTGCCACGCCTGCGGTCGATTCCGGTCCCGCCTTGTCAAGAACCTACGCGCCTTTCGGCCGCCTCATTCCCTGCGAAACGGTTATCACGATTGAATCCTCGAAACTCGATACACCCGTCATCGGGCTGGTGACGGAGGATGTCTGGCACGCGGGCGAACTGATCATCCCGGCAGGTGCCGAGGTTCATGGACGGGCCTCATTGGACCGAGCACGCGAGCGTATCGCTGTTTCCGGCAAGTGGGTCGTGGTGTGGCGCGATGGTAGCCCACTAAACGGCACGGAGCTGGTGCTGAATGGCATCGCGCTGGATCGCGCGAAGGACGATGCCAGCGGCGAGTTTGGCCTGCGTGACGGGTCCGCCGGCCTCCTCGGCGATCTGGTCAAAAGCGACAACTTGCAGGAAATAAAATTGTTCGCCTCGACCTTCCTCGCCGGCTTCGCCGGAGGATTGCAGGAACTGCGAAATCAGGGGACAGCCTTTGGCGGGATCGCCCAGGTGCCGGTTGCGTCGGGGCGCACTGCGGCGCTGCAAGGAACGGCGGATGTGCTCAACGCCTACGCGAAGCAGATTCAAGAAGCGATTGCCCGCGATGGCTTCTTTGTCCGCGTCCCGGCTGGGAAACAGTTCTATCTCTACGTCACCGAAACCGTCGATGTCGCGCGCGGCACACGCGGGAACGTCGCCAACGCCGAACTTTGGAGGAAATCCCCATGAGAATTCACCTTTTCGCGCTGTGCGCTGCGGTCGTGCTCTGCGCCGGGTGCGAAACCATGCAAAGAAAGACCGCCGCGGCGACCGCCCCTCTGCCAGCACCGCCCCCTGCGGCGGCGCCGGTATCCGGCACCGACCTGGACCAAACCAACGTCGAAAAAGTCCGCGTCGGTGAGACGCTGAAATCCTATCCGGTCGGGCGCTACATCGATTCCAAGGACCCCAACGTAATGCATGAAGCGCACGTGGTCTATCGCAAGGAAGCCGGCGCATCGTGGAATTTGAATCCGAACGCGCCGACGGTCGTCCCGCTCGGTCCGGTGCTGGCGGTAGCCGATCCGGCGAGAACCCCAGCGCCACTGCCGGCCGAACTAGAGCAGAAAATGGCGGAGCAAAATCAGCTAGTCGCTTCGCTCATCGAGCAAAACGAGGCGCTGGCAAAGGAACTCGGCAAACTCGGTAAGGAAATCGCGGACCTGCGCCAGCGGCAGGGCTCCGCAGCAACGGAGGGAAGAAAATGAATGCCGATGCCAAAGACGCCCCTGCGGTGGAGGAGGGATTGCCAGTCATCTTTCCGCCCCACCTGACGGAAAATTTCGAAAAGGCGCACCGCGAATTGGAGGCGGCGTATGGCCACGGTCCGGGCGTGCCGGCGCTCATTCGGATGACAGCGGCCTGCTGGACCTCTGCGCGCATCCGCCGCGAATTCGAGCGAGCGGTGATGGAAATCCGCCGCCGCTCGATTCATCCGCCCGAGACCGGCGAATTCGATGAAGACTGCATTTGAAACCTTTGGGCGATCCTCGCCCGAACAAGGTCCATTGCCATTCGGGCGACCGGTCACCTTGTCACCCAACGGCCGGGGAAAACACAGGAGGCACTATGCCAACGCTCAGTGAAGAAGTCGCGGCCAAGAAAAAGGCGCAATCGCAGACGCAAGACCCACCGCGGAATGCCGAGTTGGACGCGAAAATCGACGCGTTCATCAAGGAGAACCGCGAGCTGTTTGAGAAGATCAACGGCTACTCGAAGGAATACCTGGTGCGCCAAAAGATGCTCTCGCTGATGGAAGCGCGGAGCTATCGGCAGGCGCGCAATCAGGAGATCATGGAGTGGGTTGAGCAGAACCCCGAGATCAAGGCGCGGGTGGCGGAGCGAGTGAAGCACGTGCCGGCTGAACGTCGGCAAGGTGCCTTCCTGAACGTCGCCAAGAAGGAAGCACAGGAGCAGGGGATGCGAGGGCCACGGCCTTAACAGCTGAGTTCAGACTGGCGGCGGGTGCGTGGGCACTCGCCGCCTTTTTTACGGCTAATTTTGCCCAGAGGGTTTAAGCCTCCCCGTCGCACATATCCGAAATGCCGCACGAACCACTTCCTCCAAACAAGGGCTCTTATTTTCCGTGGGTGGATTACAAAATCGAAACACCCACATTTTCGCTCACTCCGGTCGAAAAACCGGATATGTCTCCATACTTGATCCACATGACAGGGCCCGCAGCGATCGCGAAAATTCTGAAAGGCGACGGTGCGTCCAAGAAGTCGGAACAGGGCAGCGGTTTCCTGAAAGCAGGCATACCCGCGCAGTCGAACGGCTATTTCTACGCGGAGGTTGTGTGCTTCACAGAGTCACCCACTTTCGCCATCGATTTCTTCCGTTACCGCTCTTTCCACCGATGGCAAAGCAACCTGCTGTATGGAATCGGATTTTCAAAAAATGCTCTCGTAAAGAAAGGTGCTTTGCCAGCGATCTATCTTCCGGCTCAGAAGACAACGGCGCTCCGAAAACTCTACGAGGCCCTAAAGGCGAAGAATGATTCCTTTCCGAATGAGTCGTTAGAGCAGGACCTGCGAACCTTCGTTGAATCGATTTACCCTTTCGCTACGCCCCTCGGTGAAGAAGCCCAAGATCAGGGCTTTTTGTGGGAGCGAGAATGGCGGCTTTCTAGCCCACATGGGCTCACCTTTTCCCATGCCGACATTCGTGTCATTTGCTGTCCCGACGACGAAAGAACGGAAATTGCCACGATTCTGGGAGCACAAGCCGGAAAGATAAAATTCGTGAGAACTTGGGCGGAATTTAGCGACGTTACAGACTACCTTGAGCGCCAACAGAAGATCTGGGCGATGGGGCCGGCAGAAATCGAGAAGGCGCAAAAAGTTGATGACCTTAACAAGCTCCTCCAAGGTAAGAAAATTGCTCTTCACGCGCTCGAATCATATCGGCACAGCCTAGAAGGGGCTACCCAGCGCGCGGTGGAAGCCGCAAAGGTGGAAGAACAGCTCAAGGGCGACATAGAGAAAATCGAAGTGGCGATTGCCAAACTCGCGAAAAAGTAGGCCCAGCATCTTCGCACACTACTCCACTCAAGAAATTGGGAAACGATTAGGAAAAAATGTATTTCCAGATTGAGTTAGCTATCACTCGTTGTATCTTCTTCCTCGTTCTAACTCACTCATAACAACACACAAATGCGGTCAGCGAACGAGTTGTGTTGTTTGGCCTTAGCGGTTCGAATCCCCGTGGGGACGCCAGTCTGAATTCAAATCCGAA
>CAZVEM010000042.1:0-25533 GCA_964626165.1 uncultured Nannocystaceae bacterium
ACTCGCAAGAGGCGACCACGGGACTCTTGGCCGCGGCCGAGGCGATGCGCTCGTTGGCCGTCGTGCCGCCTCGCCTCGAGATCCGGGCCGTCCACGCGCGCCACCTCTCGACACTGGAATTGGGCTGCGTCGATCGGGAGTCGCAGGCGGCGGTTGACGTGACCGTGACCACGCTGGGCCGGCGCGCGACCCAAGCAGAGCAAAGCGCATTTGTCCGCAAGATCCATGCCCTCAAAGAACTCAATCACCCGGCGATCATGCGGGTGCGTGGTGCCTACGCGGACGCGCATCTCTTTGCCGTGATGGTGGAATCGATCCCGGGCTTTACGCTCGACGATGTCTTAGGTGCGCGCGCGGGCGAGCCGATGACGCTTGAGCAAGCGTTCGAGGCGCTGGGGCCGATCATGGAAGGACTTGTGCACGCGCATCTTCGCGAGTTGGTTCATGGCGCGATCCGACCTTCGCTGGTCTCGCTGACACCTTCGGGTCCGGTGCTGCGTGGCTATAGCTCCGCGCCCGCGGCAAGCCTGACCCGACCAAGTTGGTATCGCGCGGCGGTGCCGTGGATGGCACCGGAGATCACCGCAGGTGGTGCACCTACGGCGTCGTCGGATCTGTACGCGATTGCGTCCGTGCTCTGCCAATGCCTCACGCTTCAGCCGGGTCATGCTGGTCTCGCGAGCCTTCAGCTTGATCGCGGGGCGCGAGAGCCCGTGCTGGTAGGGCTCTTGAGCCGGGCGCTGTGTGCCGATCCGCAGCGCCGACCCAGCCTCAATGAACTGCGCTCAAGACTCGCCGAGCTGATCGTTCGACCGGAGCGAACTGTGTCGAGCGATTCGTAGGCCGCGCAGCTCGGTCCACGGCGAGTCCTGATGAGCGTGGCCGCGGGACCGCCGGTGCATCGCTCGCTCGCGGTGTGCTCCCTGGCGTGAGGTCGCCGCGAACGCGATCACCAAGCAACGCCGTGGCTTGGTCCCGCGGCACCTCGCGGGCATCTCTTTCGCGACCCGGTCGAACCGACTAAGGTGGCTGCCATGTCGACCGAGAACGCAAAGGGTGAGCGCGCGCCAACATCGGCCCCCCCCGCCGAGCCCGGCGCCGCACCGCGTCCGCAAGCGCAGGCACCGGCAGGACCCGCCAAGCCCGCCGCGGCCGACGATCGGCTCTTTCACGGCTCTGCCATGGGCGCGGCGTACTTCGTCGACTACGTGAAATGGAGCATGGTCTGCGTGCTCGGCGTCGGGCTCGCGTATCTCGCGAACACGTACACGCCGCCCGCAGGCGCGGGTTGGGTCTGGGTCTTGAGCCTCGCCGGCGTGCCGGGGCTCTTGTGGACCTGGCTCGTCGCCAGGACCACCAAGTTCCGCATCGATCGACGCCGCGTGGAGACCGAGGCTGGCGTGCTGACCAAGAGCATCGACAGCTTCGAGCTGTGGCGCGTGCTCGATGTCCAGTACACGCAGACCATCCTCGATCGCATCCTTGGTCTTGCCACCATCACGCTGATCTCCACCGATCAGACCCACCCCAAGCTCGCCCTGCACGGACTGCCCGATCATCGCAAGCTCTTCGAGCAGCTCCGCGACGCCGTGCAGCTCGCCCGCCACACCAATCGGCCGATGGAGTTCGTGCATGGGCACGACGCCAACCCCAACGCCGACTTCACAGAGATGATGCGCTAGCCCGACGACGATCGCGTCACGACGCCAGTTCCGCGAGTGCGTCGGCCATCTCTTGCGCGATCTGGCGCGCCGCGGCCTTGGGGTCGGGCGCACCGAGGATCGCCCGACCCACGACGAGGTGCGTCGCACCCGAGCGTAGCGCGCTCGCGGGCGTGCCGACGCGTCGTTGATCGCCCACGTCAGCGCCGGCGGGTCGAATGCCGGGCACGACCCGCAAGAGCGAGGGGGCCAGCGTCGCCGCGCGCTCGACCTCTTGGGTGCTGCACACGATCCCCGCCGCGCCGCTGCGCGCTGCAAGTCGCGTCCGCATCGCGACGATCTCCTCGAGCGCGTCGATATGACCCGACTCGACGCACGACTGTGCGTCCTGACTGGTCAGCACCGTGACCGCGAGGATCTTGAGCGCATCGCCGGCCTCCTCCACGCAGGCCTGCAGGTGCTCGAGACCTGGTGCCGCGTGCACCGTGAGGTAGTGGGCGCCCAGCGTCTTGGCGCGACGCACCGCGCCACGCATCGTGTTGGGAATGTCGTGGAGCTTGAGATCAAGAAAGATCTCAAGCGATGGCCAGCGCTCGCGCGCCGCCGTGACAATGCTGGGACCTTCGCCGACAAAGAGCTCAAGCCCGATCTTGAGTACGCCGATCTCCTCGGCGACCGGATCGACCGCGGCAACGAGCGACGCGCGATCCGGTACGTCGGCCGCGAGCATCAGGCGCGAAACGGCGGCCGCCAACTGCGATGAACCTGTCGGAGCAAGATCGGACACGACGCTGCGATAGCGGCCCAGGCCGCGTGAATCAAGTGACGCGAGCCGAGCTCGCGCTGGCACAGCGCCCGACACGGCGCTGCCGGGCAACGCCGGGTCCCATTCAGCCTTGGACGAACCCACGGGCAGTGCGCCCGTCCGGGTCGCAGTCCATGGCGCGACGAAATCGTGCGATCCGCATAGACTCTCATTCGCGAGGCCGGTGTGCGCCGCGGATCTCAGCATCACGACCCGCCCACGACGACTATGACGCACCACAACGACAGCGGCGACGGCAGACGCGACGCAGCGGTCCGGCATGCGCTCGACGAGCATCTCCGCACCGCGCTTGGGGACGGACTTGCGCCTTGCGCCGTTGCACTGGTCGCGGATCGGGAGCGGGTGCTCTATCAGGCCGCGCATGGGGTCCTGGCGACGGCCACAGGCTCACGTGTCGCGGGGCAGCCTTGCACGACCGGCACGGTCTTTGACCTCGCATCGCTCACCAAAGTGTTGGCGACCACGACCCTCTACGCATTGCAGCATCAGCGACAAAACGCTGCGCTCGATCTTGAGGCAGCGCTTCCAGCCGACTACGCGCACTGTTGCCCTGGCGCGACGATCCGTGATCTGTTTGAGCATGCATCGGGTCTCGTCGCCCATCGCGAGTACTTCGCGGATCCAAGGCTGCGCGGCGTTGATGCGATCTTGGCGGCCGTGCGCGAGACGGCGCCTGGATACCCGCGACGCAGCACGGCGATCTACAGCGATCTCGGCTTTATGATCCTGGGTCGACTGCTGCACGAGCACTGCGGGACACCGCTCGACCAGCTCTTTCGCGAGCGGGTTGGCGCGGGGATCTTCGCATCAAGATCGGACGAGGCGAAGCAGATCGATGGGCCTCTCCCGCCTGAGGAGCTCGCAGCGGGCACCGCGGTTCTCGGATTTCGTGCGAGTACCAAAGATCCGACCCACGACATCCCGCTCGCACAGATCGCGCCCACGGAGTGCTATCCGCCAGACACTACGATGAGCTGGGGTCGCGTACGCCGGCTCGATCGCGGAGATGCGTTTGTCGAAGCGCACGGTGAGGTCCATGACGACAATGCCTGGGCGATGGGAGGCGTGGCCGGTCATGCTGGACTCTTTGGCAACGCGAGCGGCGTGCTTGCGCTCGCGCGTGTGTGGCTCGGCGATGTGCTCGCCAGCGGACTGCAGCTTCACGCTGAAACCCGGACCAAGTTCACGACGCGGAGCACCGTGCCGCAGTCGACCCGCGCGCTTGGCTGGGACCTCGCGGCACCATCAAGCTCTTGCTCGGAGCTGCTGAGCCCCGCGAGCTTTGGTCATACGGGATACACGGGCACGAGTCTCTGGATCGATCCGGCGCCCGGACGCGAGCGGATCTACGTGCTGCTGACCAACCGCGTCCATCCGGCGCGCGAGCGGCCCGATCTCGCCGCCCACACCCTGGCGTTTCGTCGGACCTTCCACCGGCTGGCGCACGGGCTGGACTCCTAGCAGGCGGTGCGTCGTGTCCTGTGAGGGCCACCTCTCGCCTTGAGCTTGAGCTTTGCTTGGCTTGAGCTTGCTTAGCTTTGTTCGAACTCGACCTGAGCGGGGCGCGGGTGCTGGCTCTATGGGCTGCGGCGAGGTGGGCTGCGGCGACCCCCGGCCTGCGTCACGAGGTGTGGACAAACGCGTATGCTTGCCCCGCTTCGCGACGCCAGACCCGGGGACCGATCCCGGGGACCGATGCCACGAGCCGAGCACTGGCTCCACGTTGCACACGACCTCTGCTCTCAAGACGGTTCCCAAGACTGCAAGGGATTGTTCGCAGCCGTCGTTCGTCGCCCGCCCGCTCCGCGAAGATCCCACGCGATCCCACAGCGCGCTCTCCACCCGGCTCTCACTCCACGTTCGCCCCCCGCGATTGACCATGCGCAAGCTCGTCCTTGTTCTTCCCGCCCTCCTCCCACTCTTGACGATGCTGCCCGGCTGCGCCGGCCGATCGCCCTATGCCACGGTCGATGACCTCGACCTCGACAGTGTCGTGCTTTATCGCAACGGCATTGGCTACTTCGAGCGCGAAGGCGACGTCGACGGCGACACCCTCAAGATCAAGGTCCGCAAGGACCAGGTCAACGACCTGCTCAAGAGCCTCACCGTCGTCGACAAAGAGGGCAAGGCACTGAGCGTGTCGATGCCGCTCGACCCGCAAAGCTGGGTCAACGCGGCGCTGCGCCTGCTTGAGCCGGGCGCGGGTTCACTGGCCCAGGTGATCGACAAGCTGCGCGGCACCGAAGTCACGCTGGTCACCCGCCAGGGTCGGGTCAGCGGCCGGATCAGCATGGTGGAAGAGGTCTACAACGAGCCCGATCCGGAGTTCGCCAAGCAGGCCGCGGGCAGCTCGCAGCTCCTTCCTCCGGCCACGCGAGACTTCAAGATCACCTTGCTCGACGGCGCCCGCTTCCATGTCGTTCGACTCTCGCAGGTCAAGCACATGGCGCTGCGCGACGGCGACGTCGCCATGCAGTTCCAGCGCAGCCTCGATGCCTCGGCCGGTGAGGGCATGTTTGAGCAGGTCGAGGTCTCGATCGGGCTTGGCGGTGGTCGCAAGCACGACCTGCGCGTGAGCTACGTGGTGCAGGCGCCGATGTGGAAGCCGACCTATCGCGTCGTGCTGCCCGAGAGCGGCAAGGGCAAGGCGCTCTTGCAGGCTTGGGCCGTCGTCGACAACACCAGTGGCGAGGATTGGTCCAAGGTCACCTTGAGCCTGACCTCCGGCGCGCCGATCGCCTTCCGCTACGATCTGCACACGCCGCGCGACGTGCCGCGCAGCGACATGACCGAGGCCGGAGTGTCGAGGCAAGCCCGCGTCTCGATGGGGGAGACCACCTACGAGGCGCCGCCGCCACCACCGGCCGCACCGCCCAGTGGCGCGTACGCACCCGAGGCAGAGAAGGCCGAGTACTACGACTACGGCGACGATCTCGATGAGGCGGGCGCGCTTTATGGCTCGGGCAGCGGCGGCGGCGGCCGCGGTGCATCGGCCGGCCCAGGGCGATCGAGCGCGAGCAAGTCGTCCAAGCCCGCGCCGGCACCAAAGTCCAAGAAGGCGATGGATCGCGCCGAAGAGGCAAATCGCTACGCCGGGGAGGCGATGGCCAAGGACAACGCGCCGATGCTCGACATGGAGGCGTTGCAGCGCAGCACGCAGGCCAACGCACGCAGCAAGCAGGTCAGCGGCCTGACGCGCATCGATCTCGAGGACCGCGTGACCGTGCCCAATGGCAGCTCCACGATGGTCGCGATCGTCAACGCCCAGGTCGACGCCGAGGAGACCTTCCTGTTTAAGCCCGGCGGCTCTGGCTATGGCTTTGAGACCAACCCCTACCGCGTGGTTCGTTTCCGCAACAGCACCAAGTACGTGCTTGAGCCGGGTCCGATCTCGATCTACTCGGGCGGCAGCTTTGTCGGTGAGGGCCTGTCCGAGGCCGTGGGCGCCGATACCAGCGTCACGATCCCCTTCGCGGTGGAGCCGACGATCGCGGTGACCTCAAGCTCCTCCTGGGGTGGCGAAGAGCTGCGCTTGACTCGTCTTGTCCGCGGCGTGATGGAGGTCGAGTCCTTCAGCCAGACGATCACCACCTATGAGGTGCGTGGTCAGGGCACGCTCGCCGCCAGTGGCTTCTCCGTGCTGGTTCGGCACACGCGCGCGGGCTCCAACTACACGCTCGTGGGTCGTCCCGCGGGCACCGAGGATCTCGATGGTGCGTACTTGATCCCCGTCCCGGTCGCGGCCGGCAAGGGCGACGGCACCGTCAAGGTCGTCGAGCAAACGCCCTCGTACACGACGCTGACGATCTGGGACGGCCGTGCCCCCGAGCTCCTGCAAAAGCTGCTCGAGGTGCCCAACCTCGACGCCACCGCTCGCGCCAAGCTCCAGCCGATCGTCGACGCGCGCCGCGAGATCGGCCGCATCGACACCGAGATCGACGGCCTTGAGCGCCAGCAAGTCGAGCTCGATCAACGCGCCGCCGAGACCCGCGCCAACCTCGAGGCGATCAAGAAGGACCCGCGCGCCGGTGACCTCCGCACCAAGCTCTCTGCCCGCCTCGACGAGTTCACCCGTGACGCCGACAAGCTCGGACGCAAGATCGTCGAGCTCAACAGCAAGCGCCTCGAAAAGCGCATCGAGCTGGAAGACATGCTCCAAACCATCGACTTCCGCGCCCCCGCCAAGCCCGAGCCCAAGCCGGACGCCACGCCGGCCAGCAAGGCCGCACCCGCAGGCGTGGGCGGAGCGGCACCCGGCGGCGCGATGACGCCGTAGGGCGAGGTCGAACCGTGCAAGCTCAAGCGGGCTTAAGCGAGCTCAAGCGAGCTCAAGCAGGTGCCCGCTTGAGCTCGCGGGGGCGCGAGCCTTCGTAAACGCCGCGGGTTAACCGTCGCGACCGATGTGCAGTCCCGCGTCGGGTAGGCGATCCCACTCGACTTCGATCTTGAGCTTGCAGCCGCGCTTCTTGACCTTGGCGGTCACCTCAAGGTGGATCGGGCCACCGACGGCCATATGGATGCGCTCCGCACCGGCTTCGATCGGGAGTTCGCCGGATCGGATCCCGCTTGCGATCTTGTCGAAGTAAGCGGCGACCTGCTCGGTGCCAAGCTCGCCCTCAAAGCTCAGTTCTTGCTTCTTGTCTGACATCGCCTCGCCTCGTTGACCTGCTGCGCGTAATGTGGCCCAGCCCAACCACGATAGAGTCGACGACGGAGACCAAAGACAAGACGCGGTGTCGTTTCGGTCACGACTCGCGCACGCGTCTGTGCGCGGTGCCGAGGTGCGCAGCTTCGGGGGAGGGGGCCGGCTGGCGAGAAAGCGGCGAATCGGCGGTGGGTCCTGACATGCAGCCGCGACCTAACCCTCACGCCGCGTCGATCCACGACCCGCGGCACAAGGCCTCGGGAACTGCCCGCAGCGCCCTTCTTTGACAAACGTAGCGTCGCCGCGCCACCTTGTCTCACCGTGATCCATCATCGCTCCCCACTCGTCCTCGCGCTCCTCGTTGCACTCGCTTTCCCGATCTCAGGCGCGTGCGGCGACGCTGCGCAGCCGGCCGGAGCGGCAAAGGACGGCAAAGACACCAAGGGCAGCAGCGCAGGGAGCGACAAGAAGGGTGCAGACCCAGCGTCAGCGGCGTCAGCGGCGTCAGCGGCTCCAGCGGCAGTGCCCGCGGCGAATGGCACGCCAGCCGCGAGCGAGCCGGCCGCAGCGCCAAGCGATCCCTTCGCGCAGGGCTTTTGCGAGTACACGATCGAGGGAGGCGCGGCCAACAAGGGCGGCGGTGGTCTGAGCAACGTGCAGAGCTCGCACTGGATGATGGCCGGCGCGTCGGGGCGATCGATGGCGGGCAAGCTGCTGATCAACTGCGGTGACAAGGACAAGATCACGATTCAGCACCACAACTTCGACGAGGAGCTGGCGATGGCGGCCGGCAAGTACCCGATCGACAAGACGGGCGCTGCAGGGACGATGAGCATCATCGGGCCCTTCCCGCTGGCGGAAGCCGGCGAGCTCGACATCACCGCCTGGGACACCTCCCACATGGCCGGAACCTTCAGCTTCAGCGTGACCAAGGATGGCGCGAGCAAAAAGGTCACGGGTAGCTTTGATCTGCGCTGCCCCTACGCCGCAAGCGACGTGTGCGTGCCCAAGTAGTTCGACCGCCTGCTAGGACGTCGCGACGGTCTTGGGATTGAGCAGGCGGTAGACCAGCCAAAAGGCACGATTTGCTTCGCGCGAGGCAAACTCGATGACGGGGAGCTCGAGCTTCTCCGCCAGGCCATTGAGCGCGAGCTCGATGCCGCCTCGGTGCTCTGCGGGGATATGGGTCGCCACACCGATCGGGCGCCAGACCTCACCGCTGGGGAGCTGCCACGCGAGCAGCGAATCGCCGACTTGGAGGTTCTCCCATGCCTGCTGATCGGCGAGCGATGCCTTGCTGCCGGTGAAGAAGTCGACGCAGTGGAGCTGGCGACGGGCTTCATCGCGCTGCTGGACCGTACAAAGCGCGTAACGGGTCGAGAGCATGGCCTCCAAGACGCCGCGATGCGCAGGCGATGGCAGCACGCCGTTGCGGGCAAACAGATCAATGATGCGCACGCCCTGCGGATCTCTCCATCCGTAGACGAAGTAGAGCATCATCGCGGTATTGAGCTCTTGGTCCTTGCGCTCTTCATCGGTCGCCGCGCCAAAAAAGCCCTGGGCGACGGGTGCGACCAAGGGCGCGAGCCTCTGGCGGACGTAGGCACCGAGGATCTCATCGAGCTCGCGAAAGAGCTGCGGCTCGATCTTGCGCGGCTTGGCCGGTCGCGATGGGGCTGCCGTGCCGCCCGCCGGCGTGCTGGGGGCCGCGTCGTGGGCAGAGTGGCCCCGCCGCTGGCGACGTGGCGTGCGCTTGCTTGCGTCATCGGGCTTGGAAGGAGCGCTCATCTTGAAGGGTGCTTGCGGCGGTTGGCTGCCGGCGACGGAATGCAGGCGACGGAACTCAGGCGGCGGAATGCAGGCGGCGGGCTACTGGGCATTTGGGACGCAGATGTTGTTGACGCAGCTCGCAGAGGCGACGCAGTCGCCCGCGTTGCTGCAGTCCTGACATGCCACCGGGGGGATGCCGTCGCTGTCCACGATGCGCTCGAGCTTGACGATCACCGACTCTGCACCGGCTCGTGGTGCGAGTGGCACGGTGCCTTGCGTGGTGAAACACGCGACGCCGCCGACGCGTCCCTCGGCTTGGAAATCGTAGGCGCCCCAGGTCAGCGCCGGACCAGAGATCTTGGCGTTGGGACATTCATAAACCGCCCCGCCTCCTTCGTTGCCCAGCAAGTTGCCGTCAAAGCTCGCGGGATCGACGGGGGTGCCTTGCTCGTCGCGGACGACGAACCACAGCTCATCGAGGGTCAGCTTGCCGCCGAGCGATGGGATCGGATCGCAAAGCCGCGTCACGCCCGGCGTTGCCTGAAAGAGCGAGGTGAATGTGGGTGCCGCGACGATCGGGTCAACGAAGTCCGCGGCAGCGAAATCGATCAACTCGTTCAGGAATGCCCCGGTCTCTGCATCGACGACAAAGGGCAGTGACTCGACCGCGGTTCGTTCGACGCCGGCGCCGCTGAGCGCGGCGGCACGTAGCTCGTAGCTTCCAGCCGCAAGCGAGAGCGTCACCACCCCGAAGTCGACGTAGGGCACACTGCCATCGCACGCCACGATCCGCTCTTCGACGACGGCGTCCGCCGCATCGACGACCTGGAGTCGAACCGAGCCAACACCTAGGCCGCTGCACAACACGCTTGGGTTGTTGTCGAGGAAGCTCGCGCGGATCTGAAAAACGCTCAGCGCGCCTTCGGAGTCCTCGCTGGCGAGCGCATCGTTGCGGCACGCGAAATCGAAATCGTCGACTTCGCCGTCCGCGTCGTTGTCGACGCCGTCCTCGCACTCGCGCGGGGGCACGATCGTCACGTCGAGCGAGGAGCCGTCGACCAGCTGGACATTGGACAGACGGGTGCGCGCGGTGTCACAGCTCACCTCGCCGTCTTCCCCCTCCTTGCAGGGCCACGGCGCTCCATCGCGGCCAAGCCCACGTACCTCGATGTCGTAGAGTCCATCAGGGAGGTCACCGGCGCCAACGGTGGCGTTGAGGTCCTCAAAGGCATAGGGAAAGCAGCGAAAGGGCCGCGTTGTGACGATCCCCGTGGGACCCTCGCTGTCCGCGACACGAAACTCAAACTCGACGCGCTCGATGCCGACGGCCGAACACTGCTTGCGCGATGCGAGGACCGGCGCCTCGTCCCCGGGCATGGCGTCACGCTCGGCGATGCGCCAGCGCAGATCGATCGTCGGCGTTTGCTCGCAGCCGCCGAGCACCACCCCACAGAGCAGCGACAGGAATGCCGCAGGACGCAGCGCGACGACCGACACGAACTCGCGGATGCGGCTCGGTGCGGGCGAATGTGAAGCGCTGGTCATGGTCGTCGAGATCGCGGGCGGAAGGTTGAAGCTGGGGCAGGTGCGCCGTCGGTTGTCCGTCGATTCCGTCGATTCCGGCGATCCCGGCGATTCCCGTGATGATCGCCCGTTGCGGCGCTGTGGCAAGCAGCGGACGTCAAATTGACCCCGCGATCCTCGCGGTCTAGCAGGGTGGCTGTGCGAGGTCCAGCGTGAGGTAAGTGCGCGTCGCGCCATCACGTCCGACTTCAACCGGGACACGGCAGCGGGGCTGGTCGTCGATGATGAGGTCCAGCAAATAGCGCCCCGCGTCGATCTCGTAGCTGAGGTCGCCGGCGTCCACGCTGCCTTCGCTCAGGAGGGCACAGGAGATTGGGGTGCCATCAAGGATCGGCCCCGCCGGTGGTTCAAGCTCCGGTGTGTCGGATCCTGAGTCGGCGCTGGGTGCCAAGCCCGATCGATAGAGCACGTTTTGCGGGTCCTTGTCGTCGCCGAGGCGAATCACATTCTCGGCCGCGTCCTCGTAGTAGAGCCATGTGCGAAGGGTGCTGCATGCGGATGCATTCTCGAGACGCAGCGAAAGCTGCCGCAGCGGCACGCTGAGCTCAAGCGAGATCGGCGTGGGCTGCTCATCGTCGACGCTGACCATCGCGTCGCGCAACTCTCCACGCAGCCAGACGCCGTCGGTACGACGGCCAAGCGCCTCCATCGTCACCGCGTACGAGCCCGGCCGCAGCTCAAAGAACACCTCCGGCGCGCGCACCTGCGCGTCGCTGGGCTCGCTTCGTCCTTCCTCGCAGTCGAGCAACTCCTCGGTGAATCGGTCTGATCGATCGAGATCGGTCACCGAGACCCGCACCTGCTCGACGCTTGCGCCGCGACAGGTCCGTTCCCGGATGCTGCCGGGCACCGACTCCTCGAGTGTCCATGTCATTTCGATCCCCGTCGGTGTGCCGTCGGGCAAGGCGCACGCGGTCAAGCCCAGCCCCAGCAGCCAGAGCGCTCGTCGCTGAGTCAAGGGCACATGCAACGCGGGCATCAGGGCACCGGATCAACGGAATCAACGGGCTCGCAGGCGTCGAGGTTGAGTTTGCGATCGAGCGGATTGTCGGCGTCGAGATCGATCGCGTCGACGACCATCGTGTTGACGGCAAGGTCGATCAAGCGCCCGGCATCGACCCGTCGTCGGCGGGGTCCCGGGACCGACACGCAGCTGCTGTTGACGACAAATGGGATGGTGTCGCGTGGCGTCAGCGAGACCTCAAGGAACATCAAGTAGGGATCCGACGACACCGGCACATCCTCGATGATGCCGCGCGACTGATCGCAGCCTAGGCTCTGCGCGACGACCGTCGTGCAGGTTGAGGCATCGGTCCCCTCGCAGTCGTCTTCGGTGATGCGGACACGGAGCTGGAGGTCGTAGGGAACCGTCGCCTCACCGCGTCGGCCGGGGAGGTCGCAGGAATCATCCAGCGAGCCAGGAAAGATCCGCTCCCCGCTGGCATCGACGAATTGCCAGTAGACCTGTACAGCGCCGACGTCCGAAGCGCAGCCAGAGCACGCCACGCACAGCGCAAGCGCAAGCCCCCATGCACGGCGCAGGTGAAGATGGGAGCGCAAGACCCACCCAGCATAACAGCCCAAAGCTGCGCCGGGATCCGACAGCCCGGGGCGGGCCGCCTGCCGCCTTTGGACCACAAGGCACGCACCGGGGACCGATCGGCATGGTTTACCGGTCCTCACCTTCGCGGCCATCTGCCCGAACTGTGGCCTCGCATCGCTGCTTCCGGGTGCGCGGCGCCGCCGCGAGGGCTCCG
Source organism: uncultured Nannocystaceae bacterium (assembly GCA_964626165.1). GTDB lineage: Bacteria > Myxococcota_A > Polyangia > Nannocystales > Nannocystaceae > CAZVEM01. The sequence continues at coordinate 12,244 of CAZVEM010000042.1, forward strand.
ATTGGGCGTTTCATGAGTTTGGTGGGCGGCCATGCATGGCGCGCGACGGCGCCATGCGATCATGCTCCGACGACCAGCGATCTGGCGCGTAGGCGGCGGGATTGCGGTCTTGGTTTGACCTACGGTCATCTCGACAGGTAGCCTGCGCCAGCGTGTCGACCCTTCTCGCATCGCTCCCTGACGTCTCGCTCCTCGCGGACGTCGACCTCGTCAAACTTCTTGCCGCGTCGAAGGGTCTCACTCTCGTCGTCGTCATCGCGCAGGTCGTTCTGATCCCGCTGACGCTATTCGTGATCATCTACAAGCTCGTCCACATCGCGATGGCGGCGTCGCAGTCGGTGACCTTCTTGAATCGCTTCTGGGAGAGCAAACGCCTCGACGACATCTACAAGGTCGCCGAAGGTCTCAAGGCCAGCCCGATCGCGCAGATGTTCCGCGCCGGCTATATCGAGCTCTCCAAGGTGAAAAAGCGCAGCGCCGAGTCTGCCGGCAGCATGCACGAGAAGATGGATGACAGCGCCAACATCGAGCGCGCGCTGCAGCGCGCCCGCGTCGCGGAGATGACACGGCTTGAGAATCTTCTTCCCTTCCTCGCGACCGTCGGCTCCGCGAGCCCGTTTATTGGCCTGTTTGGCACCGTCTGGGGCATCATGGAGGCCTTCCTGAACATCGCCGAGGCCGGGCAAGCAGAGCTCGCGACCATCGCCCAGCCGATCGCGGAAGCGCTTGTGACCACGGCGCTCGCGCTCGCATCTGCGGTGCCCGCTGTCGTCGCCTACAACTACTTCCAGAGACGACTCAAGGTGCTCCAGGCGGAGGCTTCGACCTTCTCCAGCGACTACCTCAACATCGTCAAGCGCCACTTCTTCTAGCGGCTTGGGCTACGGCCCCAAGATCTCGCAAGTCCCTCCCCGCCTCCGTTTCAAGGACCACGCATGTCGGCAAGCGTCTCAAGCGATGACGGAGGAATGCGTACCAACATCGACGTCACCCCGTTGATCGACGTGATGTGTGCGCTGCTGATCTCCTTCATGGTGACGGCACCCTTGATGGGCCAAAAGACCGCCAAGGTCGAGGTGCCCTTTGCCGAAGGCGTCAAGCTCACCGAGGAGGACTTCGTGGTCTCCGTGCTTTCCGTCGATGCTCAGGGCAATGTGTTCTTGGGCGTCACGCCGCTATCCAAGGACAAGGCCGCGCTGACCTCGGAGCTCGCCAACAACGTTCTGCTCAAAGAGACCAAGCGCGTTTTCCTCCAGGGCGATTCCACCGTGCCCTATGAAAAGATCGTCGACGTGCTCGTGGCGTTGAAGGAAGCCGGCATCACCAACGTCGGGCTCCTCACCGATCCCCGACTCTCCAAAGCTGGAGACAACCCATGAGCGACGATCTTCGCCCTATTTCGACCGTCCCAGCGCCACTTGCGCCGTTCTACATGTTCGGCCGCGACTTGGCGGAGATCTTTTCCGACACGATTTCCGTAGTCGCCGGTGCAGTGGGCATGGTGGTGGTCTCGGGCGCGATCGTTGCGTTCTTCACAGTTGGCATCAACCTCGAGCTCGCGCTTGCGGCCGATGAGGGCGAAGAGCTGGAGATCGACTTCATGCCCGGCGAGCTCGCTCGTATTGGTCCCAAGCCCGAAGATCTTCCCGAGAAGATCATCGTGCAAGAGACTCGCGTACCTCCCGACGCGGAGCCTGTCACGGAGGCGGTGACCAAAGAGGAAGAGCCGCCCAAAGAGCAGGAAGAAAAGCCGGAGGAAAAGCCTGACAAGAAGGTCGACGCGAAGGACAAGTACGACCCGAACAAGAAGAAGGACGCGGAGATCTCGGACAAGAACCGCGAGAGCAACACGCCCTACAAAAACGACCTCCCGACGGTCGATGAGCTTCCCGGCGATCCCTTCGGGAGCCCCGATGGCTGGTCGGATCGCATGAAGGACGGCGATCCTTGGGCGACGGCCGTCATGGCCGCGCTCAACAAGATGCAGTACCCCTCCTATGGCGCGGGCGCGAAGTCGGGCGCGCTGACCTTCAAGCTGCGCATCTGCAAGGACGGCACGATCGAGCAGGTGACCCGCAAGGCATCCACGGGCGATTCCAAGCTCGATGATCTGATGGTCGCGGAGATCGAACGTGTGAAGATCCCCAAGCCGCCGGCCGATGTCCTCAAGATGATGAAGGCCAACTGCGTCTCGCTCAAGTACGAGTTCAAGTGGAACGCGTCGGGCAAGGTCAAGTAGCGCCGTCTCAAGGCACCAAGCCTTGTCTGCTGGCGATGCCGAGCGGCTCGACAGTCCGCTGGTGATCGCAGTCCGACTCGGCCGCGAAGCGGCCGAGCGACGCGTGCCGGTCGCGACAACTCTGCGGCAAATCCCGCGGCGCGGAGGGGTGATCCAGCGTGGGCCAATCCGATCCTCGACCGACACGCCACCCGCTGCGGGTGCCTGCGGCGGAAAGCTCCGCCTGGCAGCACGACCGCCCGGAGGCCTGCCGAGCGACCGCGGGGCGCAATGCGCACTCTGCGGCCCATCTGGTCGCGCGAGGTTCTCAATCGCCGCACGGTTGGGTACTCTCACGACGCTCGTAACCAATCGAGGCCCATCACGATGAATCGCACGATCCTCGGAAGCTCCCTCCTCGCTGTCACGCTTGTCGCCGGAGCGTACTGGTCCGCTCAGCCCGTCGTCGCGGCCGATCCGATCGCCGCGCAGGCGGTCGACACTGGCAGTGGCGCACGCCTTCTCCGCATCGCCATCCCCGCTGACGGCAAGCTCGGCGACGTGCTGCGCAAGAACGCGGCGCTCTCTGGCGGCTTTGAAGTCATCGATCGCCGCAGCATCCCCGCGGCGCTGATCAAGTCCAGCACCTTTGACAAGGCTGCCTGGTCTGCGACTGGTGCCGACGTCGTCCTCCTTGTGGATGAGGGATCACAGCTCCGCATCGCGATGTACGAGATCAGCGGCAACGGCAAGCCCTCGATGTCCAAGAGCTATCCGGCCGGCGACACGCTCAAGGCCGCCAACAAGTTCATGAACGATGTCGTCGAGCAGTACGACAAGGACCGCGGTGTCTTCGGCTCGCGCATCGCCTTCGTTCGCACGCGCCGCGATCCCACGGTCAGCAAGAACATCCAGTCCGTCGAGATGAACGGTGAGTCGCCTTCGAGCGTGACCGCGAACCGTTCACTCAACATCCTGCCCTCGATGGGGCCGGGCGGTCAGGTGGTCTTCACGAGCTACGCCAAGCGCAATCCCGACCTGTGGATGAGCTCGGGCGGCGCGCCCACGCGCGTGAGCAGCTTCCCCGGCCTCAACCTGGGTGGTGTGATGTCCCCCGACGGCAGCAGCATCGCAGTGGCGCTGTCCAAGGACGGCAACAGTGAGATCTACACGGTCGATACCGGCGGCAACATCAAGGCTCGTCTCACCAACAACGCCGCGATCGACGGTCAGCCGACCTGGAGCTCCGGCGGACAGATTGCCTTCGTGTCGAGCCGCGCGGGTGGACCCCAGGTCTTCCGCATGAGCGCACAAGGTGGCGGCGGTACCCGCGTGACCAACGAGGGTAACTACAACGCATCGCCCGACTGGTGCCAGGACAAGCGCTGCGCGAATGAGATCGTCTACTCCGGTCGTGACGGCAGCAACCGCTTCCAGATCTTCAAGGTCGACGTCCAGTCCGGCAAGCGCACGACGCTGACCGCGGCGCCCGGACGTAACCTCGACCCGAGCTGGAGCCCCGACGGTCGACTGGTCGCCTTCCAGCGCGATGGAGCCATCGTCGTCACCAACAAGGACGGCAACAATCCGATCGAGATCGCCAAGGGCGGCACCACCCCGGACTGGGGTCCGCGCGCCAACGGCATGTAGTCCAGTGTCGCGCTGGCCCTGCATCGAAGGGCCACGCGACGCAGCCCCAGGTCCCGCTCGCGTGAGCAGGGCACAACAAGCGGGGACACGAGTTCGACGGCACTCCTCCGGTGGGTGCCGTCGCTCGTTGGGGCCGTCCCTGCGAGCGGAGATCTGCGACCTCGCTGCGTGTTGCGGCTGCCGTGCGGCATGAGACGATCCCTTGAGCCCATCACGGAGTCACCCGCACGTGGACGCGATCATCGACATTGGCAGCAACAGCGTCTTGTTGCTGATCGCACAGCGCGACGCGAGCGGTGCGGTTCGCTGCGTGCTCGATCTCGCCACCGTCACCCGCCTCTCGCAGGGAGCCGCACAAAGCGGCAAGCTGCAACCCGAGGCGATTGAACGCACGCTGAGCTGCTTGCGTCGCTATGCACAGATCGCAGTCGATCACGAATGCGAGCGCGTGGAGGCTGTCGCCACCGAAGGTGTGCGCATGGCGAGCAACCGCGAGGCCTTTCTCGAGCCCGCGCGGGGGGCACTTGGGAGAGAGGTGCGGCTGATCGCAGGACAGGAAGAGGCGCGGCTGAGCTACCTGAGCGTGGCGATGGAGGAGCGATCACCGGATGATCGGCGGCCGCTGGCCGTGCTCGATATCGGTGGTGGGTCGACTGAGCTCGCAATCGGGGTCGGACGCACCTTGCTCCACTCGGCGAGCCATCGCATCGGCAGCGTGCGACTGACCGAGCGTCACGTCCGCCACGATCCGCCCCGCCAGGACGAAATCGACGCCATTGAGGCCGATTGCCGTGCAGCGTTCGCGACGCAAACCGTCGAGCCGCTCGAAGAACTCCATGGCCTTGCCGGGACTGTCACCACGACTGCCGCGCTCTTGCTCGGCCTGAGCGCCTACGATCGGGAGCGTGTCGATGGTCAGCGTTTCGCGCGAGATCAGGTTCGAGGCCTTCGCGATGCACTCGCGGCGCAGACGGTCGCCCAGCGAGAAGCGCTTGCATGCCTCGGACCAGGACGCGCGGACGTGGCGGTCGCAGGCATCACGATCCTTTGCGCCGCACTCGAGCACTGCGGCGCGAGCACGCTCGTGGTGCGCGACCGCGGACTGCGGTGGGCGCTCGTCGGTGCAGCCGACTCGATGTAGCCGTCGGAGAGTGAGTTCGCGCTACACTGCGCCCGTGCGACTTGAGCTCCACTGCCACTCCACGCGCTCAGACGGGAGTGAAAGCCCGCAGCGCGTCGCAGAGATGGCGACCGAACGCGGCGTTGAGCTCTTCGCTCTGACGGATCACGACACCTTCGCAGGCTGCGAGGACGCGCGCGCCACTCTGCCAGCGTACGTGACCTTCATTCCTGCACTCGAGATGTCGTGCAAGTACGCGGGCAAGACGGTCCATCTGCTGACCTACGGCCCCCGCGATCGCGCCGGCACGCGGGCGATCTGTGTGCGTCTCGACGAGGTCTTGCTGCGCCGGCGCGAGCGTCTTCACGCAATCGTCGCTCGCTTCGCGGAGTTGGGGATTGAGCTCGACGCGGACGAGATCCTCGCGGGTGCACACGGGACGCCGGGTCGACCTCACGTTGCTGCCGCGCTGGTTCGCAAGCGGGTGTGCTCGTCCGTGCGCGAGGCCTTCGATCGTTTCCTCCACGACGGTGGGCCGGCCGACGTCGCGATCGACCGTGTCTCGCTCGATGAGGGGATCGAGCTCGCCGTCGGCGCGGGTGCACGTTGCTCGATCGCGCACCCGCACACGCTCAAGAGCCCCGCCCTGGTCGCGGAGATCCTCAAGACCTTCGCACCGCGCGGACTTGGGGGGCTCGAGGCCCACTACGGCACCTATGCCGCGCACGACCGCGATGCTTGGACACGCATGGCGCAGTCGCACGGGGTGGTGACGACGGGTGGTTCGGATTATCACGGCACCGCCAATCCCAGCGTGCGCGCGCCGGTCATCGAGGTCTCCGCCAAACTTGGCGCGGCGATCCGTGAGTGGCTCGCGCCCGAGGAGATCCCCGTCGATGTCCTCGCAAGCTAGTCCGCTTGTCGAGATCACGCAGCTGTGCGTGACCAGCCCGGATGGACGCAAGATCCTCGACGACGTCGAGCTCACACTTGAGGCAGGGGAGGTCGTCGTGTTGCTCGGTGGCAGCGGCGCAGGCAAGTCGACCTTGCTCGACTCGATCCGCGATCCCGAGCAGGTCGCAGAGCGGGGCCTGTCGGTGAGCCTCAAACATCGGGCGCTCCACGCTGCGATCGGCGTCGTGCCACAGCGTGGCGCGCTCTTTGATCATCTCGACGCCGCGCAGAATCTCGCGCTCGCGCTGCGCAACGCCCAACCTCCCGGAACTGTCACGCAGGACGCGATTGCGTCGCGCCTCGAAGAAGTCGACTTGCCGCGGGCATGGGCACAACTCGGCCAGAGCGTCGCGGAGGTTTCGGGCGGAGAGGCGCAGCGATTGGCGGTCGCGCGGACGCTCGCGGGCGGACGTCGGATCCTCTTCTTTGACGAGCCCTCGGTCGGGCTCGATCCCTTGCGGGTGCGACGGCTCGGCGCGCTCTTGCGCAAGGAGATCCGCGCGAACCAGGCCGGTGCGCTGATCATCACGCATGACCTCCCCTTCGCCGCCGCGGTCGCGGATCGCTTCTTGGTGCTCGAACGTGCGACCGGGCGACTTGTCGAACTCGTGCCGCCCGAGGGCCTGGCCGGTCCGCAACGCTCGGAATCCGCACCTTCCCCCCGCGCGACGCTGGCGGACACGGACCTTGTGCCGGCGGCGCGTGAGCCACGTGACGACGTGCAGGTCGAACGCTGGCTCACCGAAGAACTCCTCGCGCTCCTCGAACGCGATTCGGCGCGCGTCGGAAGTCCGTCATCATCGGGCGGATCGCTGCAGTGGCTCGGCCAGGCCCTCACCGCGCTCGGGTCGTGGCTCGCCGTGCCGGCACAGGTGTTGGCGGCCGTGCCCCAGGCGGTGATGCGACCTCGTGACTTGATCGAGGTGCTGCGACCGGTCCTCAAGCAAGCGCTATGGCGACCGTTGCCCTTCTTTGCGGCGCTCGCTTGTCTCGCCGGCTTCACGATTCTCTACGTCTTTGACCGCAGCCTGTCTGGCGGAGAGATCCCGATCCGACCCGACCGACTCTTTGCGATGATCGGCTCTATGCACATCATCGCGCTCGCGCCTCCCTTGGCCGCGATCACGTACAGCGCAACCTCCGGCAATGCGATCACGGCCTGGCTCGGTGGGATGAGTTTGACCCGGCAGAGCGATGCCCTTCGAGCGCTCGGCATTGCGGAGTCGCGCTATCTTTGGCTGCCCTGCGCGGTCGGACTCTTCGTTGGCTTTTGGATCACCGCGCTGGTGGTCGTCTGGGGCATGGTCGGCGGTGGTCTCATCTACTTCCAGCTGTTCGCGCCCGAGCTTGGCAACGGCTTTGAGATCCTGACGGCAGATCTGCTGGATCCTCCGCCAGCGCGCGCGGCATTCCGCATGCGGGCGATCGGGCTCATCGGGCTTTATGCCCTCGGCATCGCGACCGACGCAGTGCATCGGGGTCGGCAAGACAAGCGCCGCTCGGAAGACGTCACGATCGCGATGGTGCGCAGCGTGATGACCGTGACGCTCTACGTTGCCATCTGCGAGCTTGGTACCTTGGCCTGGCTGTACACGGGGAGGTAGCTCGCGGTGTCGGTCAACCAGGACTCCTCGACGACCCCGAAGCCCGAGCCATCACCGCCGATGCGGGTGACCGGCTCTGCGCGAGGGCGTGCGATCTTGGGCACGGTGGCGGGCACGGGCGTCCTGCTTGTCGGCTGGCTCGCCAGCGGAGCGATGATGGTCTCCGCCCAAGAGAGCGCCGAGCTCTCCTTGGTGCGCAGTCGCGACACCAGTGGTCTCCGCTCCGGCGCTGGTCTGGGCTCCTATGATGCGGTGCTTGGCCCCGAAGGGGAGCTACATCGTGTGGTCGTGACGCTTGAGCACGCGGGCGCGCGTGACGAACAACTTGAGCCGCTGCGCGCGCTCGCGCGTCGCGGCAGGGCCGAGCTGCATCTCGATACGCGCAGCCTGCCGCCCGGTGTGCTGCGGATCCGCGCGGAGATCGACCGTCGCGGCGATCGGTCGGTGGCCGTCAGCGACGACGTCGTGCTCGGTCCATTCGCGACCCGCACACAGAGCGAGAGTCGCTGCAACGTCGCGCTTGGCGTCTCTGCGCGAGCGATTCGCGGCGCCCTACTTCCGCGCCTGCGCGAGGAGCTTGAGGGACGACTCAAGGACGTCGACGCACTCGGTGCCGATCCGAAGTTGGAGCGTCTCGACGTGCACCTCGTTGACGGCGGTGTGCGCGTGGAGGTTGCAGTGGCCGCCGCCGACCGACTCGCCATCGATGCCGTCCTCGATCTCGCCGCAGCACCGCCGCGGCAGATCGGCGTGTCGCTGCGCTCGCTCGACAAGGTGGTCTTCGAAGGCAAGACCCGAGACCGCGCGGAAACAGGGGCCGCCGTCGTCGGAGCGGTGCTGACGGGGCCACTTGCGCCGGCGGGCGCGGAGTTGGGGCGTAAATGGATGGGGGACTACGTCAGCAAGAAGGCGCGCGAGATCGCGACGCAGAGGATCGAGGAGGGCCTCCGCGCGGTGTCCGAACTCGAGCTCGTACCCGAGGGCTTTGAGGCGCTGCGCGGCGACCCTCGCTCGCACCTCGACATCGCGCTGTGTGGTCCGCTGATCCTCGGCCCGACTGAGTTGGGCATCGGCCTGCGTGCCACGCCGCGCTGGCCGAGCGACGCCCAAGCCGACGCGAACGATCCGTCCGATGGTCGGGAAGCTCGCGACGCCAACGACACGACGCGTCGCGACGGGATCCCCGGGCCGATCTTCTACGATGCTCCGGTCGTACCGCTTCCGCTGCGAGACGGCGAAGATGTGCGGGTGGATGTCGGCATCGACGGCGTCAATGCGCTGCTGTGGAGCTGGACACAGAGCGGACTATTAAGCGATCTCATCCACTCACGCGGGCTCCTCGAGAACGTCAATCGGGAGCTTGAGCCCTGGACGACGATCCGCGCGGGGGAGCTGCATGTCGTGTTGCCCCCAATCGTCATGGTGGACGCCCGCGACCCCTCGCAGTGGCGCATGGTCTGGTCCGCGATCGAGCTTGCGCTTGCGCAAGAGCAGGCCCCGGCGCCTGGCGGGTCGACTCACGCGCCTGGGTCATCCGATTCGACCCCCGACCCGTCGCCCAGGCGCCCAGGCGCCCAGCTCGATCCGTCGCAGCGCAAAGAGCTCGCCCTCACCTTCGCCGGTCGACTGGCACCGGTGTGGCAGCGCTCCAGCGGCGAGCTCCTTTTGACGGGTCACCTGGACGATCTCGCGATCCGTTGCGAGCGGCGCGAGGGCGACAAAGTGCGTGTCGAGCCCTGTCTCTCGCAGCTCCTCGCCGCGTTGGATCTGCGCAAGCGCATCGACGATCGACTCGCCCCCGACGCGGGTCGGCTACCCGCGATTCACCTTGGCCCCCTGCTGCAACGTGCGACCCGAGGCGATGCGAGCATCGCGTGGCTGCATATTGAGCATCCAAAAGACGACCCCACCCGCATTCGGATCCAGGCCGGCCTTGAACTCGAGCCGGGCTTGACGAGTGCGACAATCGAGCCGCCCGAAGGACGTTAGTGAGCGCCGCGATTGGGGGCCGGGGGCTCTGATGACCGCAACGAGCATCCGACACCGCCTCCCCAGACCGCCTGTACACAGGGGCGGCTATTGTTCTCGGTATGGCCAAGCTCACCCACGTTGATGACCTCGGCGCGACCCATATGGTCGAGATCGGCGAAAAATCCGAGACGGCCCGCTTCGCGCGCGCGCGCGCGGTCGTCTCGCTGGCACCCACGACCCTTGAGGAGCTCAGGGCCAACCGCCTCGCCAAAGGTGACGCCCTCGCGGTCGTCCGGATCACGGCGATCCAGGCCGCCAAGGCCACATCCAACACGATTCCTCTGTGCCATCCCATTCGACTGACCTCGGTCGATGTCGTCGTCCTCTTGCACGATGAGCCCGCGCGCGTGGAGATCCTCGCGACCGTGCACGCGCTTGACCGTACCGGACCCGAGATGGAGGCCATGGCCGCCGCGACATCCGGGGCACTGGCGCTCTACGACATGTGCAAGTCCATCGACCGCGCGATGACCATCCACAGCGTCGTGCTGCTTGAGAAGAGCGGCGGCAAGTCAGGTCACTGGCACCGCGACGACGCCTGATCACGCGTCGTACTCCTCAGCTCAGAGCACGGCTGCCTTCGGGCCGCGTTCGCGTTCGAGCTAGTCGACCGCACAGTTCGCGATCTGATCGAGGGGCTCGACGCGGAAGAACTCGAAGTGAGCGGTGATATCGGGCGTCGACGCGGTGTAGATGTTGAGACCGATCTGCAGCGTGTCGGGGAGGTCGGGTCGACTCCACGTCTGCGCGGTCTCCCAGCTGTCCATCGGCGAGGCGCGTTTGAGGGCAACAAACTCGCTTCCCACCCGACAGATCCGAAGTTGTGCCTCTCCCTGCGACCAGCTTGGCCCCTCGTAGGTGCTGACCGAATCATCGGTCGACTTGGTCTCGACGGATAAGTCGTTCTCATCCTGTCCGAGCACGACAAAGACATAGTCTTCGTCGCCAGGTGCGGGATCGCGCAGCATGAGGCCCGCGAGCTGAACATTGCCCATCGGAAGCTCGCTGGGTGCCGCGGTGCTGCGGACGCGTAGCTGCGTCGTCGCGCGGAGATTCCCTTGGACGGTCTTGTGGACCAGTACGCCTTGGCTGGCCTGATACCAGAGCGCAGAAGAGCTCAGCGTCAGGTGCAGCTCGTCGTTGCTGACGGAGATGGAGACGCGCTGGGGATTGATCACCTCCCAATCGTCGGCGAGTCCGTCGCCGGAAAACTCATCGTCGAGATCACCGTCACCGTCGCCATCACCATCACCGTCGCCATCACCATCACCGTCGCCGTCACCGTCACCGTCGCCATCACCGTCGCCGTCACCGTCACCATCGCCGTCGCCATCGCCGTCGCCGTCGCCGTCGCCGTCGCCGTCACCATCGCCGTCACCATCACCATCACCATCGCCCGCAGCGTCATCGTCCTCGCTGGAGCCGCCGCAGCCCAGGATCGGACCAGCACTGGCGGACAGGAGCAACAGCAGGAGGGACATGGGCAGGGCGACGCGCGCCGAGCACGACGTCTGGGAGCGCCTCCCCGATCCGCCTCGACGCGCGTCCGATTTCAGGGCCCGACCTGCGCTCGACATCGATATCCGCGTCATCAGCAGAGCTTAGCCGAGTGAGGATGCGACGCCGGCAACCTTTGACGGATGCGAGTACGACGACGACGAGCCGTGCGTCGCTTCCTGGAGCGATCTCGCCGATCAGGTCGATGGCCGCCGGGCTACCTCGGCCGACGCGGCCGGCCCTTGGCACCGACGCAGCCGTCCGGCCCTACTCGACCGTGACGGACTTGGCGAGGTTGCGGGGCTGGTCTACGTCCGTGCCGCGAAGATCTGCGAAGTGGTAGGCAAAGAGCTGGAGCGGAATGCAAGCGAGGATCGGGGCGGCAAGGGGCGTGACGCTGGGGATGAGCACGTGCTCATCGGTCATCTTGCCGAGTTGCTCGTCACCCGCGCTGCCGACAGCAATCACCTTCCCACCACGACTCTTGACCTCTTCCAGGTTTGAGAGCGACTTGTCGTAGTGCCGGCCCTCAAGAGCGAGCACGACGACGGGTACGTGCTCGTCAATGAGTGCGATCGGACCGTGCTTCATCTCGCCGCTCGCGTAGCCCTCAGCGTGCACGTAGCTGATCTCCTTGAGCTTGAGCGCGCCTTCGAGTGCGACGGGGAAGCAGGTACCGCGACCAAGGAACAAGACGTCGCGCGCGCTGAGGTGCCGCTTGGCGATTGCGCGGATCAACGCAGATTCCTCCAAGACCGTCTCAATCGCCTGCGGACGCGCGGCGACTGCGCTGCGGTGCGCGGCAAGCGCCTCGGGGCCCAGAACCCCGCGCTGCTCCGCGAGGTGGAGGCCGAGCAAGGTCAGCAGTACGATCTGCGTCGTGAAGGCCTTGGTCGACGCGACCGAAATCTCGGGACCGGCCTGGGTATAGAGCGTGTGCTCGACCAGGCGGGGAATGCTTGAATCGACCACATTGCAGATCGCCATGGTTCGCGCACCGCGGGACTTCGCCTCACGGATCGCGGCAAGCGTGTCCGCAGTTTCCCCGGACTGGCTGATCGCGATTGCGAGCGTGCCGGGCTCGACCACGGGATCCCGGTAGCGAAACTCGCTCGCAACCTCGACCTCGACGCCCACGCGCGCGACGCTCTCCAGCAAGTACTTCCCGACCAACGCGGCGTGCCACGAAGTGCCGCAGCCGAGGAGAAGCACGCGCTGGATGCTCTTGGCCTCAAGCGCGGCGACTAAGGACGCGACCGCGCTTTCCCCCATGAGGGCCTGCCGCACGGCGCGTGGTTGCTCAAAGATCTCTTTGAGCATGAAGTGCTTAAATCCCTGCTTCTCGGCCGCGATCGGGCTCCAGTCGATGCGTCGACGAGGCCGTCGCGCGGGATGTCCCTCGCGGTCGAGCACCACGAATCCCTCGGCACGAATGCTGACGGTGTCGCCGTCATCGAGGTCGAGCACGTCGCGGGTCCAACTCAGCACCGCCGAGACGTCCGAGGCGAGAAAATGCTCCTGCGACGCGCCGGCCTGTGCGCTACCGATCCCAACCAGCAGCGGCGAATGCATGCGTGCGCCGACGATCTCGCCGGGACAGCCATCGGCCACCACACAGATCGCCCAGGCGCCAGTCAGTCGCGCGCAAGCTCGCATCACCGCCGTGCTCAAATCCCTGATCTGTTCCAGCTCGCGATCAACGAGATGGGCGATGACTTCGCTGTCGGTCTCGCTATGAAAGACTCGACCCTCTGCGCTGAGCTCCGATCGGAGGCTCTGGTGGTTCTCGATGATGCCGTTGTGCACCACGCAGACGGTGCCACCGCGGTGGGGATGAGCATTCTGCTCACTCGGCCGTCCGTGCGTCGCCCAGCGCGTATGACCGATGCCGGTGTGACCGGGGATCGGCTCTTGGTCCAATCGCTGCCTGAGGGCCGCGATCTTTCCCTGTGCGCGCGCCCGCGCGATGGGCTCCTCCGTACGCGTCGCATCATGGATGGCGACGCCCGCGGAGTCGTAGCCACGATATTCGAGGCGCTGCAGACCCTCTAAAAGCACCTCGCTCGCTTGTCGAGCACCGCAGTACGCAATGATCCCACACATGCTGTTGCCTTTGCTCCTCGACGCCTGCTGACGTTGATTGCTTCCCACAACGGGGCGCGGTCGTCCACAAAAAGTCGGCCCTGCAAGCGCCCCGACCGATGTCGGGATCGTGC
>CAZVEM010000043.1:0-9370 GCA_964626165.1 uncultured Nannocystaceae bacterium
CTGCGAGCCTCCCCCCCCCCCGTTGGCGGGCGGCTTACTTTGCCCCGCCGGGCGCGTCGCGAAGATCAACACCGCGATCAGTCCCACCGTGAGCGCGACGATGTAGGGCGTCCAGTTCGCCGACTCTGCGGTCGGCCTGCCGCCATCAGGGAGTGGAGCGTCCGCGCGCTTGGGGGGCTTGCCGTCTTTGTCCTTGCCGCGGCTCTCCGAATCGCTTGCGGCACGCGACCCCCGAGGAGAGACATCGTCGTTCCGCTCGCGTCCGTCCTTGCGCTCCGCGTCGCGACGTTGCGAGTCACCCAGCTCGAGGCCACGTTCACGCGCTTGCTCACGTGCGGCGGCGATCAGGCCCGGAGCGACATCCAAGCGCGGCGTGCTCTCCGATGGTGCAAGCGTCTTGAGTGCGTCCGAATCGGTCGACGGGAGGGGAAGCGTGACCGAGCCACTGCCCTTCTCGTGGCTCACGGGCCTGGGCGCGCTGGCGTCCCTTGCATCCGCAGTTGCACTGTCCGCCTCCCTTCGCTCATCCTCCGCAACGTTCCCAGTTGCCGACGTGTCCGTCGTGCGAGCCGACGACAGCGATTGGGCTGCGGGCAGCGGACCACTGGCCGCCATGCGCTCCTTGGCCGACAGCACGGGCACGTGGACAACCTGTTCGCCGTCGTCGCTGTCCTCGTTATCGCCGTCGTCATCCTCATCACCACGCGTGATCGCGTCGAGTGCGTCTGGATCGGTCTTGGGCGGCGCAGGCTCACGCTCGGGCGCAGCTTTGGCCTCGAACTCGCCGGATTGCGGATCGGGCGTGGGAGTCTGGGCGCGCCGCTTGGCCTTTGCGAGCGCCGCGAGGTCTTCGGGCGTGGGCACCAGGGCGAGAGGCGTGGTCGAAGTCGCCCTCGGATTGAGCGCCTTGTGACCGCTGCCGCTCTGGCTCGCGGGGTTGACCGCATCCGATCGACTCTCCGGGGCTGCGGCGCGCGGATCTTCGTCCGGTGTCGGCGCAGACGCCGTGGCGATGGGCTTGGCGCCCTCGTCCACAAGTGCGTCGCTGACCGCGGCGTTCTCGGCGGAGTCCGGCGCAGTTGTGAGTTGTGCCGACGCACCCTTGGCGAGATCTCCCGTCTGGGGCGAGGCGGAGGCGGGGCTCAAAGCGGAAGATGCGGCCGAAGCCTCCGTGTGGTCGGCGACGTCCGCCGCGTTGGCGGTGTCGGCTGTGCCGGCGCCATTGTCGATCGGCGCGGCATCGCTCGTGACTTCGCGCGTCTCGACGTTCGCAGCGCGTGAGGCTTCGACAGTTTCGGGCGTCGCAGGTGTCGACGACGCTGTGCCGGGCACCGCGATTGGCACGGGAGCGGGCGTGGGCCCGTCGCCAAACAAGTCGTCGAAATCGCTCGCCGGCTGCATCGTTGGCGCTTGTGTGAGCGAGATCGAGGGTTTTAGGCCTACCTGAGAGCTCGTCGGACTCGGTGCGTCGCCAAGCAGATCGTCCCAGCCATCATCAGATGCGGCACCTGACGCCGCGCCGGCTGCCGAGGCTGACGCGGCGGTCGAGACGGTGGGTGACGCGGCCGATGCGGCCTTGTCGGTCGACGGCGCTTGAGCCACAGACGCGGGGGGACTGGTGGGATCAGCGGAATTGCCGGACGACTCGCCTGACCCCGGCGCTGGACCCTGCGTCATGAACGCCATCGTACGGGCTTGCGCACCTCATGCAAAGATCCCTATTGCCGCGGCGCGCAAGCTTGTTTAAGCAAGCCCCCATGCGTCGTACCGCCCTCTCGCTTCTCGGCTTGGTCGTGCTTTTCGCCGCGGGGTGCGATCCCGAAGTCCCGCCCCTGCCCGTGCTGCGCAATCCCGCCCACGCGTACCCGACGCCTAAGGCCCGCGATCTCCCCGCCAACGTCCTTGGCGGTGCGGAAAGTTTGGCCGACTACTACGCCAAGGAAGAGCCTGCGCCGACGCCTAAGCAGATCCGCGGGTGGGTCTTGCACCAAAACTCCAACACCATCATCGCCAACTTCATGCGCGCGGTGGTCAAGGACGACACGCGAGCGATGCGGGCCTACATCACGCCGGACGCAGGTTGGGGCATGCCCGATCGCCGCGAGATTCAGCGCCGCGAGATCGCAGGTGAGGACGGCGGCGTTCGCTTCACTGGCGTTGCTCGCGAGGTTGCCGCTCGCTTTCCCGCGACGGCGGGCCTGACCTGCCCACCCGTGATGGCTCCAGCAGACGTCTACGTTGCGACCGGTGCAGAGCCGTACTGGTGCATCTATCAGGCGCCGGGTCTCGACCCAAGCGTACCGGGCGGCGTCGAGCTGCTCGTCTTCAAGTTGGTCATGTACAAGGGCGAGGTCCGAATCGACTACGTCGGACTATTCGAAACGCCACTCACGCGACAGCTCAACGCGATGCCGGAGCTGGGCTTCCCCCCGCCGCTGGTCGCCCCACGCAAGCGTGAGCCCGGTTCGCTCGTGCGTGAGATCGATATGACCGGCGCGCCGATCGGTCGCGGCGAGCCGCCTCGTCCGACCAACTAGCTGAGCAAGGCCGAGCAAGGTCGAGAACTGGCACATGGTGGAGTGACCGCGGCACTACTTGGCAGGCGTCGGCTCACTGGGTGCCCGCGGCCAGGCTCGGAGCAGTCGCTGAAACTGCGCTAGGTCGCCGCGGTCGCGTTCGATTGCGTGGGCAAAACCGGCCAGCACCGCCGCCTGTACGTCCTCCGAAGTGAGTGCGCCGGCCCAGCCGTGGGCGCCGAGGATCCACGTGCCCTCGCCCAGCGAAGCGCCGTGTTGCGCGCCCGCGCCCTCGTGGAGGGCGAGCAGCGCCGCGACGCTGAGCTCCGCTCGACCTGACTCGACGCGCACCACAAGTTGGGACTTCGTTCCATCACGCCCGTACCACGATACCTGCAGCGGTCCGGAATACGGGCGAACTCGGCATACCCCCTGGACCGCCATCGGAGAAAGCGTGAGCCGACCGCTCGCCCGCAGCGGCCAGCGCTGACAGCGAACGGCGACGAGCAGTCGCAGCCGAAGTGAGAGCCCGTCAAAGCGGATGGACTCAAGCACGCCAAAGGGTTGGCGACGGGCCGCAATCGCCAACCTTCGCTGCGCTTGTTCGACCTCCAGCGCGCAGCCTTCGAGCTGCGCCATGCCGCTGCGCAACATCTCGTCGACGCGATCACGGCACTCGCCCACCAAGTGCTTGGTTGCCCGTGCTCGCCACGACTCTGAATCGACGCGTGTCGGCTTGGCCTCAACGCCCATCGCGCGGGCGTGCAGCGGCTGGACGACAAACAACGCCGCCAGCGTCCACCCCGCGACAAGCTTCCCGCGTTGACGGCTGCGAGCGTCGACGACGTCCCGCAAGTGAGCGCAACCTGAGCCCACTTCCCGCGCCGTCGGCCGCGTGCCAAGAGCACCGGGCGGCTGCGCCTGGACACTTGTCGATGGCTGATTGCTCGCGGCGCGCTGCGAGCGATTGCGATAGGGCCGTGGAATCACGCGCAATCCGGTGTGAGCGCGTTGTAGCACTGCGATGGCCACTACGCCGTGTACGGGGGACGCTGCGAGGGTGCGGGAGGTGACTGGACTTGATCACCGAGGCTCGGCAAGCTCGCGCGAATGTTCCCCCACCGACTCCGGTACGCTCCTTTGGTCGCGGTCTGCCTACTCGCGCCGGCCTGCCTACGCGTGTCGGAAGGCGACTTGGACGCGCCTGGCTCGCGCGCCGCGCCCTCGTCGTCGGCCGAGCTCATGCAGCGTTACGTCGACGCGATCGGTGGCGCGGACAAGCTGCGCACGCTCACCTCGCGCAGTGTGGAGGCGCGGATGGTGTTCCTGCCAGACGAAGGGTGCGACGAGTCGGACGAGGCCTGTAGCCTCGACGAGAGCGTCGGCACCTTCTTGCTGCAGACGACCGCAGACGGCCGACTTCATCGGCGACTCTTGCTCAACGAGAAAGACGAGCGCGGCAAAGTCTTCTCCACCATCGCCCGTTACGGCTTCGACGGAAAGATCTCATGGGAGCTGCCCGCCGGCGATGGCTCGATTCTCACGCTCGACGATATGACAGACGCCAAGGTCGCGCGTGAAGATGCGCTTCTCCACTGGTACCTCGACTACGAAGCCCGCGGCATTGCGCCGGAGATCCAGCCAAGCCGCCGCATCGAGCGACCGGGCCAAGGTGTCAGCGTCGAGCGCATCGATCTCGACGGCCTGCGATGGACCTCGACTGCGACGCAGCTCCCCGGTCGCGAGTACTGGTTCGATCGTGCCACCGGTCTCCTCGCAGAAGAGATCGAGCGTGACGCGCGGGATGCCGGTCCGGTGCGGACGATTCGGTATGAGGACTATCGCGATGTCGACGGCGTCAAGGTTCCGTGGAGCGTTACGCAGATCACCGAGGTGGATGGCATCAAGCAAACCATCCTCTTGCAGGTGCAGCGCGTCAGCCATGAACAGCTCCCGCCCGAGACCTTCGCGGTTCCAGAACTCGAGAAGCTGACCCCCGCCCCCGATGCACGTCGAGCGGCCTTCGTGGCCGCGCGCGCTGCCTTCGAGGCCGCGCCCCGTGAATCGGCAGCGGCGATGGAGTACGCGCGCTCATCGTGGCGTGCGTCGCAGTTCCTTGACGCCAAGCGCGGTGCAGAGGCTGCGCTTGCGATCCAAGCCAAAGAGCCCGAGGCGCTCATGGTGCTCGCACGGTCTGCCATGATGCTCGGCGACGACAAGGCGGGCATGAAGGCTCTGGACAAGGCCGCGGCGCTCCGCGTCCTCAAGCCCGCGCTCATTGAGTACTTCAAGGCCTGGATCTCGCTGCGCTCGCTCGACTTCAAGACCGCGTCGCTACACTTTAAGGGCGCTGGCGAAATGGACATGGCAGCGCGATTTGGCGGCTTTGCCGGCAAACCCTTGCTGACCAAGTGGGCCGGCAATGCGTGCGTTGCAGAGCTTGCCACTGCCAGCGGCGAGCCAGAACCGATCATCGAGGTCGTCCTCGACGATGCAAAGCTTCGCCTGGTGGTCGACAGCTCGGTCGCGGATGTGGTGCTGCCGGCCTCGCGCGCACGCAAGCTCGTGATCGTCAGCGAAGCGACCACCGACTTGGGCGGCGCGAAGATCGGTCACGGACACGCCGACAAGCTCGTCCTTGGTAGCCTTGAGCTGAGCAACGTCCCGATCGATATCTACCCAGATGACGCGCTCGAGCAGGTCGCCGCCGGCCGTCCGATCGATGGCGTGATTGGCCTGCGTCCTCTGATGCGAACACTCACCCAGATCGATCGCGCTGCGGGAAAGATTCGTCTCGTCAACCCTGATGCTCGTTGCAAGACGGCGCAGGCCGAGGTCCGAACCGGAACCTCGCTCCCCTACTATATGCCTGACGATCACACCATGTTCATCGCGGCACAGCTCAACGGGAGCGAAGGGCTCTACCTGCTCAACAGCGCGATGCGTGGCGCCGGACTGGCGACCACGGAGAGCGCGGCACTGCGCGCGGCCGCCGGGCCACCGGTTGTGCGAACAAGCTCTTCGGGCGCCTTTGTGACCGTCGACGAACTCAAAGTCGGCGAGATGATCGTCAAGAACGTCCGTACCGCGTGGGGTTGGCCCGAGCAGGACAACCCGGCTGAATTCCGGATCGACGGCATGATCGGACCCGAGGCGCTTGGCAATCGACCGTGGACGATGGACTTCACCGCCTCGCGCATCTACATCGGCGACGCGCCCGCAACCAAGTAGCCGATGTCGGCGAGCAGCACGAACGAGCCGGACCCGATCAAAGCCCCCATCTTGGCCTCGGCGCCATCGATGGACGCGAGCGCAGGGCGCAGCGGCCGGGTCATCCGCTCCCAACTTGGCGTGGTCGACGGACCCCTCGGGCGAAGCGTCGAAGAGAGCGCGTGGTGGGAGCTGGATGGACGTGGCGTCGTGGTCCGCACGGGCTCTGGGTCCGCGCCGACAATGGACGCGGGGCAACGCCCCTTGATGGTGATTGATCTTGGACCCTGCATGGTGCTCCCGGGGCTCATCAACGGGCACAGTCACGCCTTTCAGCGCTTGATCCGCGGGCAAACCCATCGGCGCGCCGCGACTGACCCGAGCGACTTTTGGAGCTGGCGCAGCGCGATGTATGAGGCTGCCAACCGCCTCGATCCCGAGCAGGTCCAAAGCAGCGCACGAGATACCTTCGCCGAGATGCTGCGCTCGGGCATCACCACGGTCGCCGAGTTTCACTATCTGCACCACCAGCCCGGAGGAGCGCCCTACGAGCGCCCCGAAGAGCTCTCCTTGAGAATCATCGCGGCCGCGCGCGAGGTCGGGATCCGCCTGTGCCTGCTGGAGGTCTACTACGCCCGCCAAGGGGCAGGTGCGGGACCACTGCCGGAGCAACGGCGCTTTTGCGATCGAGACATGGCCGGCTATCGAGAGCGCCTCGGCGCACTCATGCCGCTGTCGAATGGTGAGGACCTGACCATTGGCGTCGCCCCGCACAGCGTCCGCGCGGTGGCACGCGACGACCTTGAGCAGCTCGTCGCGCTGGCGGAGGAACACGATTTGGTCCTCCATTCGCATGTGTCCGAGCAAGTCCGCGAGAATCACGAGTGCGCGCGCGAACACGGGATGACCCCGCTGGAGTTGTTCGGGGCGGTCGGCGCAACGCGGCGGCCTCGCGCGATGACGGCCGTGCACGCGATCCACCTTTCCGACTCGGACTACGAAATCGTCGCGGACCAGATCGTCTGCGCATGTCCGACGACCGAGGCCGACCTTGGCGACGGTGTTGTGGCCGCCAGCAGGCTCCGGCGCGGCGGCACGCGCATCAGCCTCGGCTCGGACAGCAACTCGGTGATTGATCTGATCACCGAGGCGCGATGCTTGGAGATGCACGAGCGGCTCGTGCGCCAAGCACGGCTGCAAAACCTTCACGAGGACGGGCGTGTAGCGACGAGCCTGCTTGATGCACTCACGATCGACGGTGCACGTAGCGTCGGCAGAGACGAGCTCGGCCGGCTCGCGGTGGGCAGCCCCTTCGACGCGGTGGTAATTGACCTCCTGCACCCCTCGATGTTGGGTGTCCCCGCCCCCTTCGCACTCGACGCGCTACTCTTGGCGGGTGGCGCTGCGTCGGCAAGCCAGACCTGGGTGGGTGGGCAGCGCCTGGTCTAGATCGGAGCGACGCATCGACGCGACCGTCACAACGCCGCGTCCTGGTGTGATCCTCCTCGCAGGCTTGCTCTGTACGCCCATCGCGGCATGCCGCGAACGCACGGGACCCTGTGCGCACGCGGCCAACCAGGAAAAATGTCTTTTCGAGCTCGGACGCAAGCGAGGGACGACGGCGGACGCCAAAGATCGCGGCGGGACATCGGGTGCAGGTCCAGAGGGACGACCGGGAAGCAAAGATCGCCGCGATGCCGACAACATCCCAGGTGCGCGCGATCCGATTTGGGGATCGACGCATCGACTGCTCGATGCGAGCGCTGCGGTGCTCGAGCGCGGCGTGATCGGAGCACCGCTCCTTCGCAACGTGAGCGCCCAGTGTGCGGTCGAGCCCAGTGGGCTGGAGAGCGACTCGATCCGTGACTTCGAGTGCGCACCCTCGCCTGAAATCCGCCTCGGCGGCTACGATTTTCAGCTTGAGGCCTCGTCGACCGGGGTCGTGTCGCTGGTGAGTGTCGCCTCGCTGGAGCGCGAGGACGCGGACCGCCTGATCGCGACCGCGCTCGAGCAGCTCGTCGTTCATTGCGAAGAGCGCTTCGAGTCGATCGTCGCAGAAGACGATCAGGTCCGCGGCAAGTCGTGTGTGACCGCCGCGGGACTCGTGCTCGGAGTCTCTGCGCTCTCGGTCGAGTCCGAGTCGGGACAGCGCTGGGTGGTCGTGCTCAGCCTCGTTTCCGCGCGTTAGCGCGGCGCGCCGAGCCGGGCGCGCTGGGTCCCGCGCAGCCAGCTCAAACTCCCTCTTGCTGCGTGCTCCTGCCGCGCCTGCGGCCGCCTGCGCACACCGATGGCGGCGCTGCACACGACAAGCTGCCCACCACGGCAGGTGGCTGACTCGCAGCGCCAACTTGTGGCAGGTTTCGCAGGGGCAACCATTCGGTGCCCGTGAAGATCATGACGCTCCCGACCGCAGCACCGGCAGACCAGAGTTTTGGAGGCATCCTCCTCCCCTTCGAGATGTTTCGTCCCAGCGCGCTTGCGGATGCGCTCGGCCAAGCCCTTGTGGCTCGGGCGCGCAACGTGCTCGACGCCGAGCTCGTGCTCACACGACACCTCGAACTCCCGCTCCTCTGCGCCCGCATCGAAGGAAGTGTTGTCGACTCGCAAGAGGGCGAGTTCTGGCTCGAGGGTGCCGAACTCGCGATGTATGCATCGATGGCGGTGCCGAGACAGGCCTTCCTGTACTTTCGCGCCGCCCAGCCCGAGCGACGCGAAGGTTTCGTGATTGCGCAGCGTGGCAAGGCACTCGGCGCTGACGAGGCCAGCGAATCATCCCTTGGACCAGATGCGCCCGAGAGCGAGTGGCCGCTGGCGCGCCTATGCGCTCAGCTCCGCATCCCAGTTGCACAGCTCGCCTCGGGCTTTGCTGGCGGCCCGAGCGTTCGCATCCCGCTGCTTGAGCCCACCGCAAGTCAGGACGAGCTCCATCTGCGAACGCTTGCGGGTGAGCTGCTTGGCGACGAGGAAGATCCGCAGCAAGACGGCGGAGAGCCCAGTCTCGGTGGGCCCGTCTCGCTCGATGGGTCGTACGATGCGCCGAGCGCCAAGCCTCCGGCTCAGCCCGCGAGTGCCGAGCCAAGCGCCGCGCGAGCCGCGGCACCGGTACCCACAGCTCGCCCTCAAAGTGCTGCCGCGGTGGCACAGGCCGATGCAGCTCGACGCGCCGCAGAGCACGCTGCAGAGCAGGACGAGAGAGCGGCCCTCGCGGCTCAGGTCAACGCAGCACTTCGCTTCGAGACCGATGAACTTGGGGTCATCGTTGCGCCCAAGCTCGAACTCTCGGATAGCGATCTCCTTCAGCCCTACCTGTCCAAAGAGATCGGACGCGAACTTCCACCTGGGCTCCCGGGCGACCTTGCGGCGTCGCTGCACGGCAAGCGCTGCGACTTCGCGGTGGTCGTGGAGTTTCTCAGCGAGGTCTTCGTACAGGGGAGCCCGCTGGTGAAGGCCGCCTTTGAGAAGGATGCGAATGAGATCGAGGTCGCGGGCGTGAAGGCCAAATTCATGGCGGCTCACGCACCGAGACTTGGTCTTGGCACGATCTACCGCGCCAATGGCGTCAACGTGTTCGTCTCTCGAGCGCCGGACGTCGCGCAACCAACGGCGCTGCTCGCATCCCTTCTCAAACCGGGATGAGAGGCAGC
>CAZVEM010000043.1:9380-20856 GCA_964626165.1 uncultured Nannocystaceae bacterium
GTGGCAAGTTCTCATCGAGCACCCTGACGCCTCAGGGTGCTCGTGTTCGACAAGAGGCGGCCGCGCGACACGGCATCGGTGCGCACGGCCTGCCTTGGCTCCGCGCAGTGTTAGGCGCCGAGCTGCGTGCGGAGGCGGTTGACCAGCTCGTCCTCGTGGGCGACGCCGACGCTCGCATCCGGCTCGGTGAGCTTGTCACGAATCAACGCCGTGAGCGCCATGACGCGCTCTTCCGACGCGGGCAGCTGATGCGCCAGGTCGAGCTTTCGACTCGCGAGCGCCTTGAGATAGGGCTCGATACGGCGAATCTCCTGGGCGACGCGCATCGTGGCGTCCTTGCCGCTGCCACGGCGAGCGCTCAGTCGCGGAGCGCAGAGTTCGACGGCGCGAACGATGTCTCGGGCGACCTCGACGTCGACGCGATCTTCGACTCCGAAGCTGGCGATGACGACGGGGCGACTCTGGGCCTTACGTCCCTCTCCGGCCCACCAAACGTTGTGAGCGATGGAGAGATAGGTGCGGCGAGTCTCGCCACAGCGAACTTTGTTTCTGCGCAAGTACATTGGTGTAGTCCTCTCTTGAGATGCTGGCTGCTTCCCTCATCTCACCGGCGGCTTGAGACGGTGACCGGTGCAAATGCTTCAACGTCAGGCGACCTGAAAGTCGAGGGCGGGAGCGACAGCCTTTCCTGGTTACGAAAAAATGCGCGCAGGCCACATATGCGTGCCTGGCGCAAAATCAGCCTAGCGCAAGTGCGCGGCCTGGGCCAACGAGAAGTCCAAAATCACCGATCCACCAGGCAATTTCTGCAATGGCGGTCGTCGAGCGCTCCGCCAACGAGTGTCCAGCGCGGATCCTCGGGCGCAGGGAAGGGCCGCAGTGGCGTCGGAAGTGACCTAGAAGGCGCAGTTGCGCGGCGTTCTCGGGAAGGGGATGACGTCGCGGATATTCTCCATTCCCGTGACATACATCACAAGTCGCTCGAAGCCGAGTCCGAAGCCGGCATGAGGCGCGGTCCCGAATCGACGGGTGTCGAGGTACCACTCATAGGCGTCGGCGGGCTGTCCGCTGTGCGCGATGGCGTCGGCGAGCACGTCGAGTCGCTCCTCGCGTTGCGAGCCGCCGATAAGCTCACCAATCCGCGGCACCAGCATGTCCATCGCCGCGACCGTCTTTCCGTCGTCGTTGCGACGCATGTAGAAGGCTTTGATCTCTTTGGGGTAGTCGGTGACAAAGACCGGTCGTCCGACGTGCTCTTCGGTCAGCCAGCGCTCGTGCTCGGCCTGCAGGTTGCTGCCCCATGCAACGGGATACTCAAAGGACTTACCCGAGGCGAGCAATGCCGCGACAGCCTGCGTGTAGGTCATGCGCTCAAACGACGCGTTGACGACGGCCTCGAGCCGGGCGATGAGGCCCTTCTCGATCCGATCGTCGAAGAACTTCATGTCGTCGCCACAGCGCGAGAGCGCCTGCGTGAGCGTGTGCTTGACGAAAGCTTCCGCGAGCGTCGCGTCATCGTCGAGATCGCACCACGCCATCTCGGGCTCAATCATCCAAAACTCTGCGACGTGTCGCGCAGTGTTGGAGTTCTCGGCGCGGAACGTGGGACCGAACGTGTAGATGTCCGAGAGTCCGAGCGCGAAGCTCTCACCATTGAGCTGGCCAGAAACCGTCAGGTAAGAGGGCTTGGCGAAGAAGTCGTGTTCCCAATCGATCTCGCCCTTCGCGTCGCGGGGCGGCGCGGCCGGATCAAGCGTCGTCACGCGGAACATCTCGCCGGCACCTTCACAGTCACTCGCGGTGATGATCGGGGTGTGAACGTAGACAAAGCCGCGGGATTGGAAGAACTCATGCACCGCCTGTGCGAGCGTGCTGCGGACACGAAACACCGCGCCAAAGGTGTTGCTGCGCACGCGGAGGTGAGCGATCGAGCGCAAGAACTCCATCGAGTGGCGCTTCTTTTGCAACGGATACTCTGGCGGCGCGGCACCGATCAGCTCCACGCGCGACGCCTTGAGTTCGACGCTCTGGCCCTTCGCAGGAGACGCGATCAGCGTGCCCTCGACCGAAACTGCCGCACCCGTGCTCAGCTCGCGCGCGACCGCGATGTCGGCACAGCTGTCGTCGACAACGACCTGCAGTCCGTGGATCGATGATCCATCGTTGAGCTCAAGAAAGAGCACGGCCTTGCTGTCGCGTACCGTGCGGACCCAGCCCTTGGCACGAACGTGCTCGACGGGGGGTACGGTGGCGAGGAGCGTGGCGATCTTCGTTCGCGGCGACTGCATCGTGCCGCGAAGGTAGCAGGCAGCCCGCGCGGCGGTGACTCGCTAGAAGAAGTCGTCCTGCGTGATTGTCAGCTCGTCGTCATCGTCCGCCGGCACGGCGGCCTTGCTTCGCGACGGTCGCGGTTCCTCATTGCCCGGAAACACGGGCGCGCTCGCGGCCGCCGCTGCACCACCACTTGACACGCCGGCGAGCGAACCAGGCGAGCCGCCGCCGTAGGATCCTGCACCCTGTGCGCTCTGAGGCGAGCGCACGTAGCTGCTGCGGTCGGGCATGATGAGCTGCGTGTTGGAGTCCGCCGAGACGCCACCGGGCGCGCTGCGTTCCGCTGCACCGACGTTGCGCGGCTGGCAGAGCCGCCAGAAGCGAATCGTCTTCTCCGGCGCGCCAGTCAGGCGCACGAGCTCGTCGTCGCGAAGCCGTGGCAGCAGATCTGCGTACGGCAACAGAGCGCGGCAGATCTCGTCGACCTGGCGTCGAAGCTGCGCGACCGAGGCGGTCGACACTTGCGCGAGACGAGCAAGTTCTTCGTCGCCCAACCGCGAAAATAGATCCAGGTACGGGACCAAGTTGTTCATGCTGCCCTGCGACGAGACTTCCGCGCTTCCCTCCGAGGCGCCGTGCGGCCCGGCGCCCGCAAGCGCAGGCGGCACGCCCTCGACGGACGATGATTCCGAGGGCGAGCGAACCACGCTCATCTTCTTGAGCGCGATGCGACCGAGTGTTCCTTCCGACCCCCGGCCGGCTTCATCCGATGTTCCCACTGCCCCTTACTTTACAGCTTCGGCGTGGATTGACGATAGCCTGAATGGAATCTGAGTGTGCGAGTCACGCCTTGCGCGAGATCGCATCTCTTGTAGCCCTCGGCGCATGACACGCTTCGGGCACGCTTACCGCCGAAGAGTCGGTTTGGAGCACTTTTCTCGGTCTTTCGCCGGTGGTCCGAGGCACCACGCGCGAATCCGGCGGGGCGCTGCCCGACGAGAGCGAGCCTGCTCCCTCCACGCCGAGGGCCGCGAGTCGGCGGGCGACGGCAGGGGCCAGTCGCTCGGACATGCGAGCCCCCCGGGCCGGTGTCCCGCGCAAGCCGGACTGTCAGTGCATCCCGCCACTGCTTGTCGCACGCCGAGCGCTCCCGCGAATGGTGTTCGCCGTCGGCGTGCTCGCATGACGACCGCGTACATGAACTCGTCGGTCCTCCCGATGGGTTGCCGACTCGCCGCTGCTCTTGCACAGTGCCGGCGTGGAGGACGAGCTCAAGCGCAAGTCAAAGAATCGCGGGCTCTACATCCGCCTCGCGATCTACGTGCCGCTGATCGCCTACTTCGGATATGGGGCGATCGCCCGCTATCGAGCAGAGCAAAACGCTCAGCCGCCGGGTTCATCCTCGGGCCAAAGCCAAGGGTCTGGGCCAAAGGCGGATCCATTCGAGGGTCTGGAAGCAAAGGAAATGGTCCTCCCGGATGGTCGCGTCATGCCGGTGTACGAGGTGACGCCAGAACAGGCGGAGGCCTTGGGTCTGACCGCGGCCGATCCTTCGCTTGCCGATCAGCCGCTGCCTCCACCACCGCCCGGAGGCTCAACGGTATCCGCGGACGGCACCGCGCCCGCGCCCACCGCGGGTGGCGACGCAAAGGCGGAAGAGGGGGCCAAGACGCCCTCGACATCGGACGGCGCGTCGCAGGCCGACGGCAAGGACAACGCGAAGGGATCCGCCCCATGACAATCGATCGCGAGACCTTCGTGCGAGAGGCGACCCGGGCGCTCAAGTCGCTCGATGCCGAGCTGGGCGATCTCGATCCTGACGCACTTGATGTCGTCCTCAGCGGAGATGTTTTAACGCTCAACTTCGCGGACGGATCGAGCTTCATCGTCAATGCCCACAGCGCAGCAGGCCAAGTGTGGCTCGCTGCTGGACGCACCGCGTGGCACTTTGATTGGCATGCGGATCGCGGCGAGTGGATCGCGGCGCGGCAGAACGACGAGCTCATGACCACGCTCCGTCGCGTCGTCCATGCAAAGCTCGGCAAAGATGAACCAACGGCGGCGAGCTGAAAACTCGCGGTGCGGCGACGCAAGAGCGTGATCATGCCCTGCCGCCCGACCAACCCAGCGATGAGCGTGGCGCTCAAACGCACACGCCTCGCGTGGTGGGCAAGCCTCGTGCTCCTCGCCGGCTGCGCGGAGATCCGCGAGACCGTCGAGTTCAGCGAGCAGCCTGCCGGCCCGGCGGTCGTTCTTGGAGGCGACGGCGCGCTGGAGGAGAGCGCGGAGCTTGGCGCTCGTTTCCTATGGCTCCACGAGCGCGAGCTGATCGTCGAGATCCACGAGTTTCCGGCGTGCCGTGAGCTCCTGCATCAGCCCTTCGTCCGCACCGAACGTCGGATCAGAAAGGTAGGCGCGGGCCCGGCAGTCGCGTTGGCGATCGGCGCGGGCCTTCTGACGGTCGCCGCGGTCGGAGCTGCGCGGCCATCGATGTGGGTCGGCGCGAGACGCTATGAGGAAGACACTGGCGAACTGATCGTTGACAAGAGTGTCAGCGTCCGCATGGGTGTGCTCTTTGGCTTTCTGGGAGGAATCTTCGCGGTCGGTGGGACAGTCGACCTGGCGCGCAGTCGCGACATCGTGCGCTCCGCGGACACGATGCGAGCGACGCGGGGTGCCGTGACCACTTGCCCGCGACTTGAGCGACCGCTCGCGTACACGGTCGTTACGCTGGTCGCGGGCGACGCCGAGTACGACAGCGCGACGGATGGCGAAGGCAGAGTGAGGTTTCGACTGAGCTCGGACGAGGTGGACAGCCTGCCGAGATCGACCGACGAAGGTCGCGTGCTTGGATTGGTCACCGCGGCGCACGGACGGCTCGCGCTTGCGATTGGCGCTCCAGACCTCTTCGACGAGAACTTCGTCGCGGGTCAAGCGGGCCGAGCGTTTCAAGCGTCTCCCGACGAAGTCCCGCCGGAGGGGCCAGCCGCGGTCGAATCCGAGCCGTAACGGGCGTACACCGAGCCACCCGCCCCGCCAACTCCGCGGCACGCAGACGCTCTCCACCGCGTCCACAGCCACGGCACGCTGGTACTCTCGCGCTTGACGTGCACTCTCACGCCGATCAACTCCAAGCTCATCCGACACGAGCGGTCGCTCGCGTGCGCGCATTTGTCGGTCTGGGCAGCAATCTCGGCGATCGACACGCCTATATCGACGCGGCGATCTGCGGCCTTTCAAACACAAGTGGGATTGAGCTCGTCGCGCGCGCGAGCATTTGGGAGTCCGCTCCCTTAGGGCCCGCGGAGTTCGACTTTCTCAACACCGTTGTGGAACTACGGACCACGCTCGAACCTGTTGAGCTCTTGCGTGTCCTCCAGGGCCTTGAGCGCGACGCAGGTCGCTCGCGCGAGATCAAATGGGGGCCACGAACACTGGACCTCGATCTCCTGCTGATGATCGACGAGGACCTTGGACTCACGCACTCCACCGACGAAGCGCTTCGACTTCCGCACCCCGCGATTGTCGAGCGCGACTTTGTCCTCGCACCGCTCGCAGAGCTCATCCCGAACCTACAGTTGGCGGGACGACCGCTCCAAGAGTGGCTAGACCTTCTGCCGGCGGAGCAGCGCACCCTCATGGGAGCGATCACTCCGGGCGAAGTGCGCGCGCGCAGAATCCCGTGAGGCCGAGAGCAGGAACAAGCGCGGTCGCGGATCACCGCGGGTGTATTTACGGCTCGATCGGCCGCTGATACCGTCCGCGCCACGGGCGGATAGCTCAGTCGGTAGAGCACCGTGTTTACATCGCGGGGGTCGCAGGTTCGAGCCCTGTTCCGCCCACCCCTTTTTGAAGCCTGGCGATCCTGCGGTGGCCACATGCCACAGCCGCTTCGACACGGCGGGCGGGTCCCTCCGCGGTTCCCACCCGCGCGGCGTCGTCCTGCTAGAGTCGCGCGCATGAGCGTCTGGTCCGACGAGATCGCGAAGATCGTGCCCACACTCTTGGAGATCCGGCACGATCTGCATCGACACCCCGAGTTGGGTTTCGAAGAGGAGCGCACCCAGGGCCTCGTTCGCCATTGGCTTGAGGCCTTGGGCTATCGGCCCGTCGACAGTGCGGGCACCGGACTGGTTGCGGATCTCCGGCCCGAGCTGCACGGTCGCGGCACCACCATCGCCTTGCGCGCGGACATGGATTGTCTGCCGATGCACGAGCACACCGACCTCCCGTGGCGCTCGGTTCATGACGGACGCGCGCACAAGTGCGGCCACGACGGCCACACCACGATCTTGCTCGGCGTCGCCGCCCTTCTGGCACGACACCGCGAGAGCCTCCCCGGCAATGTCCGCCTGCTGTTCCAGCCCGCGGAGGAAGGCGTGCGCGGCGGTGGAGCCAAGGTGATGGTGGCAGAGGGCGCGCTGGAAGGCGTCGCGGAAGTTTATGGCCTGCACAACTGGCCGGCCTTCCCCAAGGGTTCCTTGCGCGTGCGCGCCGGCGCGATGTTGGCCGCCACGCACGCGCTCGACATCGAGCTCATCGGCGTCGGCGGTCACGCCAGCCAACCGCAGCAAACGCGCGATCCAGTGGTCGCGGCGGCGCATCTCATCACCTCGCTCCAAACAATCGTGTCACGCAACTTGAGCGCCGAGGGCGGCGCTGTCGTCAGCATCTGCGAGATCAAGGCAGGCGAGGTACGCAACGCGATCCCCGATCGAGTGCTGCTGCGCGGCACGATCCGCACCTTTGAGGACGGTCTAAGCGAACGGGTTTTGCAGCGTGTGCGCGAGATCTGCGAAGGCGTTGCCTTGACCTTCGGCGTCGCGGTCACACCCACGATCGTCCCGGGCTATCCGGTGACTTACAACGATCCCCACTGCGCGGTCGCGGTCGAGCGCGTCGGTCGACGCATCCTCGGTGCCGAGCAGGTGACCGAAGAAGAGCTGCCGATGGCCGGTGGCGAAGACTTTTCCTATTTCGCGCGGGCCGTCCCCGGAGCGTACTTCTTCCTCGGATCGGGTCGACCGGGCGAGAACACTCCCAACTGCCACCACCCCGACTTTGATTTCGACGACGAGCTGCTCCCCACCGGAATGGAGATGTTCCTCGGGATCGTGGAAGACCGGCTCGGCCTGCGCGGCTAGCAGGCTGTCGACAAACCCGCCTGGAGTGCATGGAGGTGCAATCTCCATGCGGAGCGAGGCGCGAGGAGGAGCGTACGGGGCGTACGTGACCGACGAGCAACAAGACGAGCAACGACGGGGCCGCATGGTGAGTGCGCGGCCATGCCCCTTCCCTGCGCCCGCAAAGCCGTCGCAGGAATCCCTCCCCGCGGTCGCGCTTCGCCCTCCAGTCCCCTGGACTGCTTCAAGAAATCACAGATTCAGGGGACTAGGCACATTCCCAGTGCAAGGTCACGAAATCTGCGATCTCGGATGCGAGTATTGACGATCGTCAAGGGTTTCCTTGCTGCTCCATGATCGCGATGTCGTGCGTGCGATCTCATCCGTACACGTGGCGCGGATACCGATACAGCCGCGCAGCGGATGCGAGCACATCGGCTGCGTGCTACTCCAAGTGCGAATGTCGGCGTTCACGACGACGGTCGCACTCGCGATCGCTGCTCAGACGGCACTCGCGTCTCCGCTCGACGAGGCGTCGACGGAGGTTGTTCCGCTTGGTCTGTCCTCACGACAACCCAGCGCGCAAACCGATCCGGCGGGCGACGAAGGTGCTGCAACGGTGACGCGTGTCGCAGAGCATGAAAGTGACCGCGTCCTGAGGCTCGTGCGTGCGAGCAACGTTGGCACTCATCGAGTCACGCCTCGCATCGCGACAAAAGATGAGGGCGAGTCGGCAGCCGTCCCGCGTCCTCGAAGCAAAGTGCCCCGCCTCCAGGCGGCCGCCGTGCTGGCGCGCGGCATGGACTCTCAGCGTGTGCCTGGTGAGCTCTCGCGGCTCGGTACTGTGCCCGGCTGCTGTGGCATCGCGACCGC
The DNA here is from genome assembly GCA_964626165.1 of uncultured Nannocystaceae bacterium. Lineage (GTDB taxonomy): Bacteria > Myxococcota_A > Polyangia > Nannocystales > Nannocystaceae > CAZVEM01. The sequence goes on from CAZVEM010000043.1 coordinate 17,648, forward strand.
GGCGATGCGCTCCGTCCACGAGCCAGCGCCGCCGGCGGATCCATTTGCTGATGCAGCGGACGTTGATGACTCGGAGAACGGCGCAACGAACGGCGAAGGAGCCGTCCGGGGCGACGCGACGGGGGAGCAGAGCAACGGCCAGCAGAGAATCGAGAGCCTCAAGGATCCCTTCGGTCGCCAAAACGGCGTCTCGCAATCACCGCGCGGCGATGGCACGTTCGACACGAACGGCTACTCCAAGGAGGATATTGCCTACTACGACTCGCTCGCTCGCCCTGGCCTGAGCGACGCACGGCGCGCGAGGATCGGCAGAGACCTCATCATCGGCGGCTCCGTACTCCTGGTCTCAAGCTGGTTGGTGGCGGGTTGGTGGGGCGCGAACGCGATCGATGGCGCATACGCCGGCTCGGTCGGGGTGCCGGAGGAAACCGACCGCGCACAACGTCGGCTCTACGGCGGAACCTTGATGATCCCGGTGGTCGGCCCCTTCGTCGCGACCCCCTTCGCCGGGAGTGGCGTTGAGGCCTACTTGACCTCGACGCTGCTTGGCGCCACGCAGGCCGGCGGTCTGGCGATGATCATCACCGGTGCTGTCACACGCAAGCGTGCACTCGCTCGTCTCCGCTTTCAGGCATCACCGATCGCGGGTGGCGGCATCCAGCTCCGCGTGGGTGGACGTTTCTAGTCCGCGGCGCGTCGGTTCTGTTGGAAAGCGAGCAAGAATCGCCGCCGAGGCGCGACGAGTTCAAGCCCCGGGCAAGGGGCGCTCTGTAAGGAACGACCACGGCGATTGGTACTCCGAGTCGGCGCCCGGAGATACCGTGTGACGCCTTAGCCGTGCACTCCGCCCTCGGACGGTTCGTCCGACCGGAGATGGAGCGCCTCGAGGCGCTCGATTTCTGGTCGGACGATCCGTCCGAGATCGTCGACACAGGGTCGGCATCCCGAGCCACAGCAGATCGCCCAGCATCTCTCGGGAAGTTTGAGCATGCGCTCAATTTCGTGCGCGTGCAGGTCGGCGCGCAGCTGGTGTCGTTCGCACAGCTCGCGCGCCAACGCTGCATAGTCCGTCGCTCGTGCGGCGCTCACGTTGGGTTGGATTGACACACATCGCCTCCATCGTCCAGCGGCTGCGCGGAGCGGACTCGGCACCGCGAGCGCCGACCGCTACACTCTCCGGCCATGCGGATCTGCCTTGCGTCGTGCGGAAACCTGCCAGACTGGGAGGTCGACGACGCGCCGCTGAGCGCAGCGCTCACTTCGCTTGGCTGCGAGGTGACGGTGATCCCTTGGGACGATCCTGCACTCGGCGAGGACGGCCTCAAGCGCGACTCGGCGCCGGACGCGATCCTCATCCGAACAACCTGGGACTACGTCCCTCGCCACGCCGAGTTCGTCGCGTGGTGCAGCGCGGCGGAGAAAGTCGTGCCGTTGCTCAATCCCGCGAGCGTGGTGCAATGGAATCTCGACAAGCGCTACCTTCGATTGCTTGAGCAAGATGGGGTTCGCATCGCGCCCACGCGCTGGGTCGAAGGCGGTGAGCGCGTTGATCTAGAAGGCCTGCTCCGCGAGACGGGCTGGGGCAGCGTGTTCGTCAAGCCTTGCGTGGGCGCGAGCGCGAGCGACACCGCGCGAGCCCGCAGCGCATTTCCCTTCGAGCTTCGCACCGCTCAACGGATCCTCAATGAGCTCGCGATGGAAGTTGGGGCGATCGTGCAGCCCTACTTGGAGTCGGTCGAGAGCCACGGTGAACTGAGTTGGATCGTGGTCGAGGGCGTCTGCACCCACGCCGTCCGCAAGATCCCGGCGGGCGGCGACTACCGCGTGCAGGATGACTGGGGTGCGCACGACGAGCCCTATGCGACGACCGACGAAGAGACCAAGCGCGCCGAGGAGATCGTGGCAATCGCCGGGCGACGGCTTGGCCTTGCGGACCCACTGCTTTACGCGCGCGTCGACATGCTCCGCGATCGAGGCGGAGACCTCGTGCTCAACGAGCTTGAGCTCGTCGAGCCTTCGCTCTTCTTCCGTCATGGCCCCGGTGCGGCAAAGCGGCTCGCAAGCGCCTTCCTGGCACGTGCGGAGGCCGCTCGCGGCGTACTTCGTGCCAGCGATGCGACGTAGCTGACGCGGCGAGCGGATTGGATGTGGACAGCGGGCGCGCTTCCGAGAAGCGCGTCGGCGCCTTGGAGCGTCGACCCTCGCCGCAGCAGCTTTGCTACGCGAGATCCGGACGACGGGTCACGCGCTTGCTGACCACGCCTTTTCGCTTGGCGGGCGAAGGTGACTTCGTCGCCCGCTTTTTCGGAGCGGGGGCCACAAGCGCGCGTTTGATCCAGCGGCTGAGGCTCGTGGCCGTGGCGCTCCCTTGACCATCGACAAATAGGAACCCCTTCATCGGCTTGCCCGTGAAGTCCATGGGCCGCGCGCCCGGCTCGGTGAGCAGCGTCTCGATCTGGGCCGGATCAACCCGAATCATCAACGCCTCATCCACGATGCCGACACGCATGACGTCCGCGATCATAAACGCGAGGCCACCAAACATCTTGCGCTCGGCGACATCGGGCATCGGCGCCCCCAGGTTCTCAAGCGCCTTGTGGAGCAGGGGACGGATCCGAGCCGCGAGCTTCTCGTCGTAGGCCATAGGGACGTCAAGGGTAGCGCCAAGATCCGAGGTTTAGGGCTGAATGACCGATCGGGATTCGTTGCATGGTTCATGAGCTCATGGCGCTCGGGCAACGAGGCCTGCTACCTCAGACTCTCGACCATCACCGTGACCTCGTGACGATTGTGCCCCAAGTGCTTGATGCGTGAGTGCAGCCCGCTTTTGGCGGAAAGCCAAGCTCCGAGCACCGCGATCGCGTCGTAGCCGGAGTCCGACTTGAACTTGAGCGTCGCGACGACGTGGCGGCAGAGTCGATCGTCAAGCCAACGCTCGACGAGCTCGACGGTCCGATCGGGAGCGCAGATGACATCGCAAACCAGCCAATCAACCGGGCCGTCTGGCCGATAGGTGAAGGCGTCGCCAACAACACCGTGAAAGTTGCGATGTCGGATCACGCTGCTGTCGTAGGGCGCACGGTCGACGCCCGTCACGCGAGCGCCCAGCTGAAGACACACGTGCGCCCAGCCTCCGGGACTCCCTCCGAGGTCGACCACCTCCTCGTCTCGTGTGGGGGCGCGGCCCATCCAGGCCCACGCTTCGCGGA
>CAZVEM010000043.1:20866-25250 GCA_964626165.1 uncultured Nannocystaceae bacterium
TTGAGGTTCGCACGGGACGGCGGCGCCTTGTCTTGGGGGAGCTCGACGCGCCCCATCGCCCATGGCGAGAGCGGACGTTGGGACCAGTGCAGCTGAAACCACGGGCTCGTCATCGGATCCGGGTCCAAACTCGGCGCCAACGCAAGCGCGCACGCAGGAGCGTACGAGACGGCGAGTCGATGCTCGTCGAGCAAGACCAAGCTGATATGGCCCCTGGATGGGTCAACCTCGGCGCCCCGACATGCACGCTCGTGGGGTTCGCCTTGGAGTCGACGCCAGATCTTGCGGTGCTTGCTCTTGATGCGCTCACGCAGCGCGGTCGCCACAAAGCGCGCGCGCGATCGGAGCGGTGCATCGAGCGAGACCGCATCACAGGTCAACGTCAGCGCGCCCACACCCGCCTCGATGGCGGGAAGCAGCTGCTCGAGTGCCGCCGCGGCCAGCGTCGCGTTGCTCTGCGCGCGCACCGTCTGGATCGCGGGGAGCAGCTGTCGCGCAAAGGCGGGCTCGCGCGAGATGCCTCCGAGAGCTTCCCCGTCGACTTCGATCCAGCCCGGCCACGTGGTCACCGCCATGGCCGGCGGGAGGCCAAGCTCGCTTCGAAGCAGCTCCTCAAAGCCAGGCGTGCAGATCAATGCGGTCGTTGCCACGGCTCGTTCTCTTCCCGCACGCGCACCTCCTGCGTCTCGACGTTGCGTTCGTCCCCCGGGACCTGATCATGAGGCGAGAGGCTCGTGCGTTGACTCGAGCTCGTCTTGAGGTCGGCGCCCCCGCTCGTCTGCGCATCCTGATGTGTGGAGTGATACGTGGAGATGCACGCTTGGCAGATGCATCGCGGGGACCCGCCACGTTGCCGCGCGGCCTCGACCAGCGCGTCGGGAACCTTGAGATCCATGCACCAACAGTGCTCCGCCCCGCGAACCACCGCGCAATCGTTGGGTCCCTCGCAAAGCACGCAGCGATCGGCGCCGGGCGGCCGCGTCGCGCTCTGAGGCGGCGCATCTGCGGGCTGCTTCGCGCTGCGATGGAGCGGGAGTTTCTGGCTCATCGTGCCACCTCATGCTCCAGGCGGGCCAGGCCGCGACGACGCTTGAGCCGGGCTTCCTCGACCAGCGCGCTGCCCCGCTCTTCAAAGGGACCCACGATCCGACCGACCCTCCAGGGTCGGCCAGCGCGCGTGGACTTGGCGCCGCCGGGTAGCTCGCCATTGTGCTGGGAGAGTCGCCGCTCGACATCCCGCGCGATCCCGACATAGGTGCGGGGAGCACCCGACGCGACCAGGACATAGACCCACCACGTCGCGGCGTCCACGTCCTCTTGCGGCGTGCTCACGTCGACACGATACCAGCGCTCGCGCGGCCTCAACACAATTCCGCGCGTGCTTCTGGGTTGGCCCACAGGGCATCGTCAGCGAAACGCGCGCTTGAGGTTGTCCAGGCAGCGTCGCTGTGCCGCTCGAAACGCGAGCTTGGCGAGCGGCAATGCGACCGGAAGCGCCAATGGGCTGACAAGCACAAACGCGTAGTCCCAGCGCACGCGGGTCGCAGGCCGCGAGCTGCCTGCGACGCTCTCGAAGGTCCAGCGTCCCGATCCTTCGCGCAGGATGAAACGCGTGACGCCAACGAATTGCCCGTGCAGGCGATAGGCCTGCGCTCTCGGCCGCTCAAACTCCACCAGATCTTCCTCCAGCGCGGTGCCGTCGCTGTTGTGGATTGTCCGGCGTCCGCCCGTGCGCTGAACACCGTCACCTTGTACCTCCATGCGCAGGATCGCGGGGATCGGACCAAAGCCGGTGAAGAGCGAGGGAACCTTGGCGGGATCTGTTGCATAGTCGAAGACCCGCTCGATATCGGCGTCCACGACGACTTCCGCCCATGTCTTGATCTCCACGGGCAGAGAGTAGCATCCGATCTGCGCCCGATCGCACCGTGACCCTGTAGGCTGTGGGGCATGTTGGAACCCGAGCAACTTCGCGCGGCCTTCCCCGCACTTGGCCAGGATTGGGCACTCTTTGACAACGCCGGTGGGAGCGCACCGCACCGCGCGGTCATCGAGGCCGTGCAGCGATAGATGCGAGACTTCGCGGTGCAGCTTGGTGCGAGCTACGACTGCTCCGTCGCAGCGGCACGCGAGGTTGCGCGTGGACGTGAAGCAGCGGCGATTCTCTGCGGCGCGGATGTTGATGAAGTCAGCCTCCATCCCTCCTCGACCGTCGCCGTCGCTCTGCTGAGCATGGCGCTACGCGGACGATTCGCTCCCGGAGATCGCATCGTGGTCACCGACCTGGACCACGAGTGCAACATTGGCGCGTGGAGCCGGCTGGCCGAGTTCGGCCTTGAGATCCTCGTGTGGAAGTTCAATCGGGAGAGCTGCCAGCTGGAGATCGCTGATCTCCTGCCCCTGCTGGGCGGTCGGACCAAGTTGGTTTGCTTCACACACTGCTCAAATATCGTCGGCTTGGTCCACGACGCGGCGGCGATCTGCCGAGTTGTGCATGAGCACGGTGCGCTCGCATGCGTCGACGGGGTCGCCTTCGCACCCCATCGACGCGTTGATGTCCGGCAGATTGGCGCCGACATTTACTTCGCGAGCTACTACAAGATCTTTGGCCCCCACCTCGCCTATCTCTACGTGCGTCGAGAGCTCGCCGATGAACTCGACAGCGTCAACCATCACTTCATCGACACCAGCCTCGATCCGCTCGCGGCAAAGCTCCAGCCTGGCGGAGTGACGCATGAGCTCGTCGCCTCTCTGCCGGCGCTGCTTGGCTACCTCTTCTCACTGGGCGGCTACGAGCAGCGTGCCAGCGCGGAACTCCTCGATGCGTTGCTTCCAGGCCAAGGTGTGGGTCACCGCCCTACGGAGCTGACTCAAAGTCACGCGCATCTCCCAGGTACGGCAGGGCACAACGGGCAGCCGGTCCACCACTCCGCCGCACACCTTGAGGCCGGGCAAGCGCTCGACCGCGCGTTCTCAGCGATTGCTGAGCACGAGGCAGCCCTCGCCGCGCCATTACTCGAGATGCTGCGTCGGACGCGGGGGATCACGGTCCTGGGAGGGGCCGACCCCGAGCTGCGCAAGCGCCGTGGGGTACCCACCGTCGCCTTCTCCATCGAGGGGCGTCACGCGGCCGAGCTCGCCACTGCACTTGAGCGCGACCGAGTGGCCATACGGTGGGGGCACTTTTACGCCTATCGGGCGATCGAGGCGCTCGATCTCCACGGGCGCGGTGGCGTCGTGAGAGCGTCGATGGCCCACTACAACACCGCAGCCGATGTGGAGCGACTGGTCGGCTCGCTTCAGCGAGCGATCGGCGCTGCCGCTTAGCGGGCGCCCTGCGCTAGCCGGGGAAGCAGAAGTACGTGACCCCAAGATTCTGCACGTCGGGGTCGACGACCTTCGAGTTCTTGTAGTCGATGCACGCGCTGCCGCACAGGGTCATCTCCCAGGTGGGACCGTTTTGCGACCAGGCCCATCCCGAACCGCTACCGCAGTCCGCGATGTCGATCTGGGGAATCGTCATGCCGTCGAGCTGGACCTCAACTTCGTCCTCAAAGAAGGGGGCCTCATCGATCACAAAGCTGCAAGGGATCACGTCGAAAACGATCTGCTCGAACGCGTCGAGGAGGTCACCCTGGTCGAAGGCCTTGTAGTACTTGTCGTCACCCGGCATACCAGGCTTGGGCACGCCACCCGCGTTTGCGTACGCGTTCATATCACCCGAGGGCAGCAGATCACCGATGCCCACAACGTAGGTCGGAATCTGATCGGTCGTGAAGAGCATATCGAGCAAGGAGATGGTGCCGTTGACGGTGTTACCTGTGCAGCTCGTGCTGATGGCCCCGTCCGTGACGAGAACCAATGCACGTGCGGGCGCGTCATCCATCTTGAGCACATCTGCCGCCCGCTGGACGCCGGTTTGAATCGGCGTACTGCCTCCGGTGATGGCATTGGGGCCGGGGATGCCGGCCAAGCCCATCACGAGCGAGCCAATGTTCACGTCGAGCCCGGTTGAAACCGTACATCCCCCGCTTGTTCCCGGCGTCTTAAAGAGCTTCGCGCCAAAGTTAATCAGCGCCGAATTGGCCGTGACGACGTCGTTGGTCACGTTCCAGAGCGAAGTCCATTTGTTGATCTGGGGCGTGTTGGGGTTGTTGTCGTGGTCCCAGTCGCCGTCGCACTGATTGCCGCAGGCCTGCTCCGTCATGCTGCCCGACTGATCGAGCACCCAGACAACCGAGGGCGGGTTGTAAGGGATCATCGGCTCCACATCGAGGCATCCATCGCCATCGCCGTCGCCGTCCCCGTCTCCATCGCCGTCGCCGTCGCCGTCCCCGTCTCCGTCTCCGTCTCCGTCTCCGTCGCCGTCGCCGTCTCCGTCCCC
>CAZVEM010000044.1:0-25002 GCA_964626165.1 uncultured Nannocystaceae bacterium
CCAGCGCGCTGAAGAGACCAACGCCGGAGCCAGGGCTACCGCCCGTTCCATTTGCGCCGTTGAGGCCGTCGTCCCCCGTGTCGCCGTTGCTGCCGGTGTCGTTGCAGTTGTTCCCGCATTGGCTCTGGCCCGCGCTGCCGCCAGCGCCGCCGCCAGTGGTATCGCCACCGCCCACGAGCCCATCCTCGCCGCCGCTCGCCGGGCACATCGTGCCGGCACCGCCGGCGCCACCGCTCGAACCACACGAGGAGTCACCGCCGTCTCCGCCCGCGCCGCTGCTCATGCCGGGATCCGCGTCTCCGCCGATGTCTCCGACCGTGCCCGGGGCACCATCGGCGCCGATCGTGCCGTCGCCCGCTTCGATCTTGAGGTAGCGGGCGGTCAGCAGGTTCTCAGAGACATCCTTCACCCACACGCCAAAGGAGGACTCTCCCGCGGTGCCGGTCGCGTCCGCCGCGATGATCGTGAAGCCCTCGAAGATCACCAGCTTGTTGAGGTTCTGGGCAGTGACCGCCTTGGTCGCGTCGGCGGTGATGGTCGAGACATTGGTGTCGATGTTGCGCTGCGAGAAGTCGCCGGCGTACCCGCCGAAGACACTCACGCCCGACTTGAGGCTGATGGAGCCGGTGTAGTTGCCGGCGGAGACCAGCACGTCGCGCGGAGGATCGTAGGCGAGTGCGATGTCGATCGCCTTTCCAATCGTGGCGACCGGATCATCGGGCTCGAGACCGGAATTGAGGTCGCTGCCGTTGAGGTTGACGAAGACGGATCGACAGAGGTCGCCGTCGATCCCGTCCATGTTCTCGTCGATGCCGTTGATGTCGGGTTGGTCTTCTGCCTCACAGGTAGGCTCTCCGTCTCCATCTCCGTCGCCGTCCCCGTCGCCATCGCCGTCTCCATCGCCGTCGCCGTCGCCATCGCCGTCTCCATCACCGTCACCGTCACCGTCGCCGTCGCCGTCGCCGTCGCCGTCACCGTCGCCGTCGCCGTCGCCATCACCATCTCCGTCGCCATCGCCGTCGCCATCACCGTCACCATCGCCGTCGCCGTCGCCGTCGCCGTCGCCGTCGCCGTCGCCATCACCGTCGCCGTCGCCATCACCGTCGCCATCGCCATCGCCGTCACCGTCGCCGTCACCGTCGCCGTCGCCGTCGCCGTCGCCGTCGCCGTCGCCGTCGCCGTCGCCGTCGCCGTCACCGTCGCCGGTTGTTCCGCCCGCGTCGTTACCGGCGTCGTTGTCGTCGCCACCGCAGGCCGTGAGGCCAGCGAGCGAGAGTGTGAGAGCGATCAAAAGGATTGGGCCGCGAGTCATGGTCACATGCTACGCGAGGACCGATCGCGCGACGAGACATCTCGATCACGATGGAGTGTGCTGAACGTGACCGCGCGGTCGCGACTCAAGCTGCGTCCCAATGATCCACGCGAACTGCCCAGTACCAGCCGAGAGAGATCGGAATAAGGCCGAGGAGTCCTGGAAGGCCCAGTACACTACCGAGAGTCGCTCGAACGCCGTCAGACTCGCCCGTCCACGTCGCCCGGAGCACCAGCGGCACGGCGTGCTCCCAGATTGGGTCGCCCGATTGCGGCATCTCCGGTCCGACAAAGGTGCAGACTACCGCGAGCATGATCGAGATGCAGGTCGCCCAAATCACCACGATGGGCATGTGCCGTGCGACGACGACGAGACCCAATGCGAGGAATGGCAGCATCGGCAAACAATGGCGCGGCCCGAGGGCGGCGCCGCCATTCCACATGTAGTAGCCCGCGTTGAGGCAGAGGTAGTACGCACAGATCAGCACCGAGAGCAGCACCAACAGCAAGGGCGCATGCGACGAGATCGCCGGCGCGTCGGCGCGGCGCACGGTCGGGCTTGTGTCGTCAGTTCCGTCGGCGTAGTTCGCCGCGGACCGGCTTCGCAAGGCGAGCGGGGCGAGCAGCAGGCCCACCGTCGCGAGGAGCATGATCGGCGATGCCAGGTAGAGACCGCGGTGTCGCCCGACGAGCAGCTCGATCAGCACATCGAGTCGAGGCGCGGTGACGCCGTAATTGACGGCCATCCCCTCGGCAAACTCCGGCAAGTAGACGAAGTCGTAGCCGGTCTTGAGGGCCGAGCCGAAGGCAGCGAGGTGATAGAGCGCGAGGATCAGCGCGAACGGGACGCCCGCGAGGATCGTCCACGCGAGTGAGCGCCAGCCGCGTACCACGAGCGCGGCGGCACAGATCGCGATGACGGGGAGTGCCGCCGGATACTCACAGAGGACGGCGAGTCCCAAGCTGGCACCTGCAAGCAGCCCGTTGAGGCGGCTGTCGGCATCCGGCATCCCCGCGACGCGTGCATCTGACGGCAAAAAGACGAAGGCTGCGCCAACGATCAGGAATGCCGCACACGGCTGATGGCCGTAGAGCGCGGTGGAGTACGCGAGTGCGGGGCTGCCGACGAGCCAGGCGAGCACGACGAGCAACGGGATCCAGCGGTCTTCTCGACGGGCAGCGCTTGGGCTCTGGATCGGGTGCGACTTCGCGGACACACGCGCATCGGCGGCATCTACGTTGGTGGCCGGCTGGACAAAGTTCGACGTGATGCTCGGGGGCACGTGTTGGCAGAGCCATCGACTCAGCAGATAGAGCGCGCACGCCCCGAGCAGTGAGCTCAGGACAACCACGCTCGCGCGGCTCAGCCAAAGCGCGGTGCGAAACGATGGGTTGTAGAGGAGCGTGTCGCCGGCCTCGCGCTCCTCCAAGCTCGGTATTGGGGCCAAGGGATCGAGCGGTCGTACCTCAATCGCGGGTCTGTCCAGGCCGGCCGCGGCCCGCGCGCCAACGAGTACCGCATACATCGGAACCGCGAGCAGCGAGACTCCCGGCGCCTTGTCGCAATAGTAGTGGCCCTCGCGGATGCTCTTGTCACCGGTGATGGCCTGCCAGTCGTCAATGTCGAGCCGGCCGCGCTCGACGATCGAATGCGTCAGCGCGAGCCGTGAGTTCTGGTTCCAGCTCGGCTCATCGACCCAGAACAGTAGCGTCGCCGCCAGCATGAGCAGCATCAGCCAGGGCAGCGAGGCCGAAGAGCCGCGCGCGCTCGATCCAGGATCGAGCGCGGCGGTGTCTCGCGACAACGACATTGCCGCGCTCCTTACGACGCGCCGAGCTCTCGCATCGATTCGTTCACGAGGGAGGCGAGCGAGATACGTGCCTGCTCCGCCTGCGCGGCTTCGCCGGCCTGCGCGAGGCGCTGCAGCACCTGGTAGGCGTCATCGAACCGGCGCGCGGGGTCGCGATCGAGATTTTTTCTCAGGACCTCACTGAGGCGGGGCGAGAGGCCAGAGACCCTCCGCGTGGGTTGCGAGACATCGAATCTCGCAATTGCCTCAAGGGTCTTGAGCTCGTCGTTCTGCCAAAAACAGCGCTGACCCTTCAAGATCTCCCACAGCACGGTGGCCAGAGCGAAGAGGTCCGTCTTCACGCTGGCCTCGCCGCCGCCGATGATGCGCTCGGGCGCCATATAGGCCTTGGTCCCGGCGTCGCGCGAGTTCACATGCGCGGGGAGCCAGGTGCTGCTGGCCGCGCCAAAGTCGGACAAGATCACGTCGCCGAAGCGCGAGAGGAGAATGTTGGGCGGCGAAATATCTCTGTGCAGGATGTGGAGCGACGCGTAGGACCCATCCGGCATCAGCTCTTCGAAGTTGTGCACATGGTCGAGTGCATCGGCGATCTGCCCGATGAGGTAGACCGCGATCTCTTTGCTCAGTGCTCGAGGTTCGCCGGCGGCGTGTCCGAGCAAGACACCAAGATCGACGCCGTCGATGTACTCCATCGCCATCCAACGCACGCCATCTTGCTCGCCACCCCCGCGATAGCTGGGGATGCTGGCGTGGTTGAAGGCCTCGAGCAGTCGCCGCTCGTGCTCAAAGTGCGCGACCAGCTTGTCGTGGACCTCGCCCTCACCAGGGCCCATCAGCTTGATGAGCACGGCGGGCGTCCGCCCCGCGGGCGTCGGGTGGTCGACCTCCTCGGCGAGGTAGAGCTTTGTCCAGGTCGGCTGCTCGCGGAGGAGGCGAAGCAATCGGAATGCTCCGAGCGTGGGCAGCTCCATCGCCGCATCTTGCACTGCCGAGATCTGGAAGTCCACGCGCGTCCGCGCGGCGCGCGATACGAGCGCCGCGACTCCTCTGCCGGGCCGAAGGCGGCCCATTGGCCGGAGGCCCTTTCGAGGGGATCCCTGCCGGTGCACCAGGCTGCTAGAAGCAGGAGGTGTCGTCGCTTGATGAGAGCGCGTCGGTGCTCATCGTCGGGGCGGGCCTCACGGGCCTCGCTGCTGCGCATCATCTTGCGGCGCCGTGGCACTTGATCGAGTCCGAGGCTCATCCGGGTGGCAAGGCGACGAGTCGACGCCGTGACGGCTACACCTTCGATGTCACCGGCCATTGGCTGCATCTGCGATCGCCCCGCGTTCGCGCGTGGCTCGACGGCGTTGTCGATTTCACGAGCTGGACCGAGATCGAGCGCGTCACTCGCGTGTGGGTGGCGGGTACGAGCACGGCATATCCGTTTCAGGCAAACCTCCACGGGCTCCCGCCGCAACTGGTCCGCGAATGTTTGACGGGCTTTGTGGAGGCACAGCTCCGTCGGGCCCGCGGCGAGAGTGAGGCACCACGAACCTTCTCCGAGTTCGTGCTCGACCGCTTTGGCGCTGGCATGGCCGAACACTTCTTCGTGCCCTACAACCGCAAGCTCTGGGGTGTTGATCTCGATGAACTCACCCCCGAGTGGGTGTCTCGCTTTGTGCCCCAACCCGATCTCGATCAGGTGATCGCCGGTGCTGTTGGCGTCGTGCAGGAAGGCCTCGGCTACAACGCTCGCTTTCTCTATCCGTCGATTGGAGGCATCGACGCGCTCCCCCATGCGCTCCTCGCTGGCCTCTCTCCGGCGGTGGATACCGGCCGCGGCACCGTGTCGCTGCGCACTAGACTGCGCAAGGTCGATCTCCGCCATCGGCGTGTCTATCTCGAAAAAAGCGACGGAGCGAGTGTCTCGACGGAGACGCGCGAGTTCTCGCAGATGATCTCCAGCGTTCCGCTGCCGCGTCTGATCGACGTCATCGATGAAGTCCCCGACGAGGTGCGCGAGGCGGCGGCGCTCCTGCGCAGCGTCGCGTGGAGCTGGTTTGATGTGGCCCTGCGCCGGCCCAGTCCGACGAACTGGCACTGGCTCTACGTCGCCGACCCCTCGCTACCGTTCTTCCGCGTCGGCAATTACAGCAATGCCTTGCCGGCGATGGCTCCGCGGGGTGGGAGTTCGCTGTACGTCGAGATGACCGCGCGCGACGTCGTGTGTGATCAGAACACCTTAGTGCGCGGCCTGATCGAGATCGGCGCCATGGGCTCCGAAGACGACCTGGTGTTCGCCGAGCATCGCCAGCTCTCCTGCGCCTACGTGCTGTTTGACAAGCACTGGGCGAGCGCCCGCGGACGGGTCCTGGATTGGCTCAGGCAGCACGGCATCCTGTCCACCGGCCGCTACGGTGGCTGGACGTACAACTCCATGGAGGACGCCCTGATCATGGGGATGGAGGCGGCCGACTGGGTCCAGGCCGGGGGCTCGTGAAGCGGCCCCGACGCCCAGGGGCGCCGGAGCCGACGCGCCTCCCGCGACCATCACGCTCCTCCTCCGGACACGCTACAACCGCTGCCGCCTCACTCCGCAAGCGACCTCGCCGTGACGAACCACGCCAGCAACGACCAAGCCGCGGTGCGCGAGCTTTCGATCGTCATCCCGGTCTACAACGAGGAATCGATCCTCGTGAGTTCGGTGAGGGACATGATCTCTCGCCTCGACGCGCACGGCATCGATTTTCAGATCATCCTGGCCGAGAACGGAAGCAAGGACCGCACGGTGGCGCTGGGCCGCGAGCTTGAGGCCTCCGATCGCCGCGTGACGATCTTCTCGCATCCCGAGCCAAACTACGGTGGCGCGCTCAGGGCGGGCATCGAACGCGCTGAGGGGACCTTTGTGATCTGCGAGGAGATCGATCTGTGTGACGTGGACTTCCATCTGCGCGCACTCGAGCTGCTGCGCAGCAACCAGGCGGACTTCGTCGTCGGATCCAAAGCCATGCACGGATCTGGTGACCACCGGCCTCTGATTCGGCGCGTCGCGACTCGGTCCTACAACCAGCTCTTGCGCATCAGCTTGGGCTATCGCGGGACGGACACGCACGGCCTCAAGGCCTTCCGTCGCGCGACCGTCCTGCCCTATGTCCGCGAATGCATCGTCGAGCACGACGTGTTCGCGTCCGAGCTGGTGATCCGGGCGCAGCGCGGTCGCGTTCGCGTCGTCGAGATTCCGGTGGACATCAGCGAACGCCGCGCTCCCTCGGTCCGCCTCGCCAAGCGAGTGCCACGCGTGCTCAAGAACCTCGGCAAGCTGATGCTCTCGATCCATGGGGGGCGAGCGACGCTGGGGCGTGCAGACGCAGGGGAGCGCAAGTCGTGAGCGCGACCTGCATCAGCGTCGATCTCGACGACCTAAGTTGTTACCACGCGATCCATGGGCTCGATGAACCGAGCTTCGCACGGGCAAGCCTCGCACTTGATCGCTGGCTGCCACGCGCGTTGGAGCTCTTTGACGAGATCGGCGCGCTCGCGACCTTCTTTGTGATCGGGCGCGATTTGACCCGGGATCTTGAGTCGGGTGGCACGGGGGCCGCACTTCTTCGCGAAGCGGTGCGCTGCGGTCACGAACTGGGCAATCACTCGTACGATCACGCGTATGATCTCGTGAGTTGGCCCAGCGATCGCATCGAGGCCGACCTGCTTGCCTGCGACAAACTGCTGCGAGAACTCGGCGCAACGCCGCGCGGCTTTCGGGCACCGGGCTACACCCACGACGAGCGACTGCTGATGCGAGTTGCGGCGATGGGGTACACCTACGATAGCTCCGCGCTGCCTTCGCCCGCGTACTTCATCGCCAAGATCGGCGCGATGACGGCGATGCGTGCGCTGGGTCGTAAGTCCGCCTCGCATCGTGGCGGTGGCCGCTCGTTTCTCGGCAAGACCACGCCCTACTATCGTCCCCGCTGCGGTCTGTGGGAGGTACCGATCTCGGTCTCGGAGCTCGGCCGGATCCCGCTGATCGGCACGAGCTTGCTCGCCGGGCCGCTGCCGCTGCGGAGCCGACTGATGCGCGACGCGAGCGAGCGCAGCTTTCTGAATCTTGAGCTGCACCTCCTCGACTTTGCCGACGTGGAGGCGGATCGACTTGAGGGGCTGGTGCGCTATGAGCCGGTGCTTCGCGTCCCTTGGAGCGCGCGACGGCTTCGTCTCAAAGAGCTACTCGGCGCGCGTGCACCCGGTCGCCCGATCGCGAGCATCTTTCGCTAGTCGTGCGCGACAATCCTCATTCTCAATTCTCAGCCGCCGGTCGCCTTGCGCGGCGTCACCTTGCGTGCGTTGTCTTCACGGCGAACCGCGGTGACCGCCAGGCGATCCGCCTCTTCGTTGCCTGGATCGCCCGAATGCCCCGCGACTTTGCGAAGCGACAGGCGAGGGAAGGTCGGAATGAGCGCGCGCAGGGTCGCGACAACTTCGACGTTCGCCTTGATCTTCCAGTCCTGGGTCAGCGCGCCGAGGCACCACGCGCTGTCGGTATAAAGATGGATCGCCTCGGAGGTCGAGTCCTTGAGCTCTTCGAGCGCGCGCAGGATCGCCATCAGCTCGGCGTAGTTGTTGGTCGCCGAGCCGAGAAACTCGCTGATGGTCAGCACGCGATCGGGGTACTCGATGACGACGCCCAGCCCGGCGGGACCCGGGTTGCCCGAGCAGGCCCCGTCTGTGTAGACGACGATGGTGTCCTCGGTCCGGGGCTCCAACGCGGCCTGCGCCTTGGGCGAGCCGGCCGGGCTGGCGGTCGCCCCACCCGGGTTCATCTCGGCATCCGAGATAATTTCCGTGTCGTCCTCGAGCTCGTCGATGTTCTCCCGCTGGCTGCGATAGGACTTGGTCGCCCCGAGCTTGTAGCGAAGCTCAACAAGGCCCCGGTGCACGATGGGCTTGCCAGTCTCCAGCACGCGGACGAAGACCGTCTCGCCGCGAAATCCAAATCTGCGCCAGGGCATGGCTCGGGACCTTAGCGTGCGACGCCCGGCCTCGCTTCCATGCGCCGCCGACTAGGTGGAATTATTGTGTCACGAGAATCGCGCACTGCACGCGTTTGACCGGGTGGAGATCGCGTTGCTAAGAGCGCGCCACCATGAAGCGCATCATTGTTCCCGCCAGCGTCATCTTTGGAGCGGCCCTCTCCCTCTCGGCATGCAAGTCCGGTGGAGTCGGCGCGGGATCGGACGCGATCAAGTTGGTCCCCGATTCGGCCGAGATGATCGGCGGCGTCAATGTGCAGAGCATGATGAAGTCGCCGCTCTACGCCGACAACAAGGACAAGATGGAGGCCGAGGCCAAGGAGATGATGGATGCCGCCAAGGCGTGCAACATCGACCCCGAGAAGCTCGACGGCATCCTCTTTGGGGCCGACAGCAAGCAAAACGGCGTTGTGGTCATCGTCGGTGACGGCGTGGGCAAGGAAGACAACGTCAAGTGCGCGATCGACAAGATCAAGGAGAAGGACTCCTCCGCCAAGATCGAGATCAAGGACAAGGACGGTCGCAAGGCCGTTGAGGTCGATGGCGGCAAAGCCTTTGGCTACATGGTCAACGACCGCACGCTGGCGTTTGCGTCGGCGGACTGGAACTCGAAGCTCATCGAGCGCATCGATGGCAAGGGCACCGCGGCAACCGAGGGCTCGCTCAAGGAAGTCCTGACGATGACCGACACGAGCAAGTCGATCTGGTTCGCGGGCAACATCCCGTCCGATGCCGCTGCGGCACTCGGCCCCGCCAGCAGCGCCAAGCGCGTCGGTGGATGGATGGACTTTAGCGCCGGCCTCGCGCTCAACGTGACCGCCTCGTTCGGCAGCGCCGACGATGCGACCAAGGTTGCCGATGAAGCCAAGAAGCAGTTCGACGACGTCAAGGGACTCGCGGGTCTCATCGGCATCCCCGGCTCGGTCGTCGAAAGCGTCAAGATCGAGGCGAGCGACACCAAGGTCAGCGTGAGCGCCAGCGCCACCGTCGATGACGTGAAGGCCATCTCCGAGACCGTTAAGAAGATGGCCGGCTAGCCGACCCCACGAAGTATTGGGATGCGATCGGGCGAATCGTCCGATCGCGTTCGCATTTGAGCAGAGCTGCGAGCCCGGACGTGCCCACGCGCGTTCCGGGCATCGCTGCGTCACCGCGATTTGACGAGATTGTCTCGTCGCGCCCCGCAGATGCGATCGCGCGTGCGCAAGTGCGCCAGTGGTCGATAGCGGCCCGTGTGCATAAGAATTGACCGAGGGCTGGTCAATTCGCGGCAAGATCTGATATCCCCCACCCCCGTCTTGAGCGGAGCAATCCGAGCAAGATTCACCCGGCCTCACGCGGTTTTAAGAAGCTGCAATCAAGGTCGCTGTTCAACCTCCTGCCAGCTGCTGTTGGCGGTACCACAAGCGGAGATTCCATGAACAAGCCAAGCCCACTGCAGCGCGTCAAAGCGCAGCACGGAAGTAAGGAGGCGCTCGTCGACAAAGTTGTCGAGCTCCTCGAAGCAGAGAACGGTGAGACCAAGGACGAGCTCAAGGCTCGCTTGCGCCTCGTTGCCAATGCCAAGCTGCTCCACCTCCTCGCGCTCGGACAGCGCGCCAAGGAGTTGGGCGGACGCGACGGCGTTGTTGCCAAGGTTGCGGAGCTCCGCGGCCAGGCCAAGGACGCGGACTTCGTCGCCAAGCTCAAGACGCGGACCCTCGGTCAGTTGCTCGACATGCACGCAAGCCTGTCGCGCAAGGCGTCGGCCTGAGCGACTTCGTTGGTCCTAAAGGTCCGTGACTGGCCACGGCCAGTGGTTGGGCGGGAGCAGCGGCGCAACAAGAAGGCGGAGCCAAATGGCTCCGCCTTTGCGTCTGGGCGTCCGTCGGCCGCGGCGCTATTCGGCCGGGGCGGACTCTTCGATCTTGCCGTGCACCGACGCGACACCGCAGTACGCCGGGAAGGGTTGGCCCGACGCCTCTTGAAGTCGACGGCTGGCGAGCAGCCAGGTGTCGGGCTCCCAGGCCTCTGCAAGGAACGCGACCGCGCGGTGGCCGTTGAACGAGACCCGATACATGTCGCGCTCGGCCTGGTCACCGAGCGTGTTCTTGATCATCGCGACGGTCTCCGGCGCGATCGAGTCGCCCTGCGCGAGTTCAAGCACAATCTCCGGACAGTCCTTGGGCTTGGGCTTGAGGACCTCGAAGGTTCGCTTTGACCAGCGCTCGACCTCCAACATCATCGGCAGTGCGAAGGTCTCGCTCTTTCCATCGTCGACACCGGGCGTAAACACACCCCAGAGGTCACCGGTGGTCGACGGCGGGGCATTAAAGTCTCGCGCGAGGATAAAGACGTGGCCGTGGGAGGCGCCCAGGCGCTGCGCGTACACGGTGTCGCTCGAGCGTGGATCTGGCAGCGCGTCGCGGAGCTCCCAGCTGGCCGTACTGTCGCGGAGCCAACGCTCGTTGCCCAGCTCGGGCAGAGAGATCTGCGGGAGCTCGACTTCGCCCCACTCGCCTCCAGGCGCGCGACGCCAGAGCAGTCCCTCGGCTACGCCCCAGGCGTCGTTGCGACGCGCGGTGATGAGCCACTGTGTGCCATCTGCCTCGACCGCGAAGTCCAGCGCGAGCTCAAGCATCTCGCGATCTCCCCGCGGCACGCTGACCTCTTCCCACGTCCGTTGTGGCGTGAGGCGATAGACGAAGGCTTGATCGCGCCGTGCCTTTTTCTCTTCTTCGCTGAGCTTGACCCCCGGATCCAGCTCCGCTGGGGAGAGCGCCCCGATCGCGTAGAGGTCGTTCCCGTTGACCACGAACTCTGAGATCTCGGTGCGCTGCGGCGGGGTCGGAAGCTCGGGCAGGGCGCTAAAGGAAGTCGCGCCGGGGGGAGCGATATAGACGAGGTCGCGCACGTTGCCGAGGACGCTGATGACGAGTGTTCCGTCGTCGAGCGCCGCAATCTTCTGTGCCAGTCCGACCTGATCCCAGGGCGAGATGTCGTTGGGGTCTTCCGCGAACTGCTTGCGAAGATCGGGGAGCACCGGGAGCGCAGGTGCGGGTCCTTCCCCGAACCAACGCAGCTCGGACTTGGACTTGCGAAGCTTGGCCTCAATGCGTCGCCACTTGCGGCGATTCGAGCCTTCTTCGTCCATGTACTCGCCGTCCGCCGAAACCGACCAGTTGACCAGCGCGATGCTGCCGCCCGGCACTGCGGCCGCAGCAATCGGAAACCACGTCAGACCGTCCTTCTCATTGGGGACCACCTTCCACTTGTCGCCCACGCGGGCCTGCACCGAGTAGGTCGGTCCCGAGCGCTCCATCTCGCTCATCTGGACGATCATTGAGGGCCGCATCTCTTGCGTCTTGGCGGTGGTGGATGAGAAAGAGACGAGCGTCGTCGTCTCTTCGCCGCCGTAGTAGTAGGCGTCGGAGGATGGCAGCTCGCCCACGGTGCGCTTGTCCACACTGAGGTGTCCGGTCGTGTCGGGGTACGCGAGCTGCACTCCGCCAGCGACCACGAGCGTGTTACCGACGTCGAGGAAGCCCAGGGTCGCGTCGCGATGTGCGACCTGGCGCAGGCTAAGCGGCGGTGGTGCGGGTGGTTCTTCGACGGTGGGCGGCGTCGCAACTGGCTGCGGGGTTTCGACGACGACTTGCTCTGGCGGCGTCGCCGGCGTCTTGGGCGTGCAGGCGAGGGTTGCCAGCGCCGAGCCCAGCACGCAGCTCACAAATGCGGGAGAGGTGAAGGTGCGCGCCGCCTGGGTGCTCGCCACCGATCTTGAAACTTGAAGATGATGCTTGTTCATGATGTGGGCCTGTCTGGGGTCTCGACGCGACACGTCGCGGTTAACGAGGAGTTGTGCTCGGTGGGGTTGAAGGTAGTTTGGGCGCGGGAAGGATGCCGCTGGCGAGATCGACGTGTCCGATCACCGCGGCGCGAAGGGGGTCTTTGCCGCGTGGATGGTCCACGCGTTCGTAGCGGACGCGCCAATGCACCGCGCTTTTCTGTAGGGTGTCCGGGATCGCAAAGGTCATCGACACCGTAGCTTGTTGGCTTGGGATCCGATCATCACCGACTTGCTTGCGGGCGAGGACACCTGGGCCAACGGGGCGTTCGTCGAAGTGGCGCGAGAGCGCGATCAGTCGACGACTGCGACCCGAACCATCGTCAAACTCGACCGCGATGCGTCGAAACAAGTCGCCGGTCGGGAAGGAGTGACCGACGACGAGCGGCTCAACATCGAGCACCAAGGTCGCGGCGTCGGGACGGCGCGCCGCGATGCTCACGGCGCTGCGGACGAAAGCCTCATCGCGCGAACCAAGAAATCGATGATCCTTTCCGCGTCGGCCGTTGTCGCGCGTGACGACCGGCATATGGCAGTCGGCACAGGGCCGATCTGCGTACTGCGAGGCGGCGTGCTCGGAGATCGTGGACTGCATCAGATCGGGCTCGCCGATCACGTTGCCGTTGGGGAAGAGAAACTCGTGGCAGCCCGCACAGGCCTGAACCCCGGCGAAGGCCGCTTCGCGCCGAACCCCGTGGCTGGGCACGGCATCGCTCGGCGCGGCGGCTAGCTCTGAGCTCGCGAGCGACCCGCCGATGATCTGGGGAGCTGCAAGGACGGAGTCGCCATCTCCATGGCAGCTCACGCATGCGACTCCGATCTGCGAGAGCGCGTCGACCTTGATACCCAGCGAGGTCGGCGATTCGGGGGCATGACAGCCGCGGCAAAAAGGCAGCGTCTCGCGACGGAATGCGTCTTGGAATGCCGCGTCGGTAAACGCGGTGGAGTGTTGCGAGTGCGACCACTCGCGCGCGACGTCTGCATGGCAAGTCACGCAGGTCGCTTGGCTCTGCAGTGCGTCCTTGTGAGGCCGCGCGGGTCCGGGCCATGTCTTGTCGGCGCGAGCGACGGCGACGAGAGGGTGCTCTGGCGAGTGCTTGCCGGTGCTGCTCGCATCCTTCGGCCCACGCGCTTGAGCGCTGGTGCCTTGGCTCCCGATCACCCCAAGCACCAACGCCACGAGACCCGCGACCGCGAGGTGCGTCGCGAAGCTTCGGGGGCCGAGGTGGGTCGGGGCTGCCATGAGCGGTCGCGCTCGCCCTGCATGTCGAGACGCGGGTCTTCGACGGGCGTCGCGTATGCCCCATTCCAGCACGCGAACGCATCGCCTGCGCGCCTTTCCGGGCAACGCAGTGCAAATCCGGCCAGGACGGGACGCAGCGGCCGATCTGGAGATCCGATCGGCGCTCGCTGCCGCGTCAGCTCCTCGCGGCGGCCTCCCTGGCTGCGTCACCGACGAGCAACAAGGGACTCGAGGGGGAGTGCGCGGCCATGCGCCGCGCGGGGTATTTCGACAGCCTGCTAGAGCTCGGGGAGCGCGAAGGTCTCTTGTGGCTGCGGGCCGCCGGTGTCTTGAATCTTCGAGTCGGTTGCGGGGCCATCACCGCCGCTTCCCGTGTCGTCTCGTGGCCCGTCTTCATCGTGCGCCCCATCTTGCGTCGGCACGAAAGCACCCTCTTCGTGCTCGTCTTGCGGTTCGTCGCCATCGTCGACGGGCACGACGTCGGTTGAAGCCTCAACGTCGTCTTGTTCGGCGGCGGGCGTAGCAAAGGGGATATCGGGCTCAAAGACCGGCGGCTCAAGCTCGATCTCCGCGGTTTGATAAATGCTGGCGCGCTCGCCAAAGATGGTAGAGCCCGTGACCGCTGGAAACGCCATACTGGTCGCGAGCGGCGCCGCAGGCTCGCTGGTGGGCCCGAGCACGGCTGCGCTTGCGTCCGCGTTGCCGGTGGCCTTCGCGACCTTCGATCCTGCAAAGCGCTTTTGTGCGGTAAGCACCTTGTCGACATAGTCTTGGCTCCACGCGGGATGCGGCTGACCGGCCTTCTGCCATTTGCTGACGTTGCCCGAGCCGGCGTGGTAGGCCGCGATCGCCAGCTTGGTGTCGCCCTCGAAGCGCTTTTCAAGTCGTGCGAGATAGTAGGTCCCTGCGCTGACGTTAAAGTGCGGATCCGCGATCCGTGGGCGGGCCACACCGAGTTCTTTGGCGAGCCCTGCCGCGGTCGCGGGCATCAGCTGCATCAATCCGCGTGCTCCTGCCGACGAGGTTGCCGAGGGATCGAAGCGACTCTCCACCCAGATCACGGCGTAGATCAAAGACGGATCGACGCGATGCTTCGCGGCCGCTTCCTCGACGAGCGGAGCGACCGCGGCGATGCGCTCTTGCTCTTCGGGCGAGAAGCTCGCCAAGGCAGGATCGGGGCGCGTCTTTGCGTCCGCGTGCGGTGAGCTTGATCCGCGATGACTTGCCGAGCCCGCGGCGCAGCCTGTCATGAGGACCGCGATGAGCGATGTGACCGCGAACTTCGGAATCACGGCGCACTGCACGCGTAGAGCGGGAGCGGGAAAACGACAACGAGGTGCGGCGGCCATACTCTCGATGTGCCCGAGTTCGGCATCGATGGTAAATAAAGGTAGGATTTGTCCCACATAACTAGGACAAAGACCGGCTTGAGCGGGCGAACTGCCGGCGTGAGGTCCGCGATTGCCACTCGGGACCCCGGCCGACCGCCCCGCAGCAGGCGGGCCCGACTCCTTGACCCTCCGCTTTTGATCCGTCATGGTCCGCCTCCCCGAGCGCTCGTGCTCGCGGGCCCGCGGCTCGGAAGCAGCCGTCGCCTCGGTGGGCGCATCACCGGTAAGCAGAGACATCGTGACCGACCAAACACCCCACGCGATCATTCGAACCGGCGGCAAGCAGTACCGCGTCGCCACTGGTGGCAAGCTTCGTGTTGAGAAGCTCAACGCCGATATCGGCTCCACCGTCACGTTCGACCAGGTCCTTCTCGTCGGCAACGGCGAGGCTGCCAAGGTCGGTGCCCCCTATGTCGCGGGCGCGAAAGTGGTCGCCGAGGTCAAGGCCCACGGCCGTGGCAAGAAGGTCATCATCTTTAAGTTCCGTCGCCGCAAGGGTTACCAGCGCAAGAACGGACATCGTCAGCACTACACCGAGGTGATGATCACTCAGATCGCCGGCTGAGGTGCATCGCACCGCAGCACGTTCCTAAGGAGAACAAGCTCATGGCACATAAAAAGGGACAAGGATCGATCAAGAACGGCCGCGACTCGAACGCGCAATTCCGCGGCGTGAAGCGCTTCGGTGGCGAGCAAGTCAAGGCTGGCAACATCATCGTGCGCCAGGTTGGAAGCACCGTGAACGCCGGATTGAACGTCGGTACGGGCAAGGATTTCACCCTGTTCGCGCTCGTTCCCGGCGCGGTGCGCTTCTACGTGCGTGGTCGCGACAAGAAGCGCTTCGTGTCGGTGGTTGCCGCCAATGAGGCGGCACAGGCCGCCGAGTAGCTCGTGTGAGCATGGGCGCCTCAGCGCGCCCATGATCTGCGTGCAAGTGAATCGAAGGGCGCAGCGGAGTCGGCCGAGGTCGAGGAATCAACAGGCACTCCAATGCGCTTTGTCGATCGTGTACGCATCTTTGTGAAGGCTGGCGATGGCGGCGACGGTGTCGTCGCGTGGCGTCGCGAAGCACATATCGCGATGGGTGGGCCAGCGGGCGGAGACGGTGGCCACGGCGGCGACGTCGTGCTCGTCGCGGACGAGTCGCTCTCGACCCTGCTGGATCTCAAGTTTCGCTCGCGTCACCTCGCGCAGGATGGCCGGCCCGGCCAGAGCAAAGAGATGAACGGGCGCGGCGGGGATCCTCGAGTGATCCGCGTGCCGGTGGGGACCGTCGCCTATTTTGAAGGCGTGCCCGATGAGGACGGCCGCGCGCCGTGGCTGGCACCGCTTGAGGACTTGAGTGACGAAGACGGTGGCGAAGGAGCTGCGTCATCGCATTGGTGGAATGAGGGGGACCTCGAGGGCAATCGCGAGGGCGACGACGGGGCCGACGAAGAGGACGCGGACGACACATCCCATGACGCCGAGGACGGCACGGCTGCCGGCGATGCCGGCACCTCGTCCAACTCAGGCAGCGAGCGAACGAGATCCTCGTCAGAGTTCGAAGACGCCGACCAAGACGCGTCCGCGGCCGGCGAAGCTGCGCCATCCGAGCGTGCACGTGGCGGCAAGCAAGCTCGACGACGACGAGGAGCTCGCAAGCGACGCAGCCGCGACGACATGCAAGATGACATGCCGCGAGAGATCGGTGATCTCCTCGGCGACCTCAGCGAGCCCGGTCAGACCCTCGTCATCGCGCGAGGAGGACGAGGCGGCCGAGGCAACATCCACTTCAAGACCTCGACGAACCGCGCCCCCGATCGGAGCGAACCCGGCACTGCCGGGCAAGAGCTCTTCGTTCGTCTTGAGCTCAAGTTGCTCGCCGATGTTGGCATCGTCGGATTTCCCAATGTCGGCAAGTCCACGCTGATCCGCGCGATCTCAAGGGCCCGCCCCAAGGTCGGCGCCTATCCGTTCACGACCCTTGTGCCGCAGCTTGGGCTGGTATCGCTCGGCGAAGAGCGGAGCTTCGTGATCGCGGACGTGCCGGGCTTGGTGCGCGGTGCTTCGCAAGGTCGTGGATTGGGGCTGCAGTTCCTTCGTCACCTTGAGCGCACCCGAGTGCTTCTGCATCTCCTCGCGCCCGATCCGACCGAAGGCCGAGAGCCGCTCGCAGATCTTCAGGCGCTCGAAGAAGAGCTCGAGGCCTACGGCGACATGTTTCGCGGTCGCCCTCGTGTCGTCGCGCTCAACAAGCTTGACGATCCCGACACCCAAGCACTGGTCGCACCGCTTCGACGGGCACTGCGTGCGCGTAATATCCCGTTGTTCACGATCTCGGCGGCGACCGGCGAGGGCGTGCCAGCGCTGCTTGAGGCCATCTGGCGCCGTTTGGAGATGGTCCGCGGCGCGCCGTCCTCACGCAGCTCGGGCTCCGTGCCCGGTGATCCGGCGCGCTGATCGACTTGCTTGCAACATCGCCGCCGCTCGCGGCGCAACGGCAACCATCGGCCGGCGACGGCATCATGCGCTGGCCGGCCTGGCTACTTGAGCAGCCGATCTAGGTGCAGCGAGCGGGGTCAGCGGGGTGAAGTGGGGTGCAGTGGGGCGTCGAGGGGCGGCCGATGCGTGTGATCGTTGCAAGTGCGCGGCTCAGGACGACCTTTGTGTCCCCACGACCCCGCTGTTGTTGCGCGGAAGGTCACTCACACGCGCACGCTTTGCTGGCCCCGTCTAGTTGGAGTTGGTAGCCTGTCGACGTGCCATCTGCCCCCAAAGAAGTTGTCGGCGCGCGCTGGACGGGCCGTGTCGGGGTGATGACCTTGGCGCTCGCGCTGCTCGCCTTCGCACCGTGGACGAGCGGCTTGGGCTCGGGCGAGGCAGTCGCTGCACCGCCGCCGACCGCACCCCCGGGCTCAGGACCGGCACCGACGGTGGTCAAGCCGAAGGTGCTCAAGGGCGGAGCCAGCGATGCCGCGGCCACACCGCCACCGACGGCAGCACCACCGACATCCACGCCCCCGCCAGCGGGGCCCGCGGTCGGCAGTGATGCCGGTAACGCGGTGAGTGGGACCTCGGAGGCTGCAAAGCGCGAGAGCGAAGTCTTCGGCGATCGACTCGACGGACTTGAGGCCGACACCAACGCGCTCAAAGAGAAGATCTTCCGGAGCAAGGCGCGCCTCCAGTTGCTCAAGGACACCGTGCTTTCCGGCGTGCTCGCGGGCAGCAAGGTCGTGCTGGTGCACCGTAACCGGATGGGCTCACAGTATCGGCTCATCAAATTGACCTACGTCCTCGATGGCGCGCAGATCGAAGAGCGCAGCGATGAGTCCGGCACGCTCGACGCCGAAGACGAAATCACCCTCTACGACGGCAACATTCCGCCCGGACCACACACCGCGACCGTGATCCTGGTGTACCGCGGCCAGGGCTTTGGCGCATTCCAGTATCTCAACGACTACACCTTCGAGAGCCGCTCCTCACACAACTTCACCGCGCCCGAGAACGGCGCGCTCAAGGTGATGAGCATCGGCTTTGAGAAGGGCAACCTGACCACAGAGATGCGGGATCGCCCCTCGGTCGATTGGCAGGGCCAGGCTCTCGATGCTTCCGGCAAGCCCCTGCCCAAGTCACGAACGGAACGCAGCGGCCTCGATCGTGAGAGCCGCAAGAGTGGCGGAACCGCAGCAGCGGGCGGTTCTGCCGGTGGCTCCGCCGGAACCAGCACCAAGCCCTAGCGCGGGGACATCAAGGGATGCCTTTGCGCGACGAGCTGACCGCAACCATCTGGGTGTCGCGTGAGCGCGACGCCAGACGGCGCGCGGCCGGTTCGACGCTGCGCGCGTGGACACTCGCCGTGGCGGCGTCGATGGGCGCTGCCACCTTGTCGCTCACGCCTTCGATCGCGCGGGCAGAAGATCCCGATCGTGCGGAGCTTGAGCGCCTTGCCAAGCGCCTCGATGAGCTTGAGCGCCGCGTGGCGTCGGCTCAGCGTACCGCGAGCAAGGACCCGGCGATCTCACAGGAGGAGCTCGCTCGGCTTTTGGTTCGCGGCCAGCTCATGCTCGCAGACGCGAACGCAGAGCAGGCCGCATTTACCTTTCTCTATCTGGCGGAAGAGCACGGCGACTCCGCTGCGGGTGCGCAGGCGATGCATTGGCTCGGTCGCGCCCTTGCCGAGCTCGGCATGGAGGGCTGGGCCTTTGAGTGCTTCGTCAAGAATCTCGCAGATGCCCGTCCTGACGCGCAGCGACTTCACGTGTCCAGCGTCGCTCAGATGTTGCGCGTCGTGACGCCCGCGCAAGCTCGAGGCTTTGCGCGACGTCCTGGACTGTCTGCGACACCAGAGGTGCGCGCCAGATTGCGTGCGCTGGGCTTGCCGGTCACCGCTTCGGCGCCCGCGTCGCGTCTCGCCAAGGACGCAACGGACAAGGCACGGGGGCAAGCCGCCGCGATTCCGCCAGAGAACCAGAGCGCGGAGCTCATCTACGAGCTCGCCCGGCACCTCCAACTCAGCGGCGAAGGCAGCAGTGCACTGGCGACGATCGACGGTTATCTGCCCTTTGACACGGTCTTGGTTGGGAAGGGACGCGAAGCGGCGACGCGTCTCAGACTCGCGTACTTCGCGGGAACCATCGCCCTCGCGGGCGGTGACGTAGAGGCAGCGCTGCTGCGCTTTCGTCAGGTGCAACTCGTGCGCTCGCGCGACAAGGACATGCGCGAGATTGTGGACCTCGCGTGGCTCGCCGAGGGCCGCATCCAGCACGACGCAGGTGAAGTCGAGGCCGCCGTAGCCGCCTATCGACGTCTCTCCCGCGATTCGCCCTACTTTGCCGAAGCGCTCTACGAGACCGTTTGGACGCTGCTCAAGGCCAAGGCCTACGAGCGCTCCGAGCAGGCGCTCGAACTCCTCATTCTTCACGATCCCCGCAATCCGCTGATGCCGGAGTTGGTCCAGTTACGCGGCAAGCTCAAGATCGCCAAGCGCGATTTTGCCGGCGCCGAGGAGGCTTTCCTTGAGACCCGACGCAGCTTCGACAGCCTCCGAAAGTCGCTCGGACGCGCGCTTGAGTCGCGCAACGATGCGGTCGGCTATTTCACGGCTGTCGCTGCCCAAGATCTCCGCCATTTCAAATTGGACGCAGTCATGCCCTCGACCGCCGCGGGCCTCGCCCGTGCACTGCCGCGGCCGATCCAAGGCGAGCGACTTGCGAGGGAACTCGGTACGCTCGATCAAGAGCTGCTCGAGCTCGACGACCTGCTCGCACGGATGCAGCGCGCCGTTGTGGCGCGCGAACGTTCCCGACTCTTCGCTGATCTGGCGACCTTGAGCGCTGCGATGGACGGTGGTCGCTTGGACGCGATCGCGGTTCAAGACCTCTTGTGGCAACGCGCTCGCGCTCGCCAAGCGGCGCGATTTCAAGAGATCGAGGCCGCTCGCAAGCGGGCTCGCGCCGCGCTCGATGTCCCAATCTCGGGACCGCTGAGCCGCGACTCGGTGCAGGCGCGGGTCGAGAGCGTCGGTGAAGAACTCCATCTGCAAGATCTGCAGATCGCAGCCCTCGAGGCGCAGCTTGAGGCCAGCGAGCGTTTCTTTGAGTCGGACAAGGCCGGCCCCAAAGTCGATCCCAAGGTCTTCTTGGAGCAGGCTGCCGAGCTTCGCGGGCTTATCGGCGAGCTTAAGCGCGAGAATCAAGCGCTGCGGATGCGGGCATCCGCAGAGAGTTCAACGCTGCGCTTTGACGATCCCTGGGCCGTCGCGCGACGACTCGCGATGGACGACTACGAGGCCAAGCTCGCGGTCGCCTACGCATCGGCCTCCGAGGCCACGGCCCAAGAGCGCGCGCTGTTTGAGCGCGCGCGGGCGGCGAGCATCGCATTTGGCAACGCCCGTCAAAGCGTGGATCAGGCGGCGCAGCGCCGGCTCACCCGGGCGATGGCAGTGATCGCCGAAGAGAGCATCAACCTGCGGGGCTATCGGGCCGAGCTCGACGCGATGACCTCACAGGGCAGCGAGCTGGTCGGCGAGCTGATGGCGGCAACCTACCGTGACGTGATCGGTGAGGTGAGCAATCAGGTCGTTCGCTCGGAGGTCGGCATGCTCGATGTCGCGTGGGGCGTGCAGGAGGCCGAGGCCGAGGAGATCCGTCGTCTGGAGTCCGATCGTGCACGCAGCGTTCTTGAGATCGAGGCGACGATCGACGCCGCCTTCGATGAGTCGCGTGGGGAGGGACCGCAATGACGCGCCGCCGCCCAAACGCCTCCGTCGCCGCTCGGCCGCGAACGCGATCACGAAACGAGTCGCGACGTGTCTGCTTGTCGTTGAGCCTCGCGACGCTCCTCATGCTGCCCTCACCCGCGCTGGCTGGACCGCCGGCAGGCGGCGGAGGCAAAGGCGCTGCCGCGCCCGCGCCGACGAGTCCAGCGCCGGGCCCCGGCGCATCGACGACACCTGCAAGCGCCGAGAAGAGCGCGGGCACTGCAAGCGCGGCAGCCGGGGCAGACACCGGACCGGAGGCTCCGGCCGCGGCCGCTCCGACCTACGGAATTCCCGGGGAGCCTGGCTCTGGAGTCGCGATCGAGCCGACTGGCTCGCCCCGAGCGGACCGACTTAGCGCTCCGCTGCCGCTGCGGCCGGCCGATCCGAGCGATCTCGAGGCCCTCGACGCGAGCGAGGAGATGCTCGCGAAGTATCGCGAGGCCGCCGAAGAGGTCGACGAGACAATCGATGATCTGCTCGTGCTGCAGGGAGAAGACGGTCGTCACGCCGTCGACCAGCGCTACGCCCAAGAGATCCGCAAGCGCGAGGGAGATCTGCGAGCGCTGCGCTCACGCGCAGTCGAGCGCTACGACGAGTTCCTCGCTGGACACCCCGACGATCCGCTGTGGACGCCCGAGATTCTCTTCCGCCTTGGCGAGCTTCACTTCGTGACCGCCGAAGAACGGTACCGCCGTCAAGAAGACGCGTGGCAGGCCGAGGTCGAAGCGCTGCAAGCGGATCCCAAGTTCGATCCAAAGTCTGCACTGCCGGCCGCACCCAAGGCGGATTACTCGGCAGCGGCCGCGAACTTTCGCGGCGTGGTCGAGCGCTTCCCCAAGTACCCCTACGCGGACGCGTCGCTCTACATGCTCGGCGTCTTGCTGCTTGAGCAAGAGGATTACGCCGCGAGCCGTCAGGCATTCTTGGCGCTCGCGTGCAGCAACAAATTCGCGCCCCCTCCAGCCGACTTCACACCCGACGCCGCGCGCGATCGCTTCCGTCCGGGCAACTACGACAACTGCGTTCCCAACAACCCGGACAGCAAGCATCTCGCTGAGTCGTGGCTGCGCATCGGCGAGATGCACTACGACCTCGATGAGTTCGACGGCGCGCTCGCGGCCTATGAGCGCGCCGCAGAGGACCCGACGGGCGAGCTCTTTGACGAAGCGTTGATCCGCATCGCATGGACGCTCTATCTGGAGCGCCGTTTCGCCGAGTCGGTCACCAAGCTCGACGAGTTCGTGCGATGGGCTGATTCGGTCGCGAGTACCAAGGACGGAAAGGGCGCAGCTTCGCTGCGCAAGGACGCGATCCGGTACATCGCCAAGGCCTACGTCGAAGAGGATTGGGATGGCGACGGCAGAACCGACAAGATCTTTGGGCTAGCGCGCCTCGATCGTGACTACGGTCAGCGCACCGAGCGGCACGTGGCCGAAATATATGCCGCGCTTGGTGATCTTCGGGCCTACGAGACCGAGTTCGCGCGTGCGATCAAGATTTGGGAGCAGACACTCCTGCGGTTCCCGCTCGCACCCGCGGCGCCTGAGATCCAAGACCGCATCATGCAGGCCTGGATGGCGCTGCGCGAAGACAACAACGCGAGCATTGCCCGTGACAAGCTCGCGACCGCGTACCTGAGAGGCACGCCCTGGTTCGCTGCGAATGAGTCGGACTTTGACGCGATCGAGACCGCGCTCAAGCTGGCGGAGGACGCTCTGGTCGCGACTGCCATCGATCACCATGGCAAGGCGCAGAAGCTGCGCAGCGAGGGAGATCCCCGTGCCGCAGAGGAGTACCGGATCGCGGCCCGCGCCTACGCGGCGTTCCTGGAGCGTTTCCCCGAGGGCCCCAACTCGTATCGTTACCGCTACGAGTACGCAGAGAGCCTCTACTACTCCAACGACTTCGCGCAGGCGGCCGTCGAGTACGCGGCGGTTCGCGACTCCTACGTCGACAACCGACTGCAAAAGGACGCCGCCGAAGGCGTGATGTTTGCTCGCGAGGCCGTCGTCGAAGGGCTCAAGACCAGCGGCAAACTGATCGTGCCCGAGATGCCTCGCGATGGCAGTCCCGGCCCCTTCGATCCGGTCGAGATCCCTGCAGAACTGCTGGAGCTGCAGCGCGCCTATGACGGCTACGTCGCGCTGTTCCCCGATGCGGACGATGCCGGGCGCATCCGCTACGACGCAGCAGAGCTGAGTCAGCGATACAACCGATTTGCAGAGTCGCAGCCGCGCTTCGAAGAGATCCTGGCGCGTCACTGCAAGGAGGACATCGCGATCAATGCTGGCTACGCGATCGTCGACCTGCACGTGGTCACGGGCGACCTCACCGGAACGCGTGAGTGGACCGACAAGCTGGTCGAGCTCAAATGTGGCAGCGAGGGGCAGCGTGCAGAGGCAGCGGGCAAGCTGCGATCGATCGGCAATGCGGTCCGCTTCCAGGAGGCGACCTTGCTACTTGAGGCCGGGGAGTTCGAGGCCGCGGCAGATCGCTACGTCGCCCTGGTTGACGAAGCGCCCGACGATCCCAATGCTGACCGCGCGCTCAACAACGCCGCGGTGGCGTACGAGAACATCGGGCGTTTCGGTTCCGCTTCCAAGACCTACGAGCGGATCTACACCAAGTACCCCAGTAGCGAGTTCGCCGACGACGCGCTGCTCCGCGCGGGTTTCAACCACGCCAAGTTCTTCGAGTTCGAGGAGGCAGTCGACAAGTACATCCGCCTGGCCGAAGACAAGCGCTACGAGGCGAGCGAGCATCGCAGCAAGTCACTTAAGAGTGCGGCCTCGCTGACCGAGAGCCTGCAAGACTATCGCCGCGCCAGCGCGCTCTATGCCAAGTACGCGCAACAGGTCGCTGATCCCGCGGAGAAGGCGGAGGGACTGTTCTTGGCCGCCGAGGCGATCGCGAAGACCGGAGACCATGCCGCCACCGTCAAGGCGTATCGGGCGTTCGTCGATACCCATGGCGGCGATCCCAAGCAGACCTCCCGCACGGTCGAGGCGTGGCTCAAGATCGGCAAGGAGTATCTGGCGATGAAGAAGAAGAGCGATGCGGAGCAGGCGTTCCGCCAGTGCGTGTCGCTCGCGCAACTTCGCGCCGTCGCGCCCGCGAGCGACGCCGCCGAGTTCCCGGCGCAAGCACAGTTCCTGCTCGCTGAAGCTGGTCTTGAAGCCGTGCTCACCTTCGAGGCGAAGGGAACGGGCAAAAAGCTCACCGAGCAGTTCAAGCGCCTGTTCGAGCAGCTGATCCGGGTGTCAGCAGACTACGACGCCGTCTTTCCGTGGCGTCGCCTCGAGTGGACGCTGGCCGCGATGTTCCGGCGCGGCTACGGCTTTGAGACGGTTGCGACCAAGGTCCGCAATTCGCCGGTGCCCAAGCAGCTCAAGGAGTACAGCGAGGCCTGGTTTGCGTACAAGGACATCATCGCGAATGAGATGCAGGCCTTCGAGGACAAGGCGGTGTCTCTGTACGAAGAGACCGTCAAGCGCAGCGTCGAGTTCAAGCTGAGTACCGAGTACACCAAGCGCGCGCGCGAGCGTCTCAACGTTTACAAGCCCGACGAATATCCGCTCTTGCGCGATCCGGCGCTCGACGTTCAAGTGGAGGACAGGCGATGACGAGGCAGGTGAAAGGGCAGGTGATCGTTCGCATTGCCACGAGTGCGGGACCCAGCGTCGCGTTGGCCCTGGCGATTGGACTCGGAGCGGGATGTGCCGGCAACAAGGGGGCGGAGGGCGACACGGCCACCGTCACGCCGGGCGATGGCGCGTCATTGCCATCACCGTCGACATCGACATCGGAGACGCCGACGGAAGCGCAACCGGCTGCGGCTCAGAAACAGCTTCCCACGGTGCTGCCGCAGGACCGTGACCCCGCCGAAGAGAAGCGGAAGATGGCGAAGTCGCGTGAGATCTCGGCACAGGCGGCCGGCAAGCTCAAGGCGGGGCAGCTTCAAGGTGCGATCGAGCAAGCTCGCGAGGCGCTGCGCGTGCACGAGCTCAACACGGAGGCGATGCTCGTGATCGCGGAGTGTTTCCTGCGGCAGGGCAAGCTTGAACTCGCGAACTCGGTCGCAAGCACGACACTGCAAGTCGATCCCAAGATCCTGACACCGGTCGACAGCGCGCGCGCACAGAACCTGCGCGGCCTGGTCTACCTGCA
>CAZVEM010000045.1:0-24971 GCA_964626165.1 uncultured Nannocystaceae bacterium
GACGTTCCCCCGACCAGCTGCGGTCTTGCAAGCCTCGGGATTTCCAGCCTGTCGATCGCCAACACTGGCAACTACATGGATGTGACGGTCCCCAACACCGGCGGTGCGATGACTGGCAACCAGCCCATCACCATCAACGGCGATGCCTACGGCTCCGCGCTCGGCATGGAAATTCCCCCCACCCCGCTTGACGGTTTCGACGGCGTCCTCCCCGAGGGCACGGTGGCGATCTCCAGCTCGTCCACCACGGCAACCTACGATGACAACATGACCGTCATCGGCCAGGCGATGCCCGACGTCAGCGGCATCACGCTCACCGTCACCCTCACCGGCCTCCAGGGCGCGCTGACCTTCGATCAGTAAGTGGTGTAGATTCGGGTCGTGCTGACCTCTTCTTCGAGGAGGCAGGACGCGGCTCGCATTGAGACGATGAATCGCCCGCGGGGGGACCCCCTCGCGGGCGACGCCAATTCCGCTGCCGTGAGATGCCGCCAAGCCACAGAACGTGGCAGAGGACCCAAGCGCCGCACCACTGCGAGCGATGCGATCGATTCGTCGTCTGCGGCTGTGGCTACCCAAATGGAGGGGGCTCGCCCGTCGGTGGGGGCACATTCGCGATGCGGCTGCTAAAGCGTGGCGACCATGGCCAGCGATGATCGCACCGAGAGCAGCGACCCCGTCAAGGGAGCCCCAGAACGGAGGCCGGGGACGCGCCTGTTGCGGCTGTTTGCGTACACGCGTCCCTATGCGCTGCGTCTGACGCTCGCGCTTTCGGCATTGCTGATCGCAAGTGGACTGGGTCTCGTCTACCCAAGCTACTTCGGCAAGGCGATTGACGCCGCGTTCACCACCAAGGACGTGTCGAGTCTGAACTCCACGGCGCTCTTACTCGTCGCCGTCTTCGCGATTCAAGCGGTGTTTATCTTCACCCGGCACTACCTGATGAGCTGGGTCGGTGAACGTGTGGTCGCGGATATCCGCGGGCAGCTTTATCGCCATTTGGTGACGATGCCGCAGAGCTACTATCATCGGACGCGAACCGGCGAGCTGCTTTCGCGACTCGGCGATGACGTGACGCGCCTGCAGACCGTGGTCGGCGAAGACCTGAGCATGGGGCTGCGCAACCTGATCACGCTCGTCGGTGGCGTGACGATCCTGCTGGTGATCAACCTGCGTCTCACGCTCGTGATGCTCGCGGTGGTGCCGGCGATTGTGCTGCTCAGCGCGCTGTGGGGGCGTCTGATTCGGCGCCTCAGCAAGGAGGCCCAACAGCGCCTGGCGGAGGCCACGGCAATTCTGCAGGAGGGCTTGGCTGGCATCGAGACCGTGCAGGCCTTCACCCGCGAGTCGTATGAGACCAAGCGCTACGAGGGTGGCATCGCGGCGACCTTCTCGCTCTATCTGCGCATGATTCAGGCCCGCAGCTGGTTCATGGCCGTGGCGAGCTTCCTCGCCTTTGTGACGCTGGCCGGCATCTTCTGGCTCGGTGGACACATGGTCGTCGCCGGGACCATTAGCGCCGGCGAGCTGACCACCTTCTTCATCTACACCATGGCGGTCGCCGCAGCGGTCGGCGCGATGGCGGGGCTCTACGGCAGCTATCAGCAGGCGCTGGGGGCGACCGAGCGCATCTTCGAGATCCTCGACGAAGCGCCCGCGATCGCCGATCCCGTCGATCCCGTCGTTGCCCCGGTTTTTCGCGGCGCGCTGCGACTGCGCAATGTCTCATTCTCATACGCGGACCGCAGCGTTCCGGTGATCGCGGATCTCGATCTGGACATCGCGCCAGGTGAGGTCGTGGCCCTCGTCGGTGCGAGCGGATCAGGTAAGACAACGGTGGCGCGCCTCGTCATGCGCTTTTGGGATCCAACGGACGGCCGCATCGAGCTCGATGGTCATCCGCTGCAACGCTACCGAGTTGCCGATCTGCGTGCCGCGATGGCGATCGTTTCCCAAGAGCCCCTGCTCTTTAGCGGGTCGATCCGGGAGAACATCCGCTATGGCCGGCTTGAGGCGACGGACGCTGAGGTCGAGGACGCCGCTCGGGCCGCGAACGCGGATGGCTTCATCTCTGCCTTCCCCGCTGGATACGACACCATTGTTGGAGAGCGGGGCGTCAAGCTCAGCGGTGGCCAACGTCAACGCGTCTCGATCGCACGGGCAATCTTGCGTGACCCTCGGGTCTTGATCCTCGATGAGGCGACCTCAGCGCTTGACGGCGAGAGCGAGGCCCTTGTTCAAGACGCGCTCGAACGGCTGCAGGCGGGACGCACGACCCTGATCATCGCGCATCGGCTCAGCACCATCGCCCACGCGGACCGCATCCTCGTCCTCGACGCGGGAAGGGTCATCGAGCAGGGTCGACACGATGAGCTGATGCGCCTCGGTGGCGCTTATGCGCGCCTGGTTGCCCGGCAGGCCCGCGCCAGCGCGGAAGCGACCGAGCATCGCGGCAGCGCGGTCGACTCCGGACCGGCCCCCGTCAACACCGGGGGTGTCGCTTCGCTTTCGCCGATGGCCATCGAGCCCGGTGCCACCGGGACCTAGCCTGCTCACAGGCTGTCGATCTTGAATCATCCGCGGCGGCACCTCCAAATGCCGTCCGTGGCCTCCGCGCTCGCGCGGTGGTCCCTGGGCGTGCTAAGAGCGGTGCACCGATATGACGGACGCGGGCACGACCGACGTGATGTCAAAGCTGGTGTCGCTGTGCAAGCGACGCGGCTTTGTGTTCCAAAGCAGCGAGATCTATGGCGGGTTGCGCAGCGCCTACGACTACGGCCCGATGGGTGTCGAGCTCAAGCGCAACCTCATGCAAGAGTGGTGGACCTCGATGGTCACGACCCGCGAGGACATCGTTGGTCTCGACGCGTCGATCATGATGCATCCACAGGTGTGGAAGTCGAGCGGGCACCTCGCCTCGTTCTCGGATCCGCTGGTGGATTGCAAGCTCTGTGGGGAGCGCTTTCGCGCCGACAAGGCGCCCCGTCTCAGCCCCGGGGCGCAAGCGCCGATCGAGTTTAGCGACAAAGCCCGGGCCAAGACTGCACAAGAGAAGTTGCAGAGCAGCGAAGGCATCGCACTGACCGTGGACGGCAAGCGCCTCGGCGGTGCCGTCGGCAATGATCGCGGCTATGTCTGCCCCAACTGCGGCTCGCCCTACCTCAGCGACGAACGTCAGTTCAACCTGATGTTCCGTTCGAGCATGGGTCCCGTCGACCCGATCGCGTCGATCATCGATCTGATTCGGCGCGGTGTTGCGGATGGCGCGGACGACAAGGCGCTGCGCGAGCGTGCCGAAGCAGCCCTGGCCGAAAGCGCCGTCTATCTCCGTCCCGAGACCGCGCAGGCGATGTTCGTTCAGTTCTTGAACGTGCAGCAAAGCACGGGCAACAAGGTGCCCTTTGGCATCGCGCAGATGGGCAAGTCATTTCGTAACGAAGTGACCGTCGAACACTTCATCTTCCGCTCCTGCGAGTTCGAGCAGATGGAGATGGAGTGGTTCTGCCGCCCCGGAGAAGGTCCGCAGTGGCTTGAGTACTGGACGGGCGAGCGCATGAAGTGGTGGAAGAGTCTGGGCCTACGCCCGGACCGTCTCCGTCTCCGCCCGCATGCGCCCGACGAGCTCGCTCACTACAGCAACGGGTGCTTCGACGTCGAATACGACTTCCCCTGGGGCTGGGATGAGCTTGAGGGCATCGCTTCGCGCACGGACTACGACCTCAACGCGCACATGGCCGGCTCGGGCAAAAAGCTGCACTACTTCGATGCCGAAGCCACAGATCCCGAGACCGGCAAGCCCGGCTGGCGCTTCATCCCGCACGTGGTCGAGCCTGCCGCTGGTGCGACTCGTGGTGTGCTCGCAGTGCTCTGCGACGCATTTGCGCACGAGCCTGCCGACGCGGAGGGCAAGGGGGAGCGGACCGTGCTCAAGCTTCACCCACGCCTTGCACCCTACAAGTGCGCGGTCCTGCCGCTGCTCAAGAAGGACGGACTGCCTGAGCTCGGCCGCAAGATCGTTGACGAGTTCGCAAAGAATCGGATCAGCGTGCGCTACGACGAGCAGCACACGATCGGCAAGCGTTACGCGCGTCACGACGAGATCGGGACGCCGTACTGCTTGACCGTCGATCACGACAGTTTGGCCGATGAGAAGGTCACGATTCGCTACCGCGATGACCGAAGGCAAGAGCGAATTCCGGTCGCGGATGCGGTTCATGTCGTGGAGCGAGCGCTTCACGAGGGCGTCCGCTAGTCACTCAGAGCTAGCCAGCAAGGGGAGAGAACCGATGAACGCGCAAAGAACCGTCATGTGCCAACGCCTCAAGCAGGAGCTGCCGGCGCTGCCCTTCCGGCCGTTCCAGAACGACTTTGGCCAGCTTCTCTATGAACGGGTCAGTCTGAAAGCCTGGCAGGAGTGGCTGCGCGAGAGCCCGCGCTACATCAATACCTATCGCATCGATCTGCAGAGCGACGAAGGCAAGGCGTTCATGGAGAAGCAGATGCGCTTGTTCTTCCAGTTTGAGGAAGGCGAGATGGCGGAGACCGCCTGGCGTCCCGTCAACGGGTAAGGCGATCACAACCGCAAGCTCGGCGCGCGTAAGCTCGGCGCGCTCTTGCGACAAAGGGCTACGCCGACGTCTCGTCGGTGCGCTCGGGCGCCTCGGCCTCGGCCGCTGGCACCCCGCGCGAGGAGGCCGATTCGGTATCCGGTTCGGTATCCGGTTCGGTATTCGTGTTGAGCGTCGAAGCCATCGCCACCGATGCGGCGGTGGAGCTTGGCGTGGACGCGCGGAGCTCAAGCTCGACGTCGTCGCCCTCTGAGGACTCTGCCCAGGCCTCACGCTTGGCGCCCGGGGCAATGGCGTAGAGACAGGGCAGCACCGCCAAGGTCAGCAGCGTCGATGCCAAGAGACCTGCGATCACCGTGACCGCGAGCGGTTGTCGGAGTGCCGCGCCGTCACCGACGCCCAGTGCCATGGGAAGCAGTCCCAAGACCGTCGTGGCCGTCGTCATGAGGATCGGCCGAACTCGCGTTGCGCTACCCGCAACCACGGCTTCGATGATGTCCTGACCCCGGCCGCGGCGCGCGTTGACGGCGTTGACGAGCACGATGGCGTTGTTGACGACGATGCCGCCAAGCACGATCACGCCCATGCCGACCAGCGCCGACACGGGCATGTCGAGCGCAGAGAGTGCTCCCACGACGCCCACGATGGCGAAGGGCACACTGATCATGATCAGAAAGGGGTGATGCAGGCTCTCAAAGGTTGAAGCCATCACCACGTACACGAGGAAGACCGAGAGCGCCGCAACCAGGATCAGGCTCTGCACGGAGCGCTCAAGCTCGTCCGCCTGCCCGCCAACCGTCGGCTCGAGTCGAGGATCGTGCTCGATCGCATCGAGTCGCAGCGCGAGCTCGTCGGCGAGTGAACCGAGGTCTCGCTCGCCAACACGCGCCTGGATCCGTACGCCGCGCCGGCCATTGAGGCGGCGAAGCTGCGCCGGCCCGGTGATCTGTTCCAGAGTGGCGATCGCGGCGAGGCGGACCGGGACCGCGCGGCCGGTTACCGGATCCGCGCTCGCGGCCACGGTGATCTCGCCGACGTCTTCGATGCGCGATCGATCGACGCGTGGCAGCTGCACACGGACGTCGAGTTGGTCGTCGGCGGCATGCAGCACGCCCGCGAGTTCGCCCTGGATCGCACGCTGCACCGCCAGCGCGGCCGCATCGACGCTGAGCCCGAGACGAGCTAGGCGTTCGCGATCGAAGTCGACGCGCAACTCGGGGCGTCCTTGAAGATCATCGGGTCGCAGTTCGAGAATCCCCTCGATCGAGGCGAGCTCGTCGACGAGTTGGGCCGCCAGGTTCGCAGTTGCGACCGGGTCATCACCGAGCACGCGCAGTTCCAGGGGATCGGAGAAGCTCAGCAGCGAAGGATGGCCCAGTCGCAGGTCAAGCTCGTCGCCGGCCGCCTCGCGCAAGACCTCGTAGATCGCTTGCTCGCGCTGCGCGTAGGTTGCGGCGGGTCCGCTGAGGTGGATGTCGATCTGCGCGAGATGGGCACCGGTTGTGGCGCCGGTGGCCGAGCCGCCCTGCGTGACGCTGCCAACGCGGGCAAAGACCGCCGAGACGCCCTCTTGCTCTTCGATGCTCGCGGCCAGGCGCTTGGTGATCGCTGCGGTGTGCTCCAGCGCCGCGCCTTGCGGCAACGTGATCTGAACGAAGAACTCGCCTTCGTTGACTTCGGGCATCAAAGCGCGACCGCTTGAACCGAGCTGGGCGAAGCTCACCGCACAGACCGCAACCGCCACCGCGACGATGACGTGGCGGAGCCGAAGAATCGCGCGCAGGAACGGAGAGTACGCCGCCGAGAGTGCGTCGTAGGCGGACCGCAGGGGTTGAGTCAGGACCGAGAGGATCCGGCCAACGAGCCAGAGCACGCCAAGAAGCCCACGGTACAGCAGCGCGAAGGGGGCCAAGAGCCAGGCCAGAGGTGCACGATTCGAAGGGAGCTCAACGGGCTGGGTCCGGCGCAGCGCCGCCAGCACCGGCACCAGGCTCAGGCTGACCAGCATGGACGAGACGATGCTGAAAGAGACCGCCAGGCCAAGATCGCCGATCAGCTGGCCGACCACGCCATCGACGAACACCATCGGAAAGAACACGGCGACGGTGGTGAGCGTCGATGCCACGACAGAGTCCGCGACTTCGGCGGTCCCGAGTGCGGCGGCCTGACGTGGTGTGAGCGCGGGGTTGAGCTCCTGTCGGCGTGCGATCGATTCAAGGACCACGATGCTGTTGTCGACGAGCATGCCGACGCCCAGCGCGAGCCCTCCAAGGCTCATCAAATTCAGCGACACCGAAGCGACGTTGAGCGGCACGAAGGTGGCCAGCACGGAGATCGGGATCGCGACCGCGACAATGAGCGTGGCGCGGAGATCCTGAAGGAAGAACAGGAGCACCAAGACGGCGAGCAGTCCGCCGACCAAGGTGTTGCTGATCACCTCGCTGATCGCGGACTCGATGAACTGCGCGCGATTGCTCAGCACGATCACGCGTTGGCCTTCCGGGAGGCTGCGCTGGATCTGGGCGAGCGTGCTCGTCACACCCCGCGCGACCGATACCGTGTTCGCGTCGCCTTCGCGAAAGACCGCGAGTTCAACTGCGGGTTGGCCGTCGACAAAGGCGAGCTCCTCCGGCTCGATCGGCCGTCGACCGACGACCGCCAGATCTTGGATCGTCAGGTTGGCGCCGCCGGTGGTGCGCACGACGATCTGCTCGAGCTCTTGGGGCGTCCGCGCCTCCTGGAGCGTCCGGATCAGGTAGCGAGCACCCTGATCGGTGAGCCCGCCTCCCGGTCGATTGACGTTATCGCGCGTGAGGGCGTCGACAATCTCCTGAGAGGTGACCCCGAGCGCGAGCAGGCGTTCCGGCAGGATCTCGACGCGGACCTCGTCTTCCTCGCCTCCGTGCAGCTGTACGGCCGCAACGCCTGGGACCTTCTCCAAGGTCCTCTCCACGTCGCGCTCGGCTTGTTGGCGCAGTCGAGCCAGCTCCGATGAGGGTCCGTCACGCGTCGGCGGGGGTGGCTCTTTTGGGGAGGTCAGCGCGAGCCGAAGAATCGGCTCCTGAGCCGGATCGTAGCGGAGCACCAGCGGTCGCGATGCCGAGGTCGGCAGCCGGACGCGATCGAGCTTCTCGCGGACGTCCGCCAACGCGCTGTCGATCGACGTGCCCCAAGCGAAGTCGAGGACGACCTCGCTTTTGCCTTCACGCGAGACGGACTCGAC
The DNA here is from genome assembly GCA_964626165.1 of uncultured Nannocystaceae bacterium. Taxonomy (GTDB): domain Bacteria; phylum Myxococcota_A; class Polyangia; order Nannocystales; family Nannocystaceae; genus CAZVEM01. The sequence goes on from CAZVEM010000045.1 coordinate 7,792, forward strand.
GCGCACCACCCCGGGCACCGCGCCGACCAGCTCCTCGATGGGCCGCGTAACCAGCTCCTCCACTTCCGCGGGGGCGGCGTCACCAAGATCGGTTTGGATCGTGACACTGGGAAATGAGGTATCGGGCAGCAGATCGACGGGCAGTCGCAGCGCCGCAACCAGACCGAAGAGCACGACGGTGACCGTGACCATCGCGGTCGTGACTGGGCGCAGCACGATCGCCGAAATCAGGCGATGCCACATGACTCAGTCCGATCGCCTCCGCCTGCCGCCCTTGCCCTCGCCTTTACCCTCGCCTTTGCCTTCGCCCTTGCTCTCGCCGTCGCCCGCATCTTTGGGGGCGGCAAGCTCGGCGATCACCGCGCCGCTGCGGTCGATCGCGCTCACCGGCATGCCTTCGCTCAGGCCCCCCGAGGCGTCCTCGATGAAGTAGTCGCTCGCCTCAAGACCTGACACGACTTCCGCATAGGTGTCGCCGACCAGGCCCAGCGTGAGCGCTGCCCGTCGAACCTTGCCCTCGCGGATGCGCCACACATGTGGCTGCTCCTCCACCTCAAATATCGCGGAACGAGGAACCCGCAGGACGTTGTCGACGCGGGACAAGAGCACCTGCGCGCGCACAAAGGCGCCGGGGCTGAGCGAGGCCGGCGGGCTGTCGACGCGAGCCGTGACGCGCACCGTGCCGGTGCCGGCATCGACCACGGGCGCGCGCCGGACGATGACGCCGTCGAGCACCGAGTCATCGAGCGCGGTCATCTTCACGGGGGCATTGGTCGCGGCGCCCATCGCCTCGCGTTCGGGCAGGTAGAGATCGAGCTCAAGCGCGCTGAGGTCCGAGAGTTCGAACATCGCCGTACCGGTCCCGGCAAGATTGCCGATATCGACCAAGCGCTTGGTGATCACGCCGCTGAAGGGCGCGCGCACGGACGCGAGCGCGGCCTGGTGACGGGAGAGCTTGGCGCTGGCCTTCGCCTGCTCCGCGGTGTAGCGCAAGAGACGAACTTCTTCGGCGGAAACCGCACCGCTGTCCTGGATGCTGGCAACGGACTCAAGCTGCTCGCGCTGATTCGATGCGACCAATCGATCACGGGTCGCCATCAGTGCGAGCTCGCGAGCGTCGAGATGGGCAAGCTCGTCGCCTTCCTTGACCACGGCGCCCTCTTCGACACTCATCCGATCGATGACGCCCGATTGCCGCGGACGAATCTGTGCGACCCGCAGCGCCCGAAGTGTGCCGGAGGTCTGATACCAGTGGCTCACCTCGCCGCGATCGGCCTGAATCACGGTGATCGGGAGCGGCGGCTTCTCACCTTGAGGTTTTCCCTTACCTGGGCCGCCGCGCTTGGCAGAGGCCGCGCTCTCGCCTCCACCGCACGCCGTGCTCGCGGCTGCGGACACGACGAGTCCGATCGCAAGCGCCATGCGCTTCGCCGTGGAGGATCGCGAGCAGGGCGGACGCGCGCGTGTGCGGGACCCAGGGGTCATTGTGGCGGCGAAGTATGGCACCTAGCGTTCGAAACGCGTCGGATCGCGTGGAAAAGATCTGCGCGCGTCCACTGCGAGTCGCTCGTCGCGCGTCCCGCCTGGAAATCGACCTAGTTTGGCGACGTGAGCTTGCCCACGCTTTCGCCCGTGCAACGCGGGGGCAGAGGGGACAGACTCCCAGCAGGCGGGCGTGCATGCGACGTGGACGCCCACTCTCAAGCACCAAGCACGCTCGCTCAATTTTCACCGATCGCTCGAGACAACGTGGCCTACCTTCGGAATCGATACTCACTGCTCGTCTGTGCCGCTCTCGTGCTCCCGATGGGACTTGGCTGTCGGCCGCGCGCCGTCCGAGGCGGGGAGGGCACCGATAACCCCAATCTCGACAACGCCGCGATGAGCACGACGCTCGATCGCGTCGATATCAAGGATCTCGTCGACAAGAACCTGTCGGCGCTGATGGGGTCGCCCTACTGGGCGCGCGACATCGCTGCAGCGAGCTCGCCACCGATCGTCGCGATCTGGCCGATCAAGAACGCGACATCAGAGCACCTCGACGATCAGATGCTCCAGCTTCTCAGCGAGATCGAGACCACGCTGGTCAACAGCGGCATGGTGACCGTTGTGTCGCGTGAGCGACAGTCGGAGATGGCCGAGGAGGTTGCGCTTCAAGCGGGTACCGGGCTTTATGATCCGGCCACCGCAGCGCAGCTTGGCCGGCAGCTGGGTGCGAAGTATTACATCACCGGCAAGATCACCAGCACCGATGAACGCATGAGGAAGGAGCGCCGCGTGCAGTACTCCCTCTTCATCTCTGTCATCGAGGTCGAGACCTCCGCGCTCAAGTTCCAGTTCACGTCCGAGCGCACCAAAGCGATCGTGCGCTAGGTCTGACCACCGCACATGACACCGACCAGGCATCCTGGTGACGAAGGGCGGCGACCATCGATCGCCGGCCATCCCGTCCGGCGTCGCTGGCGTGCATCGTCGCTCGTCCTCGCGGCGCTCTTCGCAGCGGGCTGCGCGACCTATTCCGACAAGACCGAGCAGCTGCGCAACGCGGCCGCCGATGGGCAGCCCTTGGTCGCGCTCAAGCTCGCCAACAAGCTTCTCAGAGTCAAAGACGACCGGGCGATTCCCGACAAGCTGAGACAAGAGGCCGTGCTCGTGTTGCTCGAGCGCGGGGTCTTGCTGCAGGTCTTGGGCCGCTACAAAGACAGCTCGCGTGACCTTGAGGTTGCGGAGCGTCAGCTTGAGCTTTTGGACATTGCGCGCGATCCGGGCGGCGCGGTCTCCGAGTGGCTCTTCAGTGCGTCGCGCAAGAAGTACAAAGCGACCCCGGTCGAGAAGCTCTCGATCAACGCGGTTAACCTCGTGAACTACCTGGCGAGGCAGGACCTCGAAGGGGCACGCGTGGAGGCCAAGCGCTTCAGCGTGATGCGGGACTACGTCAAGAGCTACGATCCCGAGCACGCCCACGCCGCATTCGGCTCGTATCTCGCGGGCCTGGCGTATGAAAAGCTCGGTGAGGCCGATGAGGCGCTTCGTTACTACGACGAGGCACTGGTCCTCAGCGAGCTGCCGTCCTTGCGCATCCCGATCAAGCGCTTGGCAGCGAAGGGGAGCTACCGGACCGAGCGCCTCGCACGGTACATCGACGATCCCTCGCCGATCCCTGAAACGCCGGCGCCCGAGTTGGTCGCAATCATCTGTGTCGGTCGCGTTCCCTACAAGGTGCCCGAGCGCATGCCGATCGGTCTGGCCGTCGGTCTGGCGGGGAGCTACGTCACCGGAGACCCCGCGGTGCTCGGCGTTGCGGGCCTCAAGTGGGTCGTCTATCCCGAGCTCGCACCGTCGAACTCGCGCTACGACAGTGCCCACGTTCGTGTCGACGGCGTCGACATCCGCGTCGAGCAAATCTCCAACATCGGTGCTGATGTCGAGCGCGAGTACAACGAACTCAAGCCGCGGCTGGTTGGCTCTGCGATTACGCGCATGATCACGCGCGCCGCCGCAGCCGAGGCGGCACGCGCGGCCGGTACCGCGGCGGGGAGCAGTGGCAAGGGCGGAGGCGGCGTGGTGGCAGGTTGGCTCGCGGCGCTCGCCGTCGAAGGGGCATTGCTCGCCGCCGACAAGCCCGACACGCGCTCTTGGACCCTGCTCCCGGGTCGGGTTCTCATCTCCCGCACAGAGCTTCCTCCAGGCGAACACATGGTGGAAATCTGGCTCTATGGCCCTGGCGGCGAGGAATACCTCAAGCAAACAGTCACAGTTCCGGCGCAGGGCATGTCGGTGGTGCAAGTCACCAGCCTTCGGTAGCGAGACCGGACTACACTGAGCCTTCCGATGCGAGACCGCAGCACAACAGTCCCCTCGCCGCGCAACCACTCTCTGACGCAGGCACGCTCGGCCGTGGTGACAGGGCGAGGGCCCCGAGGGTCCGGACGGACGGCGCGCTCGTTGCTGTCCGCTGCGCTCGCGCTCGCGCCCGCGATGGTGCTCGGCTCGGTGCTGCTGACACCGAGCAACGCGCACGCCTCGGTGAATGGAAAGCGCGGGGTGGAGATCGAGGGCGGCAAAGATAGGCGCGGCGTTATGGGTGGCCTTGGCGTCGGTGCTTTGAACACGGTGTTCTTGGTCGATGGCACCGACAGTGGCCCCGGTGCTCGGCTCGCGCCCGCGCCCGAGTTCAACGCCATCGTTGGCGGTGGCGTCACCAAGCGCTTCACCCTTGGCGTTCGAATGTCGTTGGCAGTGTTCGCCGCGCCCAAGATCGCGGGTGCGGTCGCGGCGGGCGGGGATGTCGAGGCGACCGGCTATGTCTTTAAGGGGCTCTACCTGCGTGGTGGTCTCGGTCTGATGGCGATTCCACGGGGCTGGGACAGCAAGCGCATGACCGCGGGACCCGGCGGTCGCTTCGGAATTGGCTACGAGTTCTTCCTCAACCAGACCGCAGCGATGGATGTCGGCTTGAGCTACGACATCCGGATCACGCCCGAAGTGCAGCCGCGACACTCGGTGTTTCTCGGCATGCGCTTTATGTTCTACTGAGCTCGCGCGCACGCGAGCGCGGGGGTCCGCGACCGCTTAAGAGCGCGTGCTGGTGAGTCCAGCACCAGCGCGGAAGTTCTCCGGACGGAGCTCAAAGCGCTCAAGCCAACGCTGCACATCCTTGAGTTCACGGCCCATCACGGTGGCAGCCGCGGTTGCGTCGCCTTCACATGCGACGAGCGCATCGATCAGCTTCGCACGCAGCTCGTGCACGCCGTCCGTTGACTGAGGCATGTCGCGACGACGCTCGAGAATTTCGTCGAAGATCTCGCGGGGGATATCGGCCTCGCCGCCCGCGAGGATGGTCGCGGTCATCAACGTCTGGCTCAGCTCGCGCACGTTGTAGGGCCACGAGTATTCGGTAATGCGCCGGAACGCTCGCGTCGAGAGCCGCGCGGGCACGCCTGCACGAGGACCGACGAGAATGCCGCGACAGAGGATACCGAGGTCCTCGCGCCGTGCGCGAAGCGGTGGGATTCGGACCTCGAAGCCTGCAATGCGCGAGTACAGATCGGCACGAAAGCGTCCGGCCTGGACCATCGAGTGAAGGTCATGGAGCGTCGCGCACAAGAGGCGGACTTCCGTCGACTGATCCGCGCGCAGCTGCTGATCCGTCAAGGCGCCAAGCAGGCGCGCTTGCGTCGTCGGCGAGATCTCACCCAGCTCGTCAAGGAAGAGCGTACCGCCAGCGGCTTGTGTGAGCACTCCGTCGCGATCGCCATCACCAAAGAGCACTCCTTCGATCTGCGCGGCGGGAATCGACGCGAGATTGGTGGTGACGAGCGGGCCCTTGCGACCGCTGAGCGAGTGGACGACGCGTGCAAGACGGTCCTTTCCGGTGCCGGTCTCGCCGCGAATGAGCATCGGTACGGCCGATGCGGCAAGCGCCTTGAGCCGGCGAAACGAGCCCGCGAGGCGAGGACTGCAGGTGCGCACCTCCGGAGAGAGTTCGACGGCTTCCGCCGGAAGGTCGCGCTGCTCGCTGGTCCGCACCGTGAAGAATGCTCGACCGACCTCAAAGATCTCGCCCTGTCGGAGTCGAGCGGCACCGCTGACCGCTTGTCGCTCGATATAGGTACCGTTACGACTGCCAAGATCGCGGATGTCGAACTCCAGCGTCGACGAGGTCGTGAGTGCTCGCAGCTCAGCGTGGACCGAGCTGACCCAGCCGAGCGGAATCGCGATGTGGAGCACGCTGCCGATTCGCTCGGCCGCGATCGCGGGACCTGAGCCGCGTCCGAAGCGAACCGCACGGACGTCATCGAGCGGCAGCACCAGCCCCGCGTCCAGGAAGTCGTTCTCGGGCGAGCCGATGTAGATCAACCACGGCCGCAGCGACGCCGGAGTCTGCCCGCCCGTCGGCGCGTCCTCGGTGAGGGTTGAGTCCGGCGAGGGCTCGGCGCTCATAGGCGCGAGAGTCTAACCGCTTTTTTGAGATTTGGAGCGCGCTGCACGCAGCAGCTCACAATTGTCGCTCCGGATCGCGGAGGTCCACGAGGTGACTGCGCGTGTGCGATCGCGGGCGCTGGTCGCCCGCGCGCGCAGCCAGGGCGTGCGGTGGTGGGCGGTGTCCCACCTTTCGTCCGCGCGGGGACTTCGTCCCAAGTTCGCAATGCGCGAAGCGATCTCCTCTTTGCGCCCGACCCATCGCGTGTTTGAGCGAGTCGCGTATTCTCGCGGCCGCTCATGGCTCTCGCAAACGCGACCTTCCTCGAAGCGTGTGCAGGACGACGTCCTGCGCGCACGCCGGTGTGGCTCATGCGTCAGGCGGGTCGCTACATGCAGGAGTATCGCGATCTTCGCTCGAAGGTCAGTTTCCTTGAGCTCTGTCGCTCGCCCGAGCTGTGCGCTGAAGTGACGCTGCAACCGATCGACAAGCTGGACGTCGATGCTGCGATCTTGTTCTCCGACATTCTCGTCGTGTTCGATGCGCTCGGCGTCGGCGTCGAGTTTAATCCCGGCCCCGTGGTCGCGTCGCCGATCCGTACCCGCGAGCAAGCCCAAAAGCTGCGCTGGCCAAGCGATCTTCACGAGATCGAGTACGTCTTTCAAGCGGTGCGCGCGTGCAAGCGCGCGCTGTCCGACCGCGTACCACTCATTGGTTTTTGTGGCGCGCCGCTGACCGTGCTCAGCTATCTGATCGAAGGTGGGGGTAGTCGCGACTTTGAGCACACCAAGCGCATGGCGTTCTCTGAGCCTGCACTCTTTGCGGAACTCATGGAGAAGATGGCCGGATTGCTCGGCGACTATTTGCTCGCGCAGCTCGATGCCGGTGCTGACGCGGTGCAGATCTTCGATAGTTGGGCGGCGGCCTTGGGTCCGCGTGACTATCGCGCCATGGTCCTGCCTGCCCTCAAGGTACTGGTCGCGACCGCACGTTCGCGCGGCAAGCCGGTGATTCTGTTCGCGCGCGGTAACGCGGAGCATTTGCAGGCCGTCAGCGAGTGCGGTGCGGATGTTGTCGGCGTCGACTGGAGCATGGAAATCGATCGCGCGAGCGAGCTGCTCGGACACGGCCGCGTGCTGCAGGGAAACTTGGACCCGATGCTCCTCCTGGGCGAGCCTCAGCGCCTCATCGAGCGCAGCTTCGCCATGCTTGAGCAGGCACGCCTTGCACCCGGGCACATCGCGAATCTGGGTCACGGCGTGTCACGCTGGACCGATCCGGAGATGGCTCGACTCTTTGTCGAGTCGGTCCATCATTGGCGCCCCGGCGCCGCCGCCCCGACGCTCGCCGAACTCGAGGCGAGCTGTGGCCGTGCGTTTGAGTTTGGAGCAGACCACAAGGCGGGTGGAGTCGCAGGCGCCCCAGCCCAGGAACGCGCATGAGCTTGTCGGCGCGCAACCGCATGATGGAGCGTGTTGGTGCAGGCTCCGGGGCTGCAGTTGTCCCATGTGGCGCGATCGCGTTCGCGTGCGTGCTCGGCTGTGCGTCCCGTCCCGCAAGCGATGCGAGGGGGGCCAACGATCCTACATCTTTGCTGCCGGACCGTCCCGCGGGGGTCGGTCTCTCGGCGACGCCGGCGGAACTGGGCGCGCAGCTCGAGCTCCATCTATCGGTGTACCGTGTCGATCCAGCGCTTTGGTCTGCGCTTGCGGAGTCACAGAACTCTGGGTCCTCGCCGGCCGCGAGCCCGGACGCGTTGCCGGCACCTCCGCAGCACCAAGGGCGTCAGGACCACGTGCGCCCCGGCGATGTCGTCATGCTGTCGGAGCTGCGGGGATTGGAGGTGGTGGTCTTCGTGCTCGACGAGCGAAGCGCGGAGCTTGAGCAATTGCTCGCGTCGATCCATCGCGAACATCCACGCGTGGCCTGTGTGCTCGTCGTCGTCAATGATTCGATCGCAGCGTTCGACGGCCTGGCGCTCGGCCACGGACTGATCGCGTGGGATCCCCAAGGCGTGACCATGGCGCAGACCGGGATCGAGGAGATTCCCGGGTGGAGCGTCCTGGCGGTGGACGGGCGTGTACGTGCCAAGGGTGAGGGGCTCGACGCCGCGGCGCTGATGGGCGCGCTTGCAGCTCGACCGTCGCTCTCCTCGGATGCAAGCGCCGTCGCGCGAAGTGTCGGTGGGAGGGGCGGATGAGCGACTCAAATCAAGGGCAAGCCGGTCAAGACGGATCGGCGGAGTGGACGGTCGCGGCACTCTTGAGCTGGACGACTTCGAAGTTTGCAGAGGTCGGCATCGATGCGCCGCGCCTGGATGCCGAACGTCTGCTCGCGCACGCCCTCGGCTGTAAGCGGCTCGACCTCTATCTTCGCCACGGCGAGCTGGTCGCGGCTGCTCCGCGCCAGAAGTTCAGGGACTTCGTTCGGCGACGCTTGAGCCGAGAACCCGTCGCACTGATCGAAGGCTCGCGGGCATTTCATGGGCTGTCGCTCGACTTGTATGTCGATCGCAACGTCCTGGTGCCCCGGCCCGAAACGGAAATCCTCGTCGATCGCGTGCTTGAGCGCCTCACGCCCGAGCTCACCAGCGTCGTCGATGTGGGAACGGGCTCGGGTGCCATTGCGCTCGCACTCGTGCACGCGCGCAAGGACTTAGAACTCACGGCGGTAGACGTGAGCGATGCGGCCCTTGCGGTCGCACAACGCAACGCGAACGCGCTCGGCGTGCAAGTTCGCTTTGTGAAAGGCGACCTGCTTGCGCCTGTCCTCGCCCAGGGCCGCAGCGTCGACTGCATCGTCGCGAACCTCCCGTACATCAAGAGCGAAGACATGGCGGAGCTCATGCCAGAGGTCCGCGACTTCGAGCCACACCTTGCTCTGGATGGCGGACCGGACGGATTGGTCTTGGTGCGGAGGCTGCTGGATCAGGCGTTTTCGCCTGGCGTGCTCTCGCCGGATGGCTTTGTCGCCCTCGAGTTGGGCATGGGGCAGCCCGAGCCCCTCGCGGACGAGCTGCGCGCGAAAGGCCTAAGCGTCGAAGTTCACAGCGACCTCGCCCGGATCCCCCGCGTCCTGCTCATCCGAAGGGGAGCTTGGCCCGCGATCGCGGTCCCTTCGACCGCAAGCTCGGCCCCACGTGAGGCGCTGGCCTGGAATCCCGCACTGGCCCAATCCGCGGCGCAGGAGCGGTCACGGGCGGCATCCGCGGAGGAGCCGGGCCCCGACGGCCACCCGACCCGCCACGCGGCAGTGAGCGCCGAGTCCGAAGAGCCCGAGGAGTCCGAGGAGCCTGAGGAGTTCGGGCAGTCCGAGCAGTCCGAGCACTAGGGGGCCAGGCGGCTTGCCTCTGGTCTGCAGAAAACTCGCCTCGCGAGGTGCGCGGCCCTAGGGTCGCCCTATGCCGAGCAAGCCCGCCACGTCACTGTCCCGAAACGCCGCCCTGCTGGGCTTGTTCGTGTTGCTCGGGACCGCTTGCTCGGCCGACGGTATGGCCGACAAGTTCCACGAGGCCACCAGCAGCTACAACCGGTCGCTGCGGTGGGGAGACTACGACCGAGCGGCGGCACACCTGCCCGCGCAGAGCATCGACGCCTTCATCGACTCCCACTTCGAGACCAAGCAAGAGATCGTGGTGCTGGACTACGAGATCATTCGAATGAAGCTCGACAAGGTCAACGGAATCGCCGCTGACCGCGTTCAGCTCAGCTGGCACACCAAAGACGAGCTCTTCGTCAAGGAGACCACTGTTGATCAGCTCTGGCAGTACCACGACGGTCGCTGGGTCCTGGTCGACGAGCGCCGCCAAGATGGCGAGCCGGTCGCATTCTTCGCCGAACCGCCCGAGGAATCGGAGGAGGGCGAACCTGTCGACAAGGCCAAGGCCGCGCATCCCTACCTTCCGGGACTGCAGGCGTACCGAAAGATGCACGCGCTTGGCCTCTCGGATACCGAGAAGCGCAAGCGCGAGGCCGAGATGCGCAAGCAGCAGCGCGTCGTTCGACGCCAACGCCAAGCCGCCGACAACAAGCTCGACAAGGTTGAGAGCATTGATGATGTGTGGACGCTCGGTGAGCAGCCGAGCGCCGCGGCTGGAAGCACGCAAATCGACCGCGACGCACAGTGGTGAGGGACGCGAGCGTAAGGGCGCTCAATCCCTGATCGGACGACACCCGTTGGGTCGCCGCCTCGATCGATGGAAGCCGGATTTCGCCGCCATGGGCACGCACCGTGCAGCTGCATTCACTGAATCGATGCGCCGCCTGTACATGGGGCGCGCTGCGTCCGGCCAACGCGACTTTCCCCGCTCGTACCGGCCGTTTTATCAGTTTGCCTAGAGCCATCGTAGGCCTGGTCGTGGCAGCGCTCGGCGATGGCGGTCCCCAAGCGACCAGATCCCGGTGCGATGATGTGCCAGGGGTCCGCACAACCACGCCGCGATTGGTTAGCATTCCAGCGTGAGCGCAGGTCGTACGCCCAAGGGTGCATCGACCCTTCCTGGGTTCGTGAATCAGCCGCGAGATCTGATTGGCGACATTCAGGCCAAGCAGCGGCGCAAGATCTTTCGGCGCGCGGCGGTGCTGGTCACCTTGGCGCTGATCCTCCTCGGCATTGGCATCGCCTTCAAGAAGGTGACCGAGCATCGCGATGCGGTCTTCCAGCTTGAGGCGGCGCAAGAGACCTTCGTCATGGGGACTTGGAGCGACGTCGACGCGTCGATCCAAAGCCTCAACACGGCACTTGAGCGCCACGCTGGCCACGCGGGGTTGACTGGCGCACTTGCGGTCGCAACCGGATTTGCCGCGGCCGAGTTTGACGGGGAAGTCGAGACGGCAACCCAAGCGCTTGAGGCGGCGAAGTCGGCAGGCGCAAGTGAACTCGATCTGGCGCTCGCGCAAGCGCTTGTCGACCTCGCCAAAGACGATCTCAACGCGGCGAAGTCTTCCGTCAAGCCAGTGCTCGAAGCTCAGGCGCAGGGAGCCGCGGCGGATGACATCGCATGTTTTGCACCTCGACTCGCGTTCGCCGTCGATGCCAAGGTCGCACTTGCTTCAGGCGATTCGACCACGCTCGGCGAGGCGCGGGGACGCATCAACGCCGCGCTCTCCGAGCATCCAGAAGATGTCACGCTTCGACGCGCGCTGGTCTATCTCGCAATGGCGCAGGGCGAAGGCAGCTTGGCGCTCGACGAGTTGGCGCGCTCGCGCAAGCAGAGCCAGCTTCACACCGGGCTTGCGGCCGATGAGGCGTTGTTTAATGCGATGCAGCGGCAGCGGCTCGGAGGCGTCGCGTCCGTCGCCGATCAGCTCGTCTCTCGCGTTGACACCTTGACCCGCGTTGACCTGGCGCACGCACGGCTCGCGCAAGCGGTCGTTCGCCTCCATGAAGGAGAGCTGACGGATGCGACCACGCTGCTGGAGGATGTTTGGCCCAAGCTGCCAAGCTGGGATCGCCAGTCTCGCGTGCTTGCCCTGGAGATCGCAGTGCAGGCAGGCGCGCTGGAGCGCGTGCGCGAATGGCTTCCCAACGCCGGACTGAGCGAAGAAGCGCGTGCGCTCTTCGACGTGTGGCTTGTGCTGGAAGAAGGGGATGTCATGGGCGCACTTGCGACCCTCGCGACCATGCCCCAGGCTGATGCAAGGGTCGCGTATCTGCAGGGGCTCGCGCTTGTGGAGCAGGGGCGTTGGCCCGAGGCCAAGCCCTGGCTTGAGCGCGCCGACCGTTTGATGCCCGGCCGCGTGGAGATCGAGATTGCGCTTGCGCGCTGCGAGCTTCGACTCGGCGATCGCGAGGCAGCCGCGCGCAAGCTTGAGGGCTTGGCGGAGGACGACTTTGCGCCGCGGGCACTGACGGGGCGCGGCGAAGCGATGCTCGCAGAGCTCGATGCGGCCAAGGACAAGCCCGGCTCAAAGAAGAGCCTGGTGACCGCAGCCCGCAAGGCGCTTGAGAGCGCGATCAAAGACGAACCACGGGCCGCCCAGGCGCGCTTGTTGCTCGCCGAGCTGATGCTGCGACCCGACGAAGGCGGCAAGGTCGATTATGTCCGCGCGCAGCGCTTGATGGAAGACGCGGTGGCGACCAATCCCAAGCTTCCGATCTACCGCGAATCGCTCGCGCACTTGCTGATCGATCTGAGCTTCCTGGAGGCCGCCGCAGAGCAGTACGCGATGCTCGATGGTGCCCTCGGCATCGATCCCAAGACCCCATTGGAGTCGGCCCGCGTATCGATCCTGTTGGCCACTGCCGCGGACACAAAGCCGGACGCCGCCGAGATCGATCGTCTGCTGGCCAAGGCGCAAGAGCTCGGAGCGCCGCCCGCATTGATCGAGCTTGAGCGCCATCGCCTCAAACTCAGCGTCGGTGCCCGTGCGGAGATTGAAGCGACCTACGCCGCGCTCGCAGCGTTGCTTGAACAGTCTCCAGATGCGACAGAGGAGCGTCTGCTCTACATCGACGCGCTGACGCGACTGGGTGATCTGGAGCTCGCCGTTGGAGCGATTCGCCGCGGCTTGTCGCTCGCAGGCGACAAGGGTGAGACCGGTCGGCTCTACCGGCTGTGGGCCCGCGCCGAGGGCCGTGCGGGCAAGGCCAAGCGCGCCTCGACGCTGGCCCGCACCGCGTTCGCGAAGATGCGTGATGAGCATCGCCCGCCGGTGGATCTGCTCAAGGCGGCTGAAGACGCCGTGCGCTTCGCGATCCGCGAGCGTAAGCCCAAGCCGGTGCTTCCCACCGTCAAGCAACTCACCGATATCCTCGACTTCCATCCGGCGGCATGGGTGATTCGTGCGGAGGCGGAGCTTGGCACCGGCCTGACGCAAGAGGCCCGGATTAGCGTCGAGCGCTCGATCAAGCTCGACGATCGACTGCTCAGCGCGCACGAGTTGCACGCAAATGTGCTGCTGCGCTTCGGGCTCAAGGACCAGGCACACGAGGCGCAGGCCAAGGCGGAGGCCATCCGCCAGGCGCGGCGCGATGGCAAGCCCATGACTCCGGGTGCGAGCCGCGAGACCGCGGGCGAACCTGGCTCTGAGAAGGGCGACGGCAAGAAGCACGAGCCCGCCAACGACAAGCAGGAAGAGCCTGGTGATGGCGCCAAGGATCCCGGTGGTGATGCGCCCAAGACTCCCGAGCCGAATCCGCCGAGTCCCTAGCAGGCTGCTGAGGAACCCCGCGCGGCCCCTGGACGCGCATGCAACACGCAGCTCCGTGTGCTCGTGGGTCACGTACGCCCGCTATGCTCCCTCCTCCTCCTCCGCGCGCCCCGAAGGACCCCACGATGGATGAGGATGAGTATCAGGCGCTGTGCGGTGCCCTTGAGCTCCTTGCAGCGGCCGCCGACGTCCAAGCGCCGGCCCTCGAAACACTGCGACAAGTGGCCTACCCCGGACGCGACTGGCCCACGGTCACTCGCAACGGGGTCGAGCTTGGCGATGTCACCGAGTCCCTGGAGGGCGACGCACGCGCTGCGCTCGATGAGCTTGAGCGAGCCCTCACCGAACTCGACAGCGATGGCGCACAGGGAGGCGATGCATGGACGCGAGAGGCACTCGTGCACGACCCACGCTGGGCACGGGTGCGAGACGCCGCGCGTGCCTGCCTCGATAAACTTCGCGGCAGCCTGTCCTAGCAGGGTGTGGCGATGCGGCCGGGCGGCATCGCGCTTGGATCGCAGACGGTCGTGCGCGTTTGCGGGAAGCAACGGTAGGGATGATGCGTTCGCGCGCTGTGCCCCGCTTCAACTGGCCGCGAGCATCCGTTCTGAGCGCGCAGCGTCCAGTTTCGTACTGCGGCGGGAGAGGTTACGGTTCCCTCATGCGGGGCGGCGCGACGACAGAGGCGGGGCACGTGCGTGCGCCCTGGACGGCGCTTGGTCTTCTCCGTCTTGTGAGCGCTGCGAGTCTATTGTCGCTTGGAACAGCCACCGCTTGTCGCGGCGAAGCGCAGACACGATCGATCGCAGAGCCCGGCGAAGGGACGGAGCGCTCCGTCCAGGATGCCGACGCTGTCGTCGATGGAGCGGCTGAGCGGAGCCAGGACGATCACGCCGTCGAGGTTTCGGCGGGAGGAGATGGCCCCCCGCAAACGGTGTCCGCCGCAGACGCAAAATCCTCAACACCGGCTGCTCTGGCGGGCGTGGAATGGCCCCCGGTCGACGAGTCCGTGCGCAACGCGGCCGCGTTGCTCGCCGGTCGAGTGGGACAGGGGGTCGTGCTCGAAGAAAAGGTGGCGGCTCGCGTAGATCGACATGGCCGGCTGATCTCCAAGGATTGGAAGTACTACGTCGAGCATCGCCGCGAGCCGCTCCGCACCTGGGCGCAAGCCGAGCTCAAGGGGAAAGATGTCCAGACGGTGCTCTATCCCTTCGCGGGGGCCGATCTGCCGACGGCGCTCGCGTTTTATCCCGGTGCGAGCCACTACATCCTCGTGGCCCTGCAGCGTGCCGGAGCACCACCGCATCTAGATGAGCTGCGCGGCGATGAGACCGAGTCGGTCCTCGCGATGCATCGCGAACTCATCGACGCGTATACGCATCACGGTTTCTTTGTCACCAAGCACATGAACCAATATGCCAAGGGCGGGATGTCGGGTCCCGGCCGGGGCCTGACCGCGCAGCTGATGATCCTCGCCGAGCTTGAGGGCATGGATGTGCAAGCCGTCGAGCCGATCCGAGTGAGTGAGTCGGGCGAGACCTTGGAGATCCACCCGGGAGATCGGAATGACCCTGCGACCTGGTCTTCCGTTCGACTCTACTTGCACTCGCGCGCGGACGACCGACGAGTCTTGGTGGACTACGTTCGCGGCAACTTGGCGGATGGAGGTCTTGAGCGACAACCCGAGCTCGCGACCTGGCTGGCTCACGCCTCGCAGACCGCGGTTGTGATCAAGGCGGCCTCCCATCTCATGCAGACCAGCTCGTTCTCGCAGATCCGAGACTTGCTCCTTGAGCACGCGACCTCCATCGTGCAAGATGAGACCGGCATCGATGTGGATCGCGTTCGGGCCTCCTTTGCCGTTGAGCTCTATGGCGAGTTTCGTCGCGTCAATCCAAGCTTTCCGGCGTCGTCCCAGGAGCGCTTGATCGAGGCATACCGCACCGGTGCGCCCAAGGACCTCCCGGTCGTGATTGGCTACCGCAAGGGCGCGGGCTCCTGCCTCATCGTGGCTCAGCGCCTCGCCTCGCCCAGCGCCACTCCAGCTCCCTAGGGACGCCCCCAAGGGATTTGCACCTGGATAGACCAATGCACCCGCCGACCCCGGGCTGGCTCGCGCGTCCGGGACTCGCAGCGCCGGCGGGGGACTCCGTGTGCAGCCCCCGGGAGCCGCGCGGGCCGATCGCGCGGACGTGGGCGGCGATTCTTGGTTCTAGGTGCATGCGCGAGATCGGGCTCGTAACGGCCCCTGCAGGGCCTCACGTGCGTCAATTGATTGCGCGGGCGCTGGGCACCGTCTATGACCGCGCCATGGGGTCCTCATGCACAGGAGCGCGCGTGTCCCGAAGGGGCATCTTGCGTGCACTGGGCTCGACGGCGGCGATCGCGGCATCCATGTCGATGATGCGTGGCAACCAGGCCTGGGCCAATGCGCCGAAGGTCGGCGAGATCACCCGCGACAAGCTGGGCACGACGATCGTCCTGCACCTCAAGAACGCGCCCTTCCCCTTTGGTGGCGCCGGCTATGACGATGACTCGGTCTACGTCTACGTGCCGCACCACTTCCGCGTGCCCGAAGACAAGAAGGTTGACGCCGTCTTGCACTTCCATGGCCACGGCACGACCGCTCTCGCCGAGCTCAAGAAGCATCGCCTGCGTGAGCAGTTCAGCGAGAGCCTGCAAAACGCGATCTTGATCGTGCCGCAGGGGCCCGTGAACGCAAAGGACTCCAGCGGGGGCAAGCTTGAGCAGCCTCGTGGTCTGCTTGAGCTGCTCACCGAGCTACGCAGCACGATGCAGCTCCCGGAGGTCAGCAAGGCGCTCGGCGAGGCGAAGATCGTCGACGGCGCACGCATCGGTGCGCTGTGTATCTCGGCGCATTCCGGTGGCTATCGCGTCACGGCGCGTTGCCTTGAGCACGGCGGCTTTGATGTCAACGAGGTGTGGCTGTTTGACGCCCTCTACGGCGAGGTCTCTGCGTTTGAGAAGTGGCTGCTTGCACGACGCGATACCTCCGTCCCGCGAGAGCGTCACAAGCTCGTCAGCTACTACGGTAAGGGGCGCACTGCCACCCAGAACCAAGAGCTGATGGAGCGCCTGAGCAAGGCCAATCTCTCCTATCTCCACGAGGAGAACGAGGGCGAGCTCACCCGCGCTCAGATTACCAAGGGCCGCGCCGTCTTTATCAAGACGCATGTCGATCACACCCGCCTGACCTACAAGTACAACACGCTGCGAGATTGCCTCTACGCCTCGTCGCTCAAGCGTCGTCTCAAGTCGAACTGGTTCGCCGACAAAAACGCCGAGCGCAAGCTCGAAGAGCGCGACTAGCAGGTTGGTGGCCCGCTCCGCGCTGGAGCTTGTGGCCGCGTTGCAGCCGGCCGACGACGAGGGACGTTCGGTCTCACGGCGTGCGCAGCGAAGGTGAGGGCTAGGGGGCGTCCCTAATTCAATCAATGCGCGATGGCACCTCCGGATGCGGCACATGGCGTTGTCGCTTGGCGCTCGCCGGGTTCCCAACCCGACTCGGCCTCGCTCCTAGCCATGCGACGCCCCGAAGGCACCCTCGCGCACCATCGAACTAGGGACGCCCCCTAGTGCTCGCCGCGTGCAGGCAAGGCTTGCATCTAGGTTCGTGAAATGGAAAAAGCGAGCCGTGAGCGATTTCGCAAGTGACCAGGGTTTGATCGAGGCGGCGTTCTCGGACCGTTCGATCTTGAAGGAGTCCGCGACGCGCGATGCGATCGAGCGCGTGATTGATGCGCTCGACCGCGGCGTGCTGCGAGTTGCAGAGCCTGATGCCAACGACGCCGGGCAGTGGCGCGTGCACGCATGGGTCAAGCAGGCGATCCTCCTCTACTTCGCGATCCGCGAGCTCGAGACCATCGAGGTCGGGCCCTATGAGTGGCACGACAAGATCCCGCTCAAGCGCGGCTTTGCGGCCGCCGGCGTACGTGTGGTGCCGCCCGCGGTGGCACGTCACGGCGCGTTCATCGAACGTGGGGCCGTCTTGATGCCGAGCTACGTCAATATCGGCGCATGGGTTGGTGGCGGGACGATGGTCGATACCTGGGCCACGGTCGGTAGCTGTGCACAGATCGGTCGAC
>CAZVEM010000046.1:0-24846 GCA_964626165.1 uncultured Nannocystaceae bacterium
CCCGACCACCGACGTCCCGGCCCCGCGGCCGGCCCGGGTGAAGGCGTAGCCGGCGGGCGGATCGGAACGGCTCGGCCGTAGAGCTCTGCTCTCGCGGCGGATCGCAACACTCACCGGTTAGAGCGACCCGTTCACGGCGGATCAGAACATCAACTCATCCGGGCGCGGGCCGTGCGGATCGCAACCTGTCGACCACGGCGATCAGGTACTGAGGATCGCAACAGGGTAGCGGCGACGAGAAACTGGCGGATCGGAACCACCTGGACGTCGTGTCCGCGGTGCCGGAGTGGATTGGAACTATCTGGACGTCGCGTCTGCGTTGACGGCGTGGATCGGAACGCCGGCGGCTGCTGCCGGCGGATCGGCGGATCGGAACGAGGAGTTCGCTGTGACCGATGACGTCCCGCCCCTCCACCTCCAAGAGGCGGAGGGGCAGTTTCGGGAGGCGGTGAGTAAGATCGTCGACGGCGTGATCGAGGACATCCGGTCCGGCGCGGTCACCGCGACGACGACGGCCGTCAGCCAGGTGCGGGCGGCGGCCGCGGAGAGCGTGTACGCCGCCGACGTGGCCTCGGCGGCCGAGGCCACCCGGTACACGGCGGACCCGACCGTGGGGCAGAAGGCGGTCGCCCTCGGCCGGGACGCCATGCAGTTCGAGGTGGTCCGGGAGCTCGTCGAGCGCCCGGAGTTCGTGGCCCTTTACACGAGGAGACCAGACGGTGGCAAAGAGCAAGACGCCCGCCCGTAAGCCGGCCAAGCCGGCGCCCAAGGCGACCCCGAAGAAGGCCCCGCCGCCGACCCTGCGGCCGGGGCACAAGATGTCCGAGCGGAAGCTGGCCGGCCTGCGGAACAAGAAGGGGCTGGTCGAGTTCCTCCTCGGCCTCGACCTGATCGACCTGGTCGCGGCGAGCGGGTTCGCGTCCCTGGACGCGTACGTGCGGGAGCGGGCGGTGCCGCCCGGGTACAGGCTCGACTCGTGCGTGTACACGCCGGTCGGGGTCGCCGGCAAGAAGGTCCAGCTAAAGGTGGCGGCCAAGATCGAGCCGGTGCCGGAGCCGGCGCCCGAGCCGGAGCCCGCGCCGGCCCTCAAGATCGCGGAGCCGGCGGAGTTCAAGGACACGTCGGTCGAGGAGGCCGAGGAGGCGTCCCGGCTCGCGTCCGAGCACGGCGGCGAGGTGCTCCGGGCGCAGCTCAAGGCCGCGGGCAAGGCGGTGCGCGTCGGCGTCACGGCCTCGGTCGTCACCCGCGACGGCAAGCACCGGGCGGCCTTCGAGGCCGACACCTGGCTCGCCCAGGCCCAGGACTCGGAGATCCTCCAGCTGGCCCGCGACGGGTACAAGGACACCACGGCCGCGGACGGCGTGGCCGAGTACATGCAGCGGGTCGACGCTACGGTCGGCGACGTCATCCGCGAGGGGAGCAAGAACGACCCCGTCAACACCGGCAGCATCGTCGGGTTCGAGGTGACGATCGACGAGGACAAGGTGCTGGAGTGGGTCGAGGCGAACCGCCCGCACCTGCTCCCGGGCCTGGCGAGCATCAAGGACGGGGCGGCGCCGCCGGAGGAGCCGGCCGCGACCGCGTGACCACCCCACCCGGGCGGGCTCAAAACCGGTTTTGAGCCCGCCCCCTTCGAGGAGACCGGCGTGCTACGCCAGGCCACGTTGGAGCGGCTCCGGGCGGCCAACCAGGCCAAGCGGGAGGCCGTCAAGGAGTACGAGGCGGCCCGGCGGGCGGTCCGGGCCGAAATCGAGGCCAGCCATACCACCGAGCCCGGCCCGCTCGACGTCGAGCAGAAGACCCGGGTGATCCAGCCGATCAGCCTGGAGGCGGTCGAGAAGCTCCTGGGTAAGGTGGCCGCCGACACGCTGCGGCTGTCGCTCAGGAAGCAGGTCGTGGAGTACGTCGTCCTGGTCCACCAGGACACGCGCAAGCCCGTCTTCACCGGCGGGGAAAGGGACGTGTGACGTGGCCGACAACCTCATGCCGACCGAGCCGATCCCCGAGGCCCGGGACGAGGAGGACGACCGTGGCGAGACCGCGGAAGAGTGAGCCGACCAGCCGGCTGACGCTGGACCTGTCGGTGTCGGTCCGCGAGCGCCTGGATGAGCTGAAGACCAAGACCCAGGCCGACAGCCTGGTCGAAGTCATCCGGCGAGCGCTGGCGGTCTACGACTACCTCTGGGACGAGAAAGGCCGCGGCTGCGTAGTCGTCGTGCGTACCGACGGCAAGGAGCGGGAGCTGGTGCTGCTGTAGCACCGAGGAGGGGCCATGCCCACCGGGTACACGATCGGCGTCGGGGTGTTCGTCTTCGACCCCTACGCCCGGAAGATCCTCGTCGGCAAGCGCGGGCCGGCCTGCCGCCGCGGGGCCGGCCGGCTCGCCCTCCCCGGCGGCCACGTCGAGCCCGGCGAGACGGTCACGGCCGCCGCCCAGCGGGAGGTGATGGACGAGACCGCCCTGGCAGTACAGCTCGCCGACAGCACCGACACGGCGTTCTCCGTGCCCGGCCTGCTGGCGGTGACGGACCACCTCGACCCCGACCAGCAGCGGGACGGCGACACGCTGCCGCACCTGTCCTTCTGGCTGATGACCCGGTACGTCGGGGGCGAGCCGCAGCGGCTGAAGCCCGACAAGTGCGAGTGGTGGCAGTGGATGACCCCGACGGAGGTCGCCACGTGGCGGGGCGTCGACGACCCGGCGCACCCGCAGTACTACTGGACGCCGATGCCGCTGTGGCGTCGGATTCTGCGACCCTACTTCGGGGAGTTCTGATGCCGTACCTGTTGGCGGTCCTGAACAACAGCACGCGCCTCTCGGTCGTCTACTGGGTCCAGCTGCCGGACTACGCCGGCGGCAAGGTGACCCGCGACCAGGCCGCCGCCATGCGGCGGACCTGGGCCGACGAGTGCTACGACCGGGTGGGCGAGCACGCGAGCTTCGACGTGCCGAACGCGATCAAAGACGTCTTCTGTGCGTGGCTCGCCGACGCCAAGGACGGCGACTTCCTCCGCGTCCCGGAGACCTACTCGGTCGGGGGCAAGTCGGCGGGGCTGATCGACGCCGCGACAACCCTGATCTACCTCAACCAGTCGGGTCCGCCCGCCGGGACGACGGTCGACGCCGAGCAGAAGCTGCGGTTCGTGGGCGTGCCGGACGACGTCGAGACGGATGAGGAAGACGAGACGGCCGAGGAAGACGCGGACGAGGGCTCGGACGAGGAAGAGGCGCTGCCGCCCCCGCGTCACAAGAAGAGGAGGCCGCGATGATCCTGCTGCTGACGAGCCCGATCACGCTGGGGCGGGACGGCCCGCTGGACCTGAACGTCGAGGTGTTCAACACCGGGTCCATGTCGGTCGCCGAGACGGCGGACCACCTGGTCGCCAAGTTCGCGGTGCCGAAGGCGTTCGCCGCCGGGATCGTGCCGTGGCTGATCGCGTGCAAGGCCGGTGACACCCTGTTCCTGCCCGAGAACGTCGGCAGCGAGGTGGACGCCGCGGCGATCACCCGCCTCGGCGGGGTGCCGGCCCTGACCCGCGTGCACGCCGAGGAGGTCAAGACGGTCGAGGTGAAGACGAAGCTGGTGCCGCTCCCCCGCAACACGCTGCGGCCGTCCAAGGCCAAGCGGCAGCGCAACCGGTCCGCCGCGGCGGCCGACGGGGACGACGACTAGAGAGGAGGTGTCCCGTGCCGAAGGCGAAGACCGTCCGCGAGTTCCACTCGTTCGCCGCGCTGTCGAGCTGGAGCCGGTTCGAGGCCAGCAAGAAGCGGGGCGGGGGCAAAGCCGCAGCGCCTGCCCCCGCCCAAGGCGACGCCGCCGCAGCGGCGGCAGCAGCAGTAGTCAGACGCCGGCGTACTCCGCGGCCAGCGCCTCCATCTGGGCCGTCGTGAGCCCCTGGCGGGCGCTGGCCGCCTTCGTCATGACCGGGGCCACCCCGGACTCCGACAGGAGGCTGTCGAGCAGCTGGGCGTCCGGGCGGGGCAGGGTCGACACCTGCTCCGCCAGTTTCTCCGGGTCGACCTCCCCGAGCGGCGTCGCCACCAGGGCGGCGAACTCGTCCCCGAACAGCGACCGCAGGTCGTCGACCGCGACCTTCTTGAACGCGTCCTTGTCGTACACCTTGCCCGAGGTGGTGGCGACGTGGTGGGCGAGGTCGGCCGCGACTTTGCCGAACGTCGCCCGGAACAGCACGTCCTCGGGCCGGGGGATCGCGTCCGAGTACTTCCCGGCCAGCCCGGTGTCCCGGTCGAGCTTGTCGATCGTGTCGGCCAGCTTGACCAGCATGTCCGGCTGGAGGGCCTTGCGGGGCATGGTCGCCACCGTCTGGGCCATCTTGTTGAACGCCGCCCGCAGCCCGCCGTGCGGCCGGCCGTGCTCGTCGTGGGTGACGCCCGCCCCCTCCGGGATCAGGAGCGCCCGGTCGCGGATCATGGCGACCACCTCGGCCGGGTCGCACACGCCCATGCCGGCCTGCTTCTCCAGGAACTCCCGGTGCGGGCGGATGCCGGCCCCGAACTGGGCGGCCTTCTCCAGGATCTTCTTCGCCATGACGTGCCGGTCGGCGAACGCCAGGCGGTCGCGGTACGTCTCCAGCCACTCGGCCGCCGCCTTCACCTCCATGGCCGACCGGAGCGGGTACTGGCGGGTCTTACGCCCGTCCGGGGCGACGTAGACGTGGGCGAAGGCCGAGTCGGGGAGCTGGTCGTCGGCGCTCTTGTGGAGCTCGGTCCACCGGGCGAGGACGGCGTCGCAGGCGGCCTTGATGCCCCAGTTGGCGGCGTACTGGGCGAGCCGCTTTTCGATCTGCACGCGGTCCTTCGGGTGGAATTCCGCGCGCTTCTCGTAGTAGAACAGGTGGCTGAGCCAGCAGGCGGCCTTGGTGTGGCAGTAGAACTGGTTCCGCACCGGGTCGGCGCAGGTCGTCGGCGGGACGCCCCGCGGGACCTCCAGCGACGTGTCCGGGCTGGCCTGCTTGACGAAATCAGGGAAGGCGTACAGCCCCGCGAGGCGGCGGAGCTCGGCCCCACCGGTCCGCTTCACGTCCGCCACGTGGTCCATCATGGAAGGCATGGCATGGGTCTCCGTACCTTGAACGTCCACACCCCGTGGACGGAAGTCCTGGCCGCCGTGGACGCCCCGGTGGCGCCGGACCAGCAGGCGCTGCCGGCCCGCGTGCGGTGCCCGGTGTGCGCCGGCCACCGGCTCGGTATTTACGACGATACCATCTCCGGCGGGGCTTGGCACTACTGCTTCGACTGCCGCCGCGGCGGCGACATGATCGAGCTGGCGGCCGCGGCCTGGGGGGTGTCGCCCGGGGTGGCGGTGCGGCGGCTGGCCGCCGAGGGGTTTCCCATCCCCGAGGGCCTGACCGACGCGGCCACCATCAAGAAGTACACCACCACCTACCCCCGCAAGCGCGCCCGCATGCTCGACCTGTTCGTCGAGGCGGCGAAGTACCTGCCCCGGGCCGGCGGGCAGGCCCTGACGCACCTCCGCACCCGGTTCCGCCTGGCGGCCGACATCCCGGCCGAGCGGTGGCTCGCCGGCCCGGGCAACATGGTCGGGGCGTACCCGTACATGAAGGTCGAGCTGGCGTTCTACCCGAAGGGGATGGACACCGGGCGGTTCACGGTCAGCCCGTGGCGCCGCGTCTTCCCCGGCCGCGGGTGGGGCGACGTCCTGGTGGTCCCGCACCACGACCTGCCCGGCCGGGTCTGCGGGTTCACGTTCGTCGGCCGCGGCGGCGAGGCCGCCGACCGGCGGTTCAAGGCGACCCGGCCGCGGCTCGCCGGCCGCCCGGCCGAGGGCGGGCTGACGTGCTTCTGGGCGGTCGACAACTCGCACGGCATGCTGGGCGAGCACGTCGTGGCCTGCGACGACACGTTCCTCGCCCTGCGGCTGCACGTGCGGCACTTCGCCACCGCCCGGACGGCCCTCCCCCTGGTGGCGTTCACCGACACCCCGGACGTGCGGACCGAGCGGGCGTGGCAGGCCCTCGGCGGCAAGACGCCGGTGTTCTGGGGGTGGCGGGTGACGCCGGGCCTCGTCTACCAGGCCGTCCGGGCGGAGGGGAAGCTGGTGCTGTCGGACCTGACCGAGGTGACGCCGGCCCGGGTCGACCACTTCGTCCGCAACAACGAGCCCCGCGCCCTGCTGAAGAAGCTGGTCGAGGCGGCCCGGCCGTGGCGGTCGTTCCTCATCGACTGGGCCGAGCGGGTCAACGACGGGCTGGTCGCGGAGCTGCTGCTCGGGTTGGAGGGTTACGGGGTGCGGCTGTCGGACCTGACCGCCCTCGGGCCGCGGTTCGCGCAGGTCATGGGGATGCGGGGCCGGCCGCGGGAGGTCATGGTCGGCAAGTACGTGGTCGTGGAGAAGGACGGCAAGTGGTGGACCGGGGAGAAGGCGTCGAGCACCGGCCGCCGCGGGGGCATCCCCTCCACCCTCATCATGAACGCCACCCTGCGGATCGACGGGACGGAGACCCGGCCCACGGGCCACAAGACGCCGAGCGTGTACTACCGCGGGCGGCTCACCTACCAGGGCACCGAGATCCCGTTCGTCACCCCGGTCCGGTCGGTGGGCGACAAGATCGCGGTCCGGGCGCGGCTCCAGACGGCCCTGGCGATCGCCAAGCCGGGCGCCCTGCTCTACACGGCCAGCGGCTGGGGCGGCCGCCGGCTGATCGAGGCCGGCACCCTGTTCGCGGGCGTCGCCTAGGCCGCCGCCTGGGCCACGATCTCCCCGCCGGCGGCCCGGGAACCCTCCCCGGGCCGCCGTCGCGTTTACGGGCCTCCTGGGAGGCCATTCCCTAGAATCTTCCCCAACTTAGTGAGGATTCCATGCCGGCCGAGAAGGTCAGCTACGCGGCCCTGGCCCGGCGGTACTGTGACCGGCAGGCGAGCACGCCGGCCGAGTTGCTGGCGGTGTTGAAGGCGAAGAAGGCGGAGTACGCCCCGGAGGGGTTCGTGCTCCTGGAGTGTCAGGACCTGAGTTCGAGCTACATGGGAAGCCTGGTGATCTTACCGTACGGCCCGAAAAACACACTCAAGGAGGTCCCGGCGGGGGTGGTGAGCCCGCGGGGGCTGGCGTCGGACATGTCGACGGCGGTGGCGTACCTGCCGGCGGGCGACCTGCCGGACGAGCTGCCGGACGAGCTGAAGGACTGGGCGCCGCCCCCGGCACCCGAGAAGCCCAAGCGGAGGCGGCGATGAGCAAGTCGGTGTTCTTGGTCAAGCAAGACCTGTCGTTCATGTACGGCCGGTATCTGGTGCAGGCGGTCGTGTTCGCCGACGACGAGGCCGCCGCGGTCGAGGACGCCACGCGCCTGCGGAGTCGGGGTATCGCCGTCCACCGCCGGCGGCTCACCGGCTACCGGCTCGGCCCGCTCGAATTCGCCGACGCGCTGTCGCCGCTGGCGATCATGGGCGGGACTGGCGTCCTGGCGTACACGACCGGCGAGGACCACAACCGCCCGCCGTCGCCGCTGGCGGACGACTGACCGGGAGGCTTACGTGGCCAAGGCGAAGCCGAAGAAGAGTCTGAAGGAGATGATGCACGAGGCGATCTCGATCCCGATCACCTCGCACCCGGACGGGCTCGACGGCAAGAAGGTGGCGGCCGCCCTGCGGGAGCTGGCCGAGCTCTACGAGGACGACGACGATGAGCTGGCAGCAGGTTCTGGTGTGCCAGGCCCACGGCCCTGACGACGACCGCCCGGACCACTTCCGGCTGGCCGTGGACCGGGCGCTGGCCGAGTGGCTCCTGAAGCTCCGCCACGCCCGGCAGGTGGCGGCGACGTACCTGGGGCGCGAGTCGCCGGTCTCGTGCCTGGAGGTCTCGGCCTACCACGGCACCTGGGGCCGGGTGCCCGGGTACTATCTCGGCGACAACGGCGACGACTCGCCGTGGCACGCGGTCCCGGCCGACACGCCGATCACGCCCACGAGCGAGTCAGTCGATCTGAACACGGTCAAGGCGACGAGCCGCGGCGTGTCGTTCTCCGCGGCGTGGAAGAACGACGACTTCGGCCGGTACTTCGAGACGCCGGAGCCGACCTGGGACCAGGTGGTGGCGCTCTGCGGCCACCGCGGAGACGACCCCCCGGCGGGTATCGTGCCGGCGGCCGAGATCGCCCCGGAGGGCGACGGATGAACCAGCGGATCGTGCGCTACGTGCCGGTGGCCGCCGCCGGCCGGGTCGAGCGCGTGTCGTTCGCCACGTCCGCCGAGCTGCGGGCGTTCCAGAAGGGGCTGGCCCTGGTGACGGCCGCCCCGGTCCGGGCGTTCGAGACCAAGGCCGAGGCCGAGGCGGCGATGCGGGAGTGCAAGCGGTGCGGGACGGACACGGCCGGCGGGTTCTGCACGGACGTGACGTGCGCGTTCCACGACCACCGGCAGGACTGCCCGCGGGGGTGGGAAGGGCACGAGCACGCCCTTCAGTGCGACGGGTACGCCTGTACCTGCGGCGGGCGGCCCGAAGACGAGGAGGACGCCGATGGGTAAGAAGCTGACGCCCGAAGAGAAGATCGAGCGGGCCAAGAAGCGGAAGATCGCCGCCGCCGTCGAGACGGTGTTCGGCGCGCTGTCGAGCGACGGGAGCGGGGCGTTCGAGTCGCTCTGCCTCGACGAGGGCCTCCTCCTCCGCTGCCCAAACTGCGAGCTGAACTGCCCCGTCACCGACGAGAAGTGCGACGAGTGCGGGTCGGCGCTCGACGCGGACGAGGAGGACGACGACGGCGAGGAGATCGCCTACCGGTATCTGCACGCCCCCGGCATCCCGGTCGTGCAGTGCCCCGACTGCGGCGGGCACCTGACCGACGCCGACGCCGTCAACATCCAGCTGGCCGTGTCCGGGCAGAACGTGGATGTGAAGTCCCGGCTCGACACCGACGGCCGGCTCATCGACACCGACGACCACGCCGTCGCCAAGGGGTTCCACTCGGAGACGTCGTGCGCCCGGTGCGGCGAGTCGCTCACCCCGTACGAGGAGCAGATCTGACATGGCCAAGACGTCGACCGGCACCCTGCCCGGCCAGATGGCACGGATCGAGGTCTCCCCCAAAGCGCTCGGCGGCGTGCGCCAGGCCGTCGCCCTGGCGATCGGCGAGTGGGCGGAGCTGGAGAAGTCCTACTCGGACAAGTACACCCGCCTGTCGGACCACGAGTTCGACGAGCTGCTCAAGCGGGTGACCGCGGTCGCCGACCGCAAGCCGCTCCTGCGGTGGGAGCGGGTCGACACGTACTGGGAGGCGCGGCTCGGGACCGAGGACGACGGCGTGACGTTCACGGTCCAGCACCGGGAGTCGTGCTACCGCCGCGGGCGGTGGCTCCTCCAGGTGCGGGTGTGCGGCGGGCCGAACCACACCAGGTGGGGCTGCTTCGACGACGCCGACCAGCCGGAGCGGAACTACCACGACGTCAACAACCTGGTGGGCGAGGCGGAGGCCATCGCGGCGGTGCTCCTGGCCGACCGGATGGAGCGGGGCTCGATCGAGGGGTGGGTGCCCAATGGCTAAGAAGGCGAAGAAGCTGAAGCGGATGACGAAGGCCGCCGAGGCGGCCTACCTCAAGAGCCCGTTCCACTGCCCGTACTGCAAGAGCACGAACATCGACGCCGACAAGCCGGACGCCCAGGAGCACGCCATCTACGCGACGTGCATGTGCGGCGACTGCCGCCGGACCTGGGTCGACCGGTACACCATCACCAGCGTCGACGACGGCGACGAACACGCGGAGGAACCAATGGAAGAGCTGTACAAGCACCTCGACAACCTGGAGACGGTCGCGGAACGGCTGAAGACGAACCCGGACAAGGACGCCCGGAAGGAGGCCAAGGTCATCGAGCGCCTGGTCGGGTACATCCGCAAGGCCGCCGACCTGGAGGACTAGGATGACGCCGAGGAAGCCGGGCAAGCCGGACCCCGAGAAGCTCCTGGAGGAGTTCCGCGCCGCCGGCGAGCAGATCTTCAACGAGAAAGCCCTCCCGTACCTCCACACGCTGCTCGACACGGCCCAGGCCAAGACCCAGTACATGCTGTACCTGGAAACGGGCATGGGGGCGCAGTCGCTCGACGTCAGCGGGAGCCTGTGCGTTACCGGGAGCTGGGACACGGCACACGAGGCGGCCGATGCGGTCGGGCGGCCCGACTGTGTCGTCGGCGAGAAAGTCCAGCGGTTCCGAAAGAAATTCCCCGAGCTGGTCACGTTCCTGAACGTCGTCGGCGACCTGCACGAAATCGTGTCCGGGGACATCCACCCGACCGTCCCGCCCCGCGCGGCCGACGGGTCGCTCGACCCGGTCGACTACGTGGAGCGGGGGCCGCGGAAGAAGTGCGCCACCCGCGCGTGCAAGGTCGTCGGTTTCCCGGACTGGGACTTCGTCCGGCTCGACGGCCGCGACTACTGCCCGGCGTGCGTCAACAAGGTATCGGAGAAGCTCGGTGTCCAAGTCTGAGCCGCGGCGCCCGTGCCACATGCAGACGGACTTCGACCCGGAGACCTTCGTCGCCCGCACCGCCTGCGGCCTGACGCTCCCGCCGCCGGAGCGGAAGGAGGTGGTGCTGGCCGACGAGTGGGAGCACGTCACCTGCGCCGCGTGCAAGAGGGAGAAGCCGTCCTGACCTCAAAACCGGTTTTGAGATGATCGCACAAGGCAAGCGGGTTACGCTCCGGTGCGGCCCCGAGGGCGCGCCCAATTTTTGCTTCGGCGTCTACGCGGACGACGGCGAGTGCCTGGCGTTCGTGCAGAGCGACTGGGACTACCCCGGCCTCGCAAGCAGCCTGGGGTGGGCGGTGAAGGACGTGGCGGTCGAGGCCGACCCGACCCGCGAGCACGACGGCACCGACGGGACGGTGAAGTGCGAGGGGTGCGGGGCGGACGCCGGCGTCTTCCTGGCCGCCGCGTACGACTGGCTCCACGCCCGCGACGGCCACACCATGGAGTACAGCACGTGAAGACCGTGCACAGGTACGGCGGCTTCTCGCCCAGTGTCCTCGCGGACAGGTCGGGGTTCAGCCTGGAAATGCCCAGCGGGGCCAGGGTCCTCTCGGCGGTCAACAAGAAGAACAGGCTCGTCGTCTACGCGGAGGTCGACCCCTCCCGGCCGAAGAGCCCGCGGGCGTTCGCGTGCGTGGAGACGGGCGGGCCGTTGCCGAAGTCCGACGGGCGGTGGCAGTTCGTCGGCACCGTGCTCCTCGACGACGGCGCGTTCGTGGTGCACGTGTACGTGCACGCCGAGGCGGCGTAAGCGGCCCCGGATCGGATCGGAACCGCGAGCGGAACTCTACGCAGGGGCGGATCGCAACAATGACGTGCGCGGCACGGTGCCGAGCGGATCGGAAAGCGGGCAGGAGGCGGTTGAGCTGGCCGAACAGTGGATCGCAACAGCCCGTTCAGCTGGGTCCTAACGCGGATCGCAACGTCTTGGGCACTATCCACCTACCCAGCGGATCGCAACGAGACGACGCTCAAGTACTCCTCGGCGGATCGCAACACGGCCTCGTACAACTGCCGCCAGTCCGCGCGGATCACAACGAGGCGGCGTCCAGGCAGCACGGCCGGATCGGAACAGTCTGTCGGTCACGCCGCGGATTGCAATGAACACTCGCCGCAGAACCAGGGCGCGGATCAGAACCCGAGGAGCATTCAGATGGCCGCCAAAACTCCGGCACGCCCGCTCGACCAGATCGGCCGCCGCTGGCGCGGGGTCGTGACGTACGACCTCCTGCCCGCGGTGTGCGCGGCCCTCAACGAGCGGTTCGGCGGGTGGCGGTGCGGCACGACGATCGTCAACTGCCTGCAACGCCCGCACCCGACGGTCACGGTGAAGCCGAACGGGTACTTCTCCACGCAACGCGACCGCGGGACCGCGGACACGCTCTCGTTCCACCCGAGCGACAGGGCGGACGGGCTCGCCGCCTACTTCTCGTTCGGCATCAGCGGCTGGGTCACCGTCGTCAGCGCCCAGCGGGACCAGACCCCCGGCCACCCGCACCTGTCCCGCGGCGCACCCCGCGACAACCGGTGCACCCTGAACTGGTACGTCGACTTCCACGACGACGACACCGTCCGGTTCGAGTACACCTCGGGCTCGGGCGACGAGCACCTGACGGTCCTGGCCCGCGAGCGCCCGGACCCGAAGTACTCGCTCAAGCCGGAGTGGCGGACGGAGGCGGTGGTGGCGCTCGCCAAGGGGATCGTCGAGGGCCGACAGTTCTCGCGGCTGTCGGTCCTGGCGGACGCCCTGGAGGACGCCGGGTGCGACAAGGCGACGCTGGTCGACGCGTGCCGGTCGGGCCGGGGGACCTGGGTGCCGGAGATCGCCGTCTTCGGCTCCTACGTGTTCACGGCGACCGACGAGCCGGTGTACTAGGATCGCAACCAGTTCGAGTTCAGTCGACACCGGTGAGGATCGGAACATCAGCAGCACGTTGGCGTGGGCCGCGGATCGGAACAAATCGCCGCGGTGTGATCAACCCGGCGGATCGGAACAATCGGAGGACGCTGCCGTGTGGAACATGACGACGACGGTTCGCATCATCAAAGTGTCGGTCCTGGCGTCGACCCCGGGCACGCCCAAGAACGTCTCGGCGGGCGTGGCCCACCTCAACACGGCGTTCGTCACCCACATCGCCCCGGTGGACGAGCACAGCGCTCTGGTGCACCTGGTCGGCGGCGACAAGCTCCAGGTGCTGGTCGAGAGGGGCGGCATCGACGCCGTCAGCGACATGGTGTGGCCGCCCAGCAAGAAGTAGGCGGCGTACCGACAGGGCCGCTGCGGGTGTGACACAGAAACGAGGGCGACATGGGCGCGAGTTTCGACCGACGAGTCTACCCCGGCGCCATGACGCGGGCCGAGGTGCAGGACCAGTTCAGCAGCGACCGGTCCCAGTCGCAGTACGAGAACGGGCACAGCTACAGCGGGGCGATCGGGATGCTGGCCGGCCCGGTCGAGTTCAAGAACCGCACCTTCGCGTCGGTCGCCGAGGCCGAGAACTGGCTCGGCGACAACCACAACAAGAAGTGGGGGCCGGCGTACGCCGTGCGGGCCGAGCCGCCCGGCGGCGAGGCGAAGTGGGTCGTCGGCGGGAACTGTTCGAGCTGAGGATCGGAACCGGTACATCCCCCGGACGTGCTCGCGGATCGGAACAGGCTCTCCGGCTGGGGCAAGATCAGCATCGCGGATCGGAACCCCCACCAGATCATCCGTAGCGGGTGGATCGAAACAACCAGCTCCGACACACCTGGGCGCTGCGCGGATCGGAACGAACCGTCTTCGTCGGGGTCCGGTTGCAGATGGATCAGAACAGACGGCGGGCGCACGTGAGTAGAACGGATCGCAACCAGTACGACTGCTTTAGTGCCGATCGCCCAACGGATCGGAATTGCTTCACGGTTTGCCGTAACCCCCGCTACATGTCCCACCAGTCCACCTGGGCGACCGGGTGGATGTGCTTCATGTCCTGCTTCGAGATCTGGAACTTCGCGGCCTCGGCGATGTTCGGCCACCGGCCGGTCATGTTCCACAGGACGCACGCGCCCATGTTGACCGAGTGGGCGAAGTCGTCCGGCTTGTTCGGGTTGCGAACGATGACGTACGTGTCGGACCCGAGGCGGCTGTCGACCTTCTCCTCGACGAGCGCCAAGAAGTCCTCCAGCAGGCCCGGCTGGTCGGCCGAGACGTAATCGTAGGCGAAGAACCGGATGAGCCCGTACTTGATGGCCATGCACGTGGTGACCAGCGACCGGGCCTTGTCGATGGCCCACCAGTTGTGCGGGTGGTCCTCGGTGGCCTCGTGGTAGTTCATGATGTTGTGGCCGAACCCCTGGTAGCGGATGTTGAAGATGTTGCTCGGCGGGATGCCGGCCTGGTACAGGAGGACCAGCCGGCCCTCGCCGGCGTTCGAGTAGTCGTGGGCGATGTGGGAGCACTTGAACTCCCGCATGGCCTCCAGGCACAGCCGGGCCTCGTACTCCCAGTCGTGGGTGCGGACGGACCGGTGGCCCCAGATGGTGTCGATCTTCCCGTCGGGCCGCATCCCCTGGACCGCCAGGGTGGTGAAGCTCGTCCGCTCCCGCTTCTGCTCGCCGGTCTTGCTCGCCGCCCCCTTCACCTTGCCGCCGCCGCCGCCCCAGTCCACGCTCAGGATGCGGCGGACGTACCCCTTGATGTGCTTCTTGGCCTCGGCCGCCTTGCGCGGCCACGGCAGGACGCACGCCGCCTTGAGCTCGGACACGGTGACCAGCTTGGCCCCCTGGTCGCACGACTCGCCGCAGACCTCGTTGAGGAACGTGGTCGGGGTGGTGTTGGCCCGGCCGTTCATCTTGCCCACGAGGGCGTCCCACTTCTCCTGGGACGCGTAGTGCATGGGCATGACGATCTGCGGGACGTGGTAGCCGGCCTGCGTCCACCGCCGCTCCGGGAACCGGTGCACCCACCGCCCGGCCCGGGGGTTGAGCGGCCGCCGCACGGCCGCGGTCGAGCACTTCGCGCACACCACCGCCGGCACCTTCTCCGAGATGTCGCGGTGCCACGGGCCGATCATGTCGACCAGGTCCCAGTCCGAGGCGGGGACGTTGTAGTGCCCGCACCCGGGGTGGTGGCACTTAATGACCCACTCGGCCTGGGAGCTGTCCTGCCACAGCTTCTCGATGGTGTTGTCCAGCGACTTGGGAGTGCCGGCGTACTGCTTCAGGGCGTAGGGCGAACCGGACAGCGTCTCGTGGATGATCTGGAGGAAGTCGTAGTTCATGTCCTGGACTTCGTCGATCACGTTCTTGTCAGCCGGGATGCCGCGGGTCCGCTCGGCGTCCAGGAACGCGTACGAGAAGTACATGGCGGACCCGTTGAGGAAGGTCCGCTGCAAGACCGAGTTCATGGTCTTGGTGCCGAGGAACAGCTTGCGCGACGGGCTCTCCTCCAGGAACTGCCGGACGTAGTTGTGCGAGAACCGCCGCACCATCTCGAACAGGGGCGTGACGTACAGGGTCGAGAAGTACGGGATGGAGTTGGAGAACACCACGCCCTGGGCGGCGAGCGACGTCGAGTTGTGGGTGACGATGCCGCCCGGCGTGTTCCGGTGCCCGAGCACGAAATTGTGGTCGTTCTCGACCTCGATGTCCATCATCTCGACCGGCTGCCTGGCCTCCCAGTTCGCCCGCACCTGCGCCCACGTCTGCCGCCCGTCGGCGTCGACGGTGACGACGTAGTCGCGGTGGAAGATCTCC
This sequence comes from uncultured Nannocystaceae bacterium, assembly GCA_964626165.1. Taxonomy (GTDB): domain Bacteria; phylum Myxococcota_A; class Polyangia; order Nannocystales; family Nannocystaceae; genus CAZVEM01. The sequence goes on from CAZVEM010000046.1 coordinate 15,228, forward strand.
CCGGCCGGGCGGTACTCCTCGACGTGGTTGTCGCTGTCGCGGACGAGGACGCGGTGTTCCGGCGAGACGCGGATGAACCGGCCGTCGTACGACTCGATGCACACCGGGTACTTCTTCCCCGACGCCCAGATCCTGGTCACGCGTTGCGGTCGCAGCACGCCGTCCGGGCCGCGGGCCATCACCACGTCGCCGACCTTCAGGGTGTGCGCCTGGACCCACCCCGTCGGGGTCATGACCAGGGAGTACTTGTCGAAACACTTCGACACCTGCCGCCCGGTCTTGAGCAGCACCGTCTTGGGCATGCGGGTGCGGAAGAACGGCTCGAACGGGAAGTAGTTGTGGAGCCGGTACGGCTTCCCCTTGAGCCGCAGGAGGAGGGGCAGGAGGGGCTTGAGCGACACCATGCCCGCCTGGCGCATGGCCCGCTGGGCGATGATCAGGTCGCGGCTCGCGTCGTCCTCGAACCCGGTCAGCTCGGGGAGCTTCTCCCGCAGCGCCTTGGCCCGGAGGAGGATCGCCTGCCGGCGGTCGTCGGCGGCCGCCTGGCGGCCGCGGTCGTCGTGGGGGTCGAGCCCCTTCACCGTCATGGTGGGCGGGGGAGCGGGCATGGCGACGTCCGTGTCGAAGCGCGGGATGGCCCCGCGGGCAGCTAAGAGCTTACCATACGGTCAGCGGAGACCAAGCGATGACACACCGCCAGTGGGTGATTCTCCAGTACGCGCTGCTCAGCCTGGAGTGCGAGGTGAGCAACGCCCGCCGCGAGGGGCTGCCGCAGGCCCGGACCTCCTGGGACGAGACGGAGGACGGCCCGCCGCCGACGCCCCAAGAGATCGCCGCGGTCGCCCAGCTGGTCGGCGCCCTGCCGCACGACCAGAAGCCGCCGCCGGACGTGACGGTCCCGCCCGAGCTGACGGTAACCCTGCGGGAGTGCTTCGTCCGCTGGGACGACCTGCGGCAGTCGACAGTACGCCCCAGCCTGTGGCCGGCCGGCGCGGCCCTCAAGGCCCTGGTCGTGGAAACGCTCGCGGTCAGACCGGAGCACGCGCGGAAGGGGCACTGCCGGCGGTTCCTGATGGAGCTGACCACACTCCCCGGCCGCGACCTGGTCGTCGTCGAGGGCGTCGTCAACCCGATCCTGCGGGACGCCCTCGTCCGCTGGGGCTGGCACCACGACCCGCACGTGCAGGACTACTACCGGCCGCTCACGGACGCGGCGTGGGCGGCGTTGGAGAAGGACCGGCGGGTGATACCGCCGCGGATCGCAACAGGCTAACTAGCGAGACCACGGCGAGGATCGGAAACTGACCCGGTCGGACGCGCCGTACGCGGATCGAAATCGTGCGGGCGACGGGCCGTTTTTGCGGATCTGGACACGCAGCCGAGCAGGCTTTCGCAGCGGTCGGGGATCGGAACGTCGGGGATAACATCGCACCCCCGAGCGGATCGGAAGGCGCGACACACCAAGGACGTCCCGCTTGACGGGGATCGCAATAAAACGGCGCGGCGTACGTCCGGGCGCGGATCGGAAGTACCAGCGGGACTCGGACGGCCGGCGGATCGGAAAAGCCCGATGACCACGTTTCGGGTGCGGATCTAGACGATAGCGGTAACACAAGGAGGGGCATGATGAACTCGCGCAGCCCGCTCGACTTCCTGCGGCGGAAGGGCCTGTCGGCGGAGCCGGCCCGGCCCCGCCCGCGGTTCGACGTGGACGCCCTCCTGGTCCACAGCGTCCCACTGGCAAGCCCGCCGAAGCCGACGCAGGCTGTCCTGGAGGGCCTGGAGGGGGAGACGCCCCCCGACCGCGGGCTCACCCACGGGTGGCCCGGACAAGGAGAACACGACCCGTGAACAACGCGATGACGTACGCGGCGGTGACGGCGGTGGCCGTCGTCGCCGTGATCTACCAGGTGACCGGCGCCCTGTGGCCGGTCATCCCCGTGAGCCTCGCCCTCGGCGTGGTGTACGCCGTGAAGCGCATTCTGGACAAGGACGGGTGACATGTCCCTCGGACTGACGGAGCTGGTGGTGGGTGGGCTGGCGGCCTGGCAGGCGGTGGAGGTCTGGCACCACTCGGCCCTCATGGCCGGGCCGCGCGCCCGGGCCGAGCTGCTGGAGGGGAAGCTGGGGCAGCTCCTGACCTGCCCCTTCTGCCTGAGCGTGTGGGTGGGGGTCGCGGCGTGCCTCGTGCTGGCCACGCCGTGGGCCGGGCCGCCGCCGGGCTTCCACGTCCTGCTGGACGGCGTGGGCATCGTCGGGCTCCCACTTATGTTGGCGGGCACCGCCTACATCGCGTGGAACACGGTCTGCGACATCCGAAAGAATGTCTGGCCCGACCTGACGACCCGGTTCCAGCGGGCGTGCGTCGTGGCGGCGTTCTCCTTCGGGTTCGTCGCCCCGCTGCTCGTCCTGGTCGGCAGCCTGTTCGTCCCGGATTGGCGGGCGGGCGGCCCGGTCGCCCTCGGGTTCGCGGCCGACGCGGCCAAGGTGTTCGTCTACGGCCTCGCCGTTGCCCGGCTGGCCAACCTCGGCAATGATGTGACCCACCGGTGGTGCCGCACGCCCAGGGCGAACCGGCTGTAGGTCAAAACCGGTTTTGAGGAGGACGCGAGTGGCGGAACAGCAGACGCCGGACCCGCCGGAGACACCGGCGCCGGTGATGTTCGACCAGGCGGTGATTGACCGCATCCGGGCGTGCTTCGCCGACGTCTTCCTCCGGCACCCGGAGGTGAAGTGCCTGGCGGCGACGGTCACCTGGAACGGGGAGCTCAACGACGCCGACATCCGGCACGCCCTGTGGGTCGGGCCGGACGGGGCGGTCACCAAGCTGGACGCCGTGTTCACGAGCGTCGAGCAGACGCTCAAGCTCCTGGCGGTGCAGGCCGCCCGGGCGGACGAGCTGGTCACCAAGATGCGGGACACCGTCCGGGTGCTCGCGGGGGAGGTCACCACCAAACGTGAAGAACTCGAAGCCCTCAACCGACAGGTCCGGGCGCTCGAAGAGAGCCGCCGCCGCGGAATCGCCGGCCTCCCCGGCGGCGAATTCGGCTGACGAGCTCCAGGCCCTCCTGGACCGGTGCCACATCCGCGCCTGGGACGTCCTGCTGGTGGGGGACGGGTCGGGGTCGCGGTGGGGCCGGCCCGCCGGGTGGGCGTGCGCGTGCGTCGAGCGGGTCACGGCCCTGACCAAGGACCCGGAGGTGTTCTTCGGGGCCGTCAACAGCGGCACGGTGAACTTCGCCGAGATGATGGCGTACGCCCAGCCGCTCGACTGGCTGGCGTGGCGGGAGGTCGAGCTCCGCGACAAGGGCGGGCCGACCCGCGTCCTCCGCGTCCACGTCGTCACCGACTCGGACTACTGCCGGTCCACGGGGGCGTCCGGGCGGGGGTCGACGAGCAGGAAGAACCCGGGGCTGTGGCAGGTGTTCGGGGTGTACGCCCGGTTCGGGCTGGTGCTGACCTGGCACCACCTCCCGCGGGAGGAGCACGCCCTCAACCGCTACTGCGACCGGCTGTCGAAACTGGTTCGCAAGCGGACCGCGGCCTACAATTACGCGGCGGACGTCGGCAAACCGTTCGGAGGTCCGGGGTGATCATTTCGGAGGGGCGGGTCAAGACGGAGTGGTTCCGGCCCGCCCACACGGAGCAGCTGTTCGACCTGTTCCGCTGCGCCTACGCCCGCGAGGCGTGGGCGCGGGCGGACTTCGCGCGGTTCGCCGGGGCCGAGCACCGCAGCAACGTGCTCAAGGCCCTGACGGACGACCGCGGGACGGTGTACGGGGCGGTCCTGTACACCCTGGAGCCGGACGCGTGCCGCGTCCGGCGGGTGGCCGTGTGGCCGGACTACCGCCGGCGGGGGCTCGGGGCGTTCATGGTCAACACCCTGTGCGGCCCGCAGGCCCTCATCCGGCGGAAGGTGTTCAACGCCCGGGTGGCGACCGACGACGCGGTCGGACGCGCGTTCGCCACGCACCTCGGGTTCGCCGCGGACCCGGCGGGCCGCCGCCGGGCCGACCCGGGGTCCGACAGGATCTGGGACGAGTTCGTGTTCAGGAAGGCGTAGGCCGCGAGGCAGAGCAGTTCCACGACAGGCGCCGCCCCCGGGCGGCGTCTCGCGTTTCCAGCCAGCAGGAGCGACCCATGCCCGACGTCATCGACAAGCCGACCGTGCCCCAGACCGCGCAGAAGGAGTACGCCCGGCGGCTCAAGGCCGACATGGCCGTGTGCCCGAAGTGCCAGTCGGACCGGGTCGTGGAGGGGGAGTTCGTGGGCGATGAGGAGAAGGAGGACAAGGTCGTGGTGTGCCGGGTCGAGTGCAAGAACTGCAACCTGGCGTGGACCGAGGAGTACCGCCTGTCGAAAGTCACGGAGTTCACGCACACGTGAGCACCAAAATCTACTACGCCTGGACGTGGCCGGTGCGATCGCACCGCCACGCCCTGGCGGCCTTCCGCGAGTTCGCACTAGCCGACGCGGCGGCGCGGGTCAAGAAGGTCGTGGCCCGGGTCGACCGGGCCGCGTTCGAGAAGGCCGCCCGGGCGTTCGCCCGCGAGCGGAAGACGACCCTGACCCGGGAGATGACGCGGGACCTGAAGGTGAAGTTCACGATGGAGCTCGCCGTCGAGTGTAGCGAGTCGAACTACCGGGCGCAGGTGCTCGACCTAGACGCGTCGCTCGGCCTATTCATCATCGCCCCCGACGTGTTCGCCGTCGGGTTCGGCGAGTGCTGGAGCCGGCTGCCGGACCCGCCGGCGATGCCGTTCCCGGGGTTGCCGGCCGTCAAGGACTTCAGTTACTGGAACAACACCGACAAGCCGGCGCACCTACCCGACCGGCAGTGGGAGGCCCGGGGTTTGATCTGGGACGGGTTTCTGGACCGGTGGAGCGCCGAGCGGATGACGCACACCGTCGTCTCGGGTAAGGACGCGCAGGGGTTCGAGGAGGTTGTCCGGCGGGTGCGCCCGCGGGGCAACGTGTACCGGATGCTCCCGTAAGGAGGTGACATGAAACCGCAGGGTGTGGGGATCAACAAGATCCCGGTCCGCGACCTGGTCGCGTTCGGGCAGAAGGCCGGGTACATCACGGAGGACGACCTGGTAGGCAGCGTGCCGACGATCGGCGCCCTTCTGCCGGACTGGGCGATCCGCGAGTATGTGACGATCGAGGGCTTTGTCGACTACGACGACTGCCCGCCGGACGTCGTCAGTTACGGCATCACGAGCTCGGGGTACGACCTGCGGGTCGGCGGGATCTTCAAGGTTTTCACGAACGCCCGGTGCGAGACGATCTCGCCGCGCAACATCCCGCCCGGCGCGTTTCTCGACGAGGACCTGACCGGGCACTACTGGGGCGACGCCGTCGGCGCCGACATCAAGTGTTCGCGGTGCAAGATCGGCCGGCTCGACCCGGCGGCCCGCCTGCTCTGCGCCAAGGCCGCCGCGGACACGAAGAAGACCATCAAGATCCCGCCCAACAGCTTCGCGCTGGCGGAGACGATGGAAGTCCTGCACATCCCGCGCAACATCAACTGCCTGTGCCTCGGCAAATCGACCTACGCGCGGACCGGAATCATCATGAACTTCACCCCGTTCGAGCCGGGGTGGCGGGGCGTCGTGACCGTCGAGATCACCAACTCGACGCCGCTGCCCGTCGAGATCTTCGCGTGGCAGGGGATCGGGCAGGCGCAGTTCACGCTCACGGTGGGCTCGCCGCAGAAGAGCTACGGCGAGAAGAAGAACGCGAAGTACCAGGACCAGAAGGGGCTGACGCTGCCGAGCGTCGCGTGACGCCCGGCCGGATCGAAACATGATCATACCACATCGCGCGTAGGTGGCCAGGATCGCAACAGGATCACCCCGCACCACGCGGAACGGATCGCAACATGACGAGCGCCGAGTCTGTACGCGTACCGGATCGCAACCTCATTTACGTGCGGATCGCAACGTCCTCAGCTGTCCCGCGCGAGGACGGATCGGAACGGCGGGTCGAACTGGTCGATCGTGCGGATCGCAACGGCCCCAGTCTCAGGCAGTACCGGCGGATCGGAACACGCGCCCCTCACATCAGAGGCGGCGGATCGCAACGTACGCAGATGCCCGGGCGCCGTGAGGATCGCAACATCCCCGTCCCCTCGTCGATGACACGGACGGATCGGAACAGCCCGTCGGCCATATCGGGGGTCGCGGATCGCAATAAGCGTGAGGTCGGCAGCACGGTATCACACGGATCGCAACGTTCGCAGAACTGACAGCAGGCTACGGATATAAACAGCCAGCCAGAGACGGCCGCACGGCCGGAGTCCCATCAACCCGGGGCTCCGGCCCCGGGGGAGTCCCCACAATGTTCAACCTGCCCCTGACGTCCACCGGCCGCCGCGCCCCCGCCCGCAACACGGCGGCCACGACCCACGCCCGCGTCCGCTCGCGCGGGTTCTACGCAACCCTCGACCTGGTGCCCGTGCGGGCCGAGCTGTTCGAGGCCGCGTACCAGTTCGTCAACCGCTCGTCGGTGATGGTCCTGCCGTTCGACGTCCCCCCGCCCACCCCGGCGCAGCTGGCCGACCCGACGGACGACAGCTACCTGGCCCACCTGTTCGACTACGACGACTGGGACCAGGTGCTGCTGACCCACCACGCCGACCGCGCCCGGTACGCGTCGCGGCTCCGCCCGGCCGCCCGGCGGCAGTTCGACTCGGCCCTGATCCAGCACATCATCCCGGCGGTCGCCGCCGAGGCGTGCCCCGGGGTGGCGGTGAAGAACAGCATCAAGAAGGTCCGGCTCTACATCTTCCGGGAGCCGGACACCAAGGTCGTCGACGCCGCGGCCCCGCGGAACGCGGTCGGCCCGTACGAACTGTGCGAGACGTCCAACGGCACCAGGTTCTATACCGTCTACGGGCGGTCGCTGACGGACCGCCACCGGGCCGAGCTGTTCGAGCGGGAGCGCCCGCTGCCGGGCCGCCGGCGCAAGTAGGAGGCCCCATGGCCGAGCTGCTCAAGACCCTCGGCTACCTGAGCCCCGGCCTCGCCGCCGGGGCCGTCCTGCGGGTGTACGCCGACAACCTCGCCGTCTCGCCCCTGTTCGGGTTCGGCGCCCGCGCCCCGGAGTGGCCGGTCCACTCCGAGCTGCGGGCCGACCTGTTCAAGCGGACCCGGGACTGGTGGTGCCGCCTCGCCAAGAAGGACTTCACGTGGTTCCCGTACTCGGAGGACTACGTCGCCCGGCTGTACGCCCGGGTGTGCCGGCGCACGGACGCGGAGCTGACCGCGTGGGCGGGGGAGCTGGCGGCGGCCCTGCCGCACGTCCCCCACCTCAAGGACCTGCGAAAGGTACTGGCCGACCATGAAGGGTAACCCGCACCGCAAGTACCGGACCCCGGCCCGGACCGGGCCGGACACGTCCGGGTGGACGGAGGAGGAGCGGGCCGCGCACCGGCGGGCCGGGCTGCTCAAAACGCCGGTGGCCGAGACGGCCCTGTCCGTGCGGGTGGTGAACACGCTGGAGGAGAACGACGTCATCCTGGTCGAGCACCTCCTGGCGAAGACGTACGACGAGCTGATGGGGATGAAGAACTTCGGCGCGACGACGCTGGCCGAGGTGCGGGCGGCGGTGACAGCCCTCGGGCTGGCGCCGCCGGCCGCCTGGGCCAAGCCCGCCGCGACGCCCCCCAGGCCGAGGCCGCCCCGCCGCACGGGCGGGGGCGGATTCCCGAACGGAGTGTGGTGACATGGCCGAGGACGAAGCACTAGCGCCGAAACCGGTCGAGCGGGTGGTCGAGCGGGTCGAGGTCCGCGACCCGACCCAGGGGCAGGTGACGAAGGCGCTGCACCAGTACCTCGCCAACACCGGGGTGACGGTCGAGACGATCATGAAGCTGGTCGAGCCGAAGGTCGAGGCCGCCGTCGAGCGGGTCGTAGACCGGCTGGTGGCAAGCAAGAAGCTCGACGAGCTGCTGGTGGCGGCCCTGATGTCGCACCTGCGCGGCGAGAAGATGCTGTTCGACAAGGACCTGGGCGGGAACGGGTACGGGTTCCACAACCGCATCCGCGACCTCGTGCTGCGGCAGCTGACCGCCCTCGTGCTGGCGGACTACGAGGTCGTGGTCAGGCCGCGCCCCAAACCGGAGACGCCGTGATGGCCGACGAGCTGAAGGACCCCAAGGGCATGTCGGCGGACGACCTGATCGACGCCGTTATCGGCATCAAGGTCGACTACGCCGAGGACGGCCCGGTCGAGAAGGTCAACCACGACGCCGCGGTCGTCGTGGAGCTGCGCCGGCGGTTGGAGGCGTACGAGACCACCAAGGCGGCGTTCGAGGAGACGGTCGTCAAAAGTATCGCCGGGCTCGTGGCCGTCGCCTGGCACCACCGGTACGGACAGACCATGCCCGACGAGAAGGTGGTCCGCATGGCCGGGACCTTGCACGCCTTCCTCGCGTCGGGGAAGTGACCCCGTGGCCAAGACCTACTACGTATGGACCGGGGTCGGCGAGATCGTCGACCTCGACGGCGACGGCGCGCCCCTGGCGACCGACTTCCTGTCGGCCCTGGCCTGGTTCAACCTCGTCGACCCGACGAGCGACGCGACGCTGTGGGAACGGGACGGGCTGCGGGCGAGCCTCCTGGCCGCCCGCATCCACGGCCCGGTCTTCTATGCGGCCAGCCCGGCCGTGACCTCGGTGGTGCGCAAGGCACCGCCCTAACCGGAGGGAGAGTATGGACAGCGCGACCCGCATGGCGGTCGTGGTGGTGTTGCGGAACCCGGAGTACACCCAGATCGCCGGACACCCGGTGTTCGCCACCGTCGTCGTCCCGCGGGACGACGCGCCCCGGCACGCCGCCCTCGTGCGGGACATCTTCACCGCCGGCGGCGACACCACGGAGAAGCTGAAGGCGGCCGGGTACTTCCCGCTGCCGCACCTCACGGAGACGCAGGGCGACGTCGTCCCCGACCCGCCCCGGCGGCGGCCCACGCCGGGCGAGCTCCGGGCGCTGGCGGAGTCGACGTCGCTCCACGCCCCCGAGCTGTTCGGGGTGCCGCGGCCGGTCCGGGTGACGACGGTCAAGCCGCACCCGTTATCCGAGCAGATGAACGTCCCGCGGGACGTCAGCGAGGGCGTCCACCCGGTCAAAGAGCCGGCGGCGATTCGGACCGTGACGCCGGGCCTCCTGGCGGGCATCCTCGACGTGCTGGGCGACTGGGAGCTGATGACGCCCGAGTCGGGCGCGGCGGCGGTGGTCGAGACGGTCCCGGTCGCCAAGGCCCGGGAGGCCGTCGACCGGTTCCTGCGAATCAACCCGGACATGCCGGTGACGCCGGAGCGGGTCGACGTCGTCCTCTGGTCGGCGTACACGGCGCAGCGGCCGGTGGAGTTCGCCGGCGGGCCGCACGGCCCGGTCCGGCTGACGCCGCCGAGCGACAAGCAGGCGCCGCGGCCGTTCCAGACGCTGGAGTCGATCACCGACCCGGCCGTCCTGGAGGCGATCGAGCGGGCCTACGGCGGGGGGTAGGCGCGCAAAAAGTCCGGGGGCACGTCTCGCTAGGGCGGGTCGTCGTCGGCCGCGGTAGCGGCCCGACCCTAAGTGTTCACTTATTAGGATAAAACTTTATCCTATGGCGC
>CAZVEM010000047.1:0-24693 GCA_964626165.1 uncultured Nannocystaceae bacterium
GGCCCCAGGCCGATCCCACGCTGGTCGTCGAGGGAAAGGTGGCTCACGTTGGTTCGATTATTGACTCGGAAACCCGCAGCGCACGCGTGCGCGTCGTGGTCGACAACCGCGATGGTGAACTCAGGGTGGGCCAGTCGGTCGCTGCGAAGATCCGGACGACCGGTGAGTCGCGCTCGTCGCTTGCCGTCCCCGCAAACAGCGTCGTTCGAGTGGACGGGCAACCGACCGTCTTCGTCCGAGTCGCGGATACGAACCGAATCGAGGTTCGCAACGTCAAGGTCGGCGAGTCGACAGCGGAGTACGTGGAAATCACTGAAGGTCTCAAAGGTGGCGAGGAAGTCGTGAGCAAGGGTGTCTTCGAGCTCAAGAGTGAGCTCTTCCGATAGTGTGCGCGTTCACACCTTTCCGCTCCATCAACGAGGGGCAGCGCCTGGCGCTAAACACGGTGCCGCTTACAAAGACCAGACAGGGGCCTTCGTGGTCGTGCCGCCGGCCGCCCCCAATACTTAGCGCGATCCAAGGCCATGCTCACCGCACTCGTCTCTCTCTCGGTCCGTTTCCGGCTGCTAGTCCTTGCAGCCCTCGTAGTAATGCTTGGCGCCGGCGGGTACGCAGTCACGAAGCTGCCGGTTGACGCCGTACCCGACATCTCGACGATCCAAGTCTCGGTGTTGACCGACTCACCGGGCTTGTCGGCACGTGAGGTCGAACGCACTGTCACCTTCCCGGTCGAAAATGCGCTCAACGGCGTACCGGGCATGGTGCAGCTTCGAAGCGTGTCCCGTGCCGGCTTGAGTGCGGTCACGGTGATCTTTCGGGATGGCACGGACCCGTGGTTCGCACGACAACTTGTTCTTGAGCGGATCCGGGGATTGGAAAAAGACCTCCCCTCGACCGTCTCGACTCCCGAGCTAGGACCACTTTCGACCGGCCTCGGCGAAATCTTTTACTTCGTCGTCAAGTCACCCCATCACTCCCCGAGCCAGCTACGTACGATCCTCGATTGGGAGATCGTACCGCGGTTGCGCGGCATCCCCGGCGTCATCGAAGTCAACACGATGGGGGGGCGTCTCAAGCAGTACCACGTCGTTGTCGATCCAACTCGACTGCACGCCTATCGGCTATCGATCAGCGATGTTCAGGAGGCTGTCGAGCGCGCAAATGTCAACGTTGGCGGCGGCTACCTTGAACGTGGTTCAGAGGCTTTGACACTACGCGGCGTCGGTTTGCTGAAGGGTGAAACGGACATCGAGAACGTCGTGGTTTCGGTCGACGAACGCGGCACACCAGTGTTGATTCGGCAGATTGCGCAAGTCAAGATAGGTGCTGCGCTACCATACGGGGCGATCACCCGTGACGGCGAAGGCGAAGCGGTCATGGGGTGCGTCCTGATGCTGCTTGGCAGCAACAGCCGCAATGTGATCTACGCCGTCAAGGATCGCGTCGATCAGATCCAGAAGGACTTGCCGCCTGGCGTCGAGATTCAGATCATCTACGACCGCGCAGACTTCGTCGAGCGCACCATTGCGACCGTTCTCCGAAACCTCGTAGAAGGCGCCATCGTTGTTTTCGTCGTGCTGGCGATTTTCCTCGGAACGATTCGAGGCGCGCTTGTGGTCGTCGTTGGCATCCCCGCGTCGATGGCGATCGCGATCTTCGGCATGCTGCTGACGGGCACGCAGGGCAACCTGATGAGCTTGGGGGCGATTGACTTCGGCTTCCTCGTGGACGGTCCCGTCGTGATGCTCGAGGCGGTCATGGCCTCGCTGGCCGGGACGGCGCTACAGGGAGAAAAACGGGTCGAGGCGTTTAAGGAGACGATTTCCGCGGTCGCGCGGCCTGTCGCATTCGCTGTCGCAATCATCATGCTGGTGTACATCCCGCTCCTCGCGTTGGAAGGCGTCGAGGGCAAAATGTTCAAGCCGATGGCGACCACGATGGCAGCGGCGCTCTTCGGGGCCCTGGTTTACTCTGTCGTCTTCTTCCCCGCGCTGACGGTGCTGTTTGTGCCTCCGCCGGCGAATGCCCACGGCGGCTGGCTTTCCCACGTCGAGCGCGTATTCGAGTTCGCGCTGCCCCGAGCCGTGGCCTGGCGTTGGCGTTTGCTCGGTTCCGCAAGCCTTGCTGTGGTTGGCTCGTTCATGCTGATGCTGCAGAACGGCGCGGACTTCGTGCCGCGGATTGACGAGGGTGACTTGATCGTCGCGGTGCGCCGCCCCCCCTCGGTAAGCCTCAGCCGCGCGAAGGAACTCGACCTCGAGACCGAACGCATCCTGAAAGGATTCCCGGAGGTGACGACGACCCTGGGGCTCGTGGGTAGAGCGGAAATCGCGACCGATCCGCAGGGCGTGGATAACACGGATATCTTCGTCCACCTCAAGCCCAAGGAGGAGTGGACGACCGCTCACGACCTTGACTCGCTGGCCGTCGCGTTGAAGAACGCGGTCGAGGGTGGGGTGCCTAGCACCTTCGTCGCAGTCTCACAGCCGATCGAGGACCGAACCAACTCCATGATCTCTGGGTCCCGAGCCCACGTGGTGATCGCAATTGACGGGTCGGACCTGTTGACCCTCAAAGACCTCTCGGAGCAAATCGGCGCGATCGTTGCCGACATCGACGGCACCGGCGACCTTCGAGTCGAGCGCATGCTTGGAGCACCGGAGCTCAACGTGGAGCTCAATCGCCAGCGCCTCGCGCGTTACGGGATTCGAGCAGAGGACGCCCTCCAGGCGGTGCAAGCTGCCCGGGTCGGTGTTGACCTGGGCGTGATCTACGAGGAGCAGCGCCGATTCGGTCTTCGCCTGCTCGTGCCGCCGCGCAACGCCACGGCGGACGCGCTTGGCGACCTCTTTGTCGTCGCCAGCGACGGCACCCCGATTCCGCTGGCCGAGGTCGCGAACATCGTCGAGGCCGAGGGTCCGTCCGCGATCCGCCGTGAGATGCGGTCGAGGACCATTCGCGTGGAGGTCAACCTCCGCGGACGCGACCTTGTGTCCTGGGTTGCGGAAGCCAAGCAGAAGGTGGCCGAGAAGGTCGAGCTTCCCAGTGGCTACAAGCTGCGCTGGGGCGGTCAGTTCGAGAACTTCGAGCGCGCGAGTCAGCGGCTCGCGGTGGTCGCCAGCCTGGCGCTGGTGATCATCTTCCTCATGCTCGCGGCGATGTTTGGCGATCTCCGCTACGCCACCGCCGTGTTCGCAACCGTTCCCTTCGCGCTGACGGGAGGCGCCCTTGGGCTGTGGATCCGGGGGATGTCCTTCTCGATCCCCGCCGCGGTCGGCTTCATTGCGCTCGCCGGCGTGTCCGTCCTCAACGGCGTGGTCATGGCGACCGACGTGCGCAACCGAGCGGCAAATGGCGAGGATGCGGAGTCCGCGATCCTTCACGGCGCTGCGCATACGATGCGCGCCGTCTTGACGACCGGCGCCGTCGCGGCGCTCGGCTTCATGCCAATGGCGCTGGCACACAGCGCCGGCGCCGAGGTGCAACGGCCGCTCGCGACCGTCGTCGTGTTCGGAATCGGCTTGGCGACCATCCTCACGCTGTTCATGCTTCCCGGACTGCTCCGCATCGTGATGGCAGGTGAGGTCCGCCGCGCCCGCCGACCGGTCGGCAGTGACTCGGTCGCTCTCGAAGCGGAGGTCCTCGATGAGATCGCGGCGACAAGCCCGGTCCCCGCATCCGACCCCTTCGCGGGCCCCGGCTCAAGCGAAGACCAACGTCCTCGCAGCCATTAGGCCAGCCGAATCGAGCCGTCGGGGGACGCAGCCGGGCAATGCCGTCCCGTCGCCCCGGCGCAGTCCCGCCCGCTGCTCGTCCGATCGACTTATTGCCCAGGCGTGGCCGTTGTTCTTTCTCGCTGAAGAACGCCGTCTGGCGTTCGGGTGAGGCAGGCAATCCGTCCTTTTCGGTTGCAATGTGGGCTTTGGAAGGTGCACACTGGCGGCGTAGGTGGATGATGCACGCTAGACAATTCGTTCTCTCCCTTCTCGCGCTCCCACTTTTCGCGCTCGTTCCCGCGTGTGGCAAAGACGACGGCGGCACGGACGCCGCTGCCGACGACGGCATCGGCGACGGTGATGGCGATGGTGATGGTGATGGTGATGGCGATGGGGATGGCGATGGTGATGGCGATGGGGATGGCGATGGCGACGGCGACGGCGACGGTGACGGTGACCTCACGCCGTGTGAGCAAGCGGCCGCGGATGCCTCCAATCAGGGATGCGAGTTTTGGGCGGTCGACCTGCCCAACGTCTGGGATGGGGCCGCCTTGGGAGATACCCCTCCCGAGGACATGCAATACGCGATCGTCGTGGCGAACACGTCGGGCTCAAGTCCTGCAACGGTCAACGTCTACTCCGGCAATAGCAGCACAGTGACGCAGACCGCGATGGTTGCCCCAGACTCGAGTTACACCTTCCTGCTCCCGCCGCAGAACATCGAGGCACGCGCCACCACGCTCAACGGCATCCCCTGGCATGTGACCAGCGACTTGCCGATCACGGTGTATCAGTTCAATCCGCTCGACAACACCGTGGATGTGTTCTCCAACGACGCATCGCTGGTCTTCCCGCAGCACGCGCTCTCCAACGACTATGTCGCTGTCACCGGTGACGGACTGTTCCTCGGGACCGCGTCCACGCAAGACAATGCTGGCGCGTTCGTGTCGATCGTCGGAACCCAAGACGGCACGACCGTGGACGTGTTCACCCCCACGGCGCTCTACCCCGGCCCGACCACCGACGTCGTGATCAACCGCGGTCAGGTCTACACGGTCATCTCCACCGGCGCGATCTTCCCGGGCCCCGCAGGTCAAGGCAACCTGTCGGGGCTTCGCGTGATCGCGGACAAGCCCGTGGCCGTGTTCTCCGGCAACGTTGCGACCATCGAACCGCAGCCTGGCGCCTGCTGTGCGGACCACATCGAGCATCAGATGCTCCCTCTGGTCGCCTGGGGCAAGGCCTACGCCGCCTTCCCGCCGCCGCAGCCGATGAACGCCAACGCGATCGATCCCGCGGGCTACCGGATCACCGGCGCGTTTGATGGCACGCAGCTGAGCTACTCACCCTCGGCCCCCGCCGGCGCCCCAACCACAATCAACGCCGGACAAACCGTGCGTTTTGAGAGCACGCAGCCCTTCGTGGTGTCGAGTCTCGATGACACCAAGTCCTTCACGGTCACGCAGTTCCTGTTGAGTTCGCAAGCGATCGATCCCCTGCGCGAGTACGGCGATCCCGCGATGATTCTCCTCCCCTCGGTCGAGCAGTTCCAAAACGAGTACGTGTTCTTGGCGCCCAATGGCTACGACTTTCACTACGTGATGGTGATCCGTCCCGCAGGCGCGGTTATCTCTCTTGATGGCGCGGCGGTAAGCGCGACCTTCATCCCGATCGGTGTGTTCGACGGCGTCAGCTACGAGGGCGCGCGCGTACTGGTTCAGCCGGGATCCCACTACATCAACAGTGAGATGCCCTTTGGCATCATCTCGATCGGCTACGACCAATACGTGAGCTACGGCTATCCGGGCGGCTCGGGTGCCGCGATCATCTCTGAGCCGCCGCCTCCGCCCGTCGGCTAGGCGTCTCGCCGTCACGCAGCGTCGCGAGGGCTTTGCCCCTTGGACATGCTGACCCGGGCCCGCTGCTAGCCAGTCGGCCCGGGTACTCGTTTCAGCCGGAACACCTGGTGAATCTTCGGATCCCTGGAGAAGTCCTCGGGCAAGGTCCGCGCGGTCCAGTCTTCCAGCGCCACCCCCTGCGAGCCATCGCGCCAACGCGGATCGAGCTTGAAGCTGCGCAAGTTCGTGGAGAACACCAGGTCGCCGCCGGGGGCGAGCAGGGTCACGCAGCGTGACAACAGCCCATTGTGGTCGCGTTGCACGTCAAAGGTGCTCGCCATCGCTTTGCTCGTCGAAAAGGTCGGGGGATCGACAAAGATCAGGCCAAAGCGCAGGCGACGGGCCACGGCGTCCTCAAGCCAGTCCAAACAATCCGCACGCACGACGCGATGCTTGGCGGAGACCAGCCGATTGAGCCCGAGGTTTCTCTCGGCCCAGGCAGTGTAGGTGTTGGAGAGATCGACGCTCGTAGTTCGGGTGGCGCCGCCGAGACCCATATGCACCGTCGCAGTGGCGGTGTAGGCGAAGAGGTTGAGCGCTTCGACGCCCTTGGCGAGCTTGCGAAGCTCGCGGCGGACACCGCGATGATCGAGAAAAAGTCCGGTGTCGACGTAGTCGCGCAGATTCACCAGAATGCGCGCGTCCCCTTCGTGCACCTCGATCTCTTCGCCAGTCGCATCGTACTTCTCGTGTTGCTCGCCCGCGCGGCGTCGAATCCGACGCTTGACGACGATGCGCTCGCGTTCGACCCCGAGCACGTCTGCGCTCAATGCCACAGCCTGGCCCAACCGGGCACGGGCCTCGTCCGCAGGGATCTCGGCGGGCGCTTCGTACTCTTGAATGACGAGGTGGTCACCGTAGCGATCGACGCTGACCGCGTAGTCCGGAAGATCGCAGTCGTACACGCGGTACGCGTCGGTGTCCTCTCGCTTGGCCCAGCCGGTGAGGTGTTTGGCCCGCTTTTGCAGTCGGTTGCGAAATGCGATCGCCTGCGGGGTCTCAAGCGCGGCAGCCCGACGTTGCTCGCGCTCTTCTTGGCGCTTTGACTCAACGTCGCGCTCGGTGAGATGATCGAAACAGAGCAGCTGGGTATCGATCGCGCCGTTCTTGAGCGGAAAGCGCCGACGAGCTCGCAGGCCCATCGCGAGCCCGTGACTGGGCTGTGCAACCATGACCGCTGCGCTCCAACCCAAGTAGTGGGCACGTAGTCGCTCTCCAAGGAGCGCGTACAGAGCATGAAGGTCCTCTCCTCCGCCCAGCCGCTCGCCGTACGGGGGGTTGGTCGCGAGCAAGCCTCCCGTCCCCTGCGGCCCCAACTCGGCCAGCTCGGCGACCCTGACTTCGACCATGCCATCGAAACCGGCGGCTTTCACATGCTCCAGCGCGAGCGCCACCGCGTGGGGATCGCGATCAAACCCAAGGATCTTGCCCGCATACGCGCGCTGACGCTCTGCCACCGCCTGTGCCTGGAGCCGCCCCCAGAGCTCGCGATCGCTCTGCAGATAGCCCGGCGATGGACAGGGCCGCCCGATGCCAGGCGCGGCGCGCAGCGCCATCGCAGCCGCCTCGATCAGAATCGTGCCCGATCCGCACATGGGATCGACAAAGTGCTCGCCCCGCTCGCAGGCCGCGGGCCAACGGGCGCGCCAAAGCAGCGCCGCCGCGACGTTCTCGCGGATCGGTGCGGCACCGGTCGCCCCCCGATACCCACGTCGATGCAAGCCGCCCGACGACAGGTCGATCATCAGAAAGGCCCGCGACTGATCGACGCGCGCAAAGATCGACAGATCGGGTGACTCGGCGTCAACAACGGGACGCGCACGACCTTCGGACTGCAGTCGATCCACGATCGCGTCCTTGATGCGAAGTGCGGTGAATTGCGAGTGCCTCAGTTCATCGTTGCTGCCCTCGACGTACACCGCGAAGGTCGCCTCGGGCGCCAGCACCGTCTCCCACTCGACCGCGAGCGCGCCTTCGTAGAGTTGCTCGGCGTCGCCGGCGGGCACTTCTCCCAGCGGCAGCAACACCCGACCGGCCACCCGCGAGTACAGGCAGATGCGATAGGCACTCTCCAAATCGACCGCAATTCGGACGCCGCCGCGCCCGGCCGTCGCCACGATGTCGAGGGACGCGAGTTCCTCGACCAGCACGGGCTCACTGCCGTGCGCAACGGTGACGAACATCTCTGGTTGGGAAGCTCGCCTCACGTCGCTGCCCCCCTTGTAGCGGTACGGGTCCAAATAGCGAGTACCTCGGTGCTCGCCGGCCCATGGGCCAGCGCACGCAACGAGCGGGCCGCGCCGTCGTCCGCGTAGCGCAGCTCAATGTCGATTCGCTCCTCTGGGAGACTTGGAAGATAGCCGGGCCACTCCACGAGAGTGACGGCGTCGGCGCGGGGAAATGCGTCGACGTCTTCGAGACCCAGGCTCTCAAATCCAGCGCTAATCGACGCCGCTGCCCGATTGCCCGGCGTCACCACAAGCGCTCCATGTGCGCTGGCATCCGCATCGCCATGACTCGATGTCGTCTGCTCGCCAAGCCGATACAGATCGATGTGAACTAGCGGCAAGGGCCCCTCGTGCGTCGCCGCGATCGCATAGGTCGGGCTCTGAACTCTGTCCGCCCGGTCAACGCGCATTCCCGCAGCCAGCCCCCGTGCAAAGGTGGTTTTTCCGGCTCCCATCGCTCCCCAGAGGCACAACACGATGCCAGGGCGAATGCACTCCCCAAGCTGGACCGCGCTCGCCAGGAGCCTCGCCTCATCGATGCAGTCAAGCTCCATCGCCGCGCAGCTTAGTCGTGCGAGAGGCTTCTCGCACCTGAGCGCGAAGATGCACCGAAACCTATCGCATGCGTATGCGGTCCATGAGGACTTCGCGCCCTTGCAAGTTGATCCGCCCCCCTACTCCCCCTAGGCTTGCCGCGCCGCGCTCCCTGAACGACATGAGCTCTCAAGTCACCGACCTCGTCTGCGCCGTCGGCTCAGGGGACAAGCCCCGAGATGCGACGCCCGGCCTTCGCGTGGAGCGGCGGCCGGAGTTACGGGCGTGGCCCGCATTCGGTATCGCGATGATCGCACTCGCCTGCGCCTGCGACAGCCCGGGCTTGCCGCCGAGCGAAGACGTGGCCGAGCCGACCAGCGGGCTACGGCCCCCCGAGCAACGCGGCGAGGTGCCCGAGGACGCGGCGGTCGTCGACTACCAGATCAACGCGCGCCTCGATGACGCGGAGCACACGGTCGAGGGGCGGGTGCGCATGGTCTGGAGAAACCGGACCGCACGAACGGTCAGCCAGCTCCCATTCCACCTCTACATGAACGCCTTTCGCGCCTCGGACACCGAGTGGATGAAGGAGTCTCGTGGCCGGCACCGAGGGCAGGAGTTCGAGGAGGGCGGCTGGGGATACGTCGATGTGCACAGCGTGCGTCTCCGCAGCAAAAGTAAGGTCGAGGTCCCCGTCGTCGCCCAACTCGACAAGCTTGAGGGAGAAGGCACGCCGCTGAAGTTTCGGGAAGACGCGGATCCGACCACGATGACCGTCGATTTGGACGCGCCCGTTGGACCCGGCGAATCGATTGTGGTCGACATCGAGTTCACGACGCGACTGCCCCGTGTCTTCGCGCGAACGGGCCATGCGGAGGATTTCCACATGGTCGGGCAGTGGTTTCCCAAGATCGGCGTCCTGGAGGAAGAAGGCGGCTGGCAGGCCCACACCTTCACGCTCAACGACGAGTTTTACTCCGACTTTGGCGACTACGACGTCACGCTCGACGTCGCGTCGAATCAGGTCGTCGGTGCCAGTGGCTATCTGGTCGAAGAACTCCCCGGCGATGAGGGTCGCAAGACGCTGCACTACCGCGCGCAGATGGTGCACGACTTCGCTTGGGTCGCGAGCCCGCACTACCTCGTCCACACCGCTTCGCACGATGGGATCCGCATTCGTCAGTTGATCCTGAAAGAGCACGCAGCAGACGCGTCGGCCCACCTGGAGATCCAGAAGGCCACGCTCGACAGCATGCAAAAGCGCTACGGGCCGTATCCGTGGTCCACGATCACGATCGTGCATGTGCCCGAAGACGCCGAGGGTGCCGGGGGTATGGAGTATCCCACGCTGTACACCACCTCCGATATCGCGCCGATGCCGTTGATCCCCAAGTGGATCCTCGAAGAGCGCTTGAGTGGGCTCTTCACCACGGTCCACGAGTTCGGACATCAATACTTTCAGGGGCTCTTTGCCAGCAACGAATCCAAGCAGCCCTGGCTCGACGAGGGCATGAACAGCTACTCGAACATGCAGGTCTATGAGGACACCTTCGGCGACGACGCGCCGATGGTGGTCCTCCTGGGCCACAAGCTCACGATCAACGACACGGTTCGGCTCAGCCTCGCAAGCGCCAGTACCCTCGATCCGATCGACCAGCCGGCCAGCGCGTTTCGCGAGGACATCGGCAGCTACGGCGCAATCGTGTATCAGAAGACCGCAGGGGTCATGCGAACGCTTCGCGGGCTGCTTGGCCCGGAGCGCTTTGACGAGTGCATCGCCGACTACGCCGCGCGTGCACGCTTTCGCCATCCTACGGGCGACTGGCTCGAGGCCGCCTTTACGAGCAAGCTGGGCGATCGCGTCCTCCTCGGTGGCGGCGGCAGCGACGGCCACAACGCCGAGGTCTACCTGGATCTCCCGCGTTTCTTCGATCAAGCGCTGCGAAGCACGGCGGTCGTGGACTTCGAGCTGCGCAGCGTCTTCACGCGCGCGGCGATCGGAGCTGCTGGTTGGCACCGCCCGGCCGATGGCGCGCAAGAGGCCGCGCTCGCGTTGGGACCGCTGACGGAGACCAAGGCTGGCGACCGTGAGACCGGCAAGGTCGACAAGCTGGACGACAAAGACGTCGAGGGCGTCGTCGTCGTCACGCGCAAGGGTGACTTCCGCGTGCCTGTCGAGATCCTGGTCGAGTTCAAGGAGGGGGAACCCGAGCTCAAGCTCTGGGACGGCGAGGACGAGCACGTCACGCTCGTGTTTCCCGGTCGGCGCGTGAAAAGAGCCGTCATCGATCCGAGCAGCAAGCTCGTGCTCGAGTTTCGCCGCAACAACAACGTACGCAACGCCCGCGGGCGCTCCGACGGCGGCG
Source organism: uncultured Nannocystaceae bacterium (assembly GCA_964626165.1). Taxonomy (GTDB): domain Bacteria; phylum Myxococcota_A; class Polyangia; order Nannocystales; family Nannocystaceae; genus CAZVEM01. Next base: position 10,743 of record CAZVEM010000047.1, read on the forward strand.
ACAACGTCAGCCGCGCGATGTCGGGCGCCTCCGAAGGCGTCTCACTCGCGCTCATGGGGGCGCTCGCACCATGAGCCTCTCCGAAGTCACCGGTCGCGTTTGGAACGCGCGCGCGTGGATCCTCGCGTGGTGGGTCGTGTCGTTGGTGATCGCCTTGCATGGCGGGATGCAGGTCGCCGCGACCGCAGCCGCAGGGATGCGGGGCTACATCGGTGCTGCCGACGGTCACCTCTTCGCTGCTAGCCTGGAACTCTTGACGGAAGAGCCGGCGGTCGCGGCGGCGATCGCTTCTGCAGTGCGCGCATCGATGGTGTTGGGGGCCGTGCTGTGGTTGGTCGGCACGCCGATCGCCTACGCCGTCATGGCAGGCCAGCGCAGCGTGGGAGCTGTCTCTGCTCGGACCTGGATGACGTTTCTGCCGATGGTCGTGCAGACGATCTACGTCGGGGTGCTACGCGCCGTCCTGCTCGTGATCGTCGGCATCACGCCGGCCAACGGCAAGGTCATCGCAGCTCTGGTCGTGCTGCCGCTGTGGCTCGGCACCGTCGCGGTACTGGATGAGGCGCGCGCGCTGGCGGCGGAGCGGAGTGTCAGCGGCCAGCGCGGTCGCTTCCATCCCCGGATCGTGCTCGACGCCGGTCGCTCGGTGCTGTCGCAGCCGCTGCGGACCGTGCTGGGCAGCGCGTCGTGGCTGGTCGCGGTCGCGTGGATCCCCTTCGCCATCTACGTGGCCATCCAATCCGCGGGCGCCCCACTGGCCGTGTGGGGACTGCGTGCAGGCGCCCTGCTACCGCTGGTGCTGGGCTTTGCTCGTATCGGCCTGTACGCAAAGCCGACGGCCGAGCCCACCTAGGCAGCCCCGGCCTGGCCTCGGTCTACTCGTCGATGAGCGTGCGGAGTCCAATCGCGCCATCGTGGCGACGGAGCTTGCCGAGCGCCTTGGCCTCGATTTGGCGGACGCGCTCGCGCGTGACCGCGAAGTCGCGCCCGACCTCTTCGAGCGTGCGCTCCTCTGCCTCGCCGATACCAAAGCGCATGCGGAGCACCTTCTCCTCCCGCGGCGTGAGCGTGGCAAGTGCGCGGCGGGTGTGATCGGCAAGGGCACCACCGGCCATGTGCTCGGTCGCCGACGGGGTATTGGTGTCCTCGATGAAGTCTCCGAGGAGGGAGTCTCCGTCCTCACCGATCGGTGTCTCCAGGGAGACCGGATCCTTGATGATGTTGAGGACCTTGCGGACCTTGTCCACCGGCAGCGACATCTCCTCTGCGATCTCCTCAGGTGTCGGCTCGCGGCCAAGCGCCTGGACCAGCTGTCGTCGCGTGCGCACCATCTTGTTGATGCTCTCGATCATGTGGACCGGGATGCGGATCGTGCGGGCCTGATCCGCGATAGCGCGGGTGATCGCCTGACGGATCCACCAGGTCGCGTAGGTCGAGAACTTGTAACCGCGGCGATACTCGAACTTCTCGACCGCGCGCATGAGCCCGAGGTTGCCCTCCTGGATCAGGTCGAGGAACTGCAGGCCACGGTTCGCGTAGCGCTTCGCGATCGAAACGACCAAGCGAAGGTTCGCCTCGATGAGTTCGGCCTTGGCCCTCTCTGCGACATTGCGGGCGTAGTTCACCGTACGCCAGGTCTCAAGCAGCTGGTCGGCGTTGGCTCCGTGCTCGCGCATCAGGTCAGCAAGCGCCTGCTGCGGACCGTCGGAACGGCGCAGCAACTCGTGCAGCTCGCTCTCGTGCAGGCCGAGCTGGCGGCAGAGTCGGAACTCGGCGGCCGGATCGCCGGCACTCGCCTGCACCATGGAGCGCAGCTCATCGAGCGAGACGCCCGCACGACGCTCGCAGCGCTGAATCTCCTCGCCAAGCTTGCGCGCGCGCGCGGCAAGCGTCTCAAGCTCATTAAGCATCTCGCCGATCGCTTTGCGCGACAGCGGCATCTTGCCGATGATGCCCGCAGCTTCGGCCCGCGCTCCGTCGAGCTCGGCGCGAAGCGTCACCACAACGTCGGCAGCAAGCGCCTGGCCATGGGCCATGGCAAGCTGCTCGCAACAACGCACATACTCGCGTGCGGGACGGCGCAGTCGCTCCACCTTGGTGCGAAGCAGCGCAATCGCAGCCTTCGCCGCGTCGGCAGACTCTTCGCCCTCTGCAAGATCATTCGCGCCGGCCACGACCAGGTACTCGCGCGCGCGCGCCTGGCCGCGCTCAAGTCGGCGCAGCAGTTCGAGCGCGTACTCGATCGCCACGGGGCTCGAGAAGAGCTTGTCCTTCATCGCGACATCGCCCGCTTCGATACGCTTGGCGAGCTCAACCTCGCCCTCGCGCGTCAGCAACGAGATGCGCCCCATCTTGCGCAGGTACATGCGCAGAGGATCGACTCCCCTGGCACTCTCCTCCGCCTCCTCCTCACCCGACCCACCAGACGTGGGTCGCTTGGGTGTGACGGGACGCAGGGTCTCGCCGGGGGCGTCGCTGATGCTCTTGTCCTCGAGGCTCGCCTTGAAATCCATTTGTTCGCTCGTGCCGCGCAGGGCGACCGCGAAAGGCGGTCACCTCAGGGTGGTCGGGTTGCGGAACCTACAACAAGAATCCGAGATTGGCCCGTAGCGCGATCAGCGGTCAGGTCACACCGTCGCGTGTGCGAAAGTTGCCGTGCATGGGCCCCTGTGCCTCGCCTGGTGATCTGCTGTACGGATGTACCCGCCAGCGCCAAGCAATCCCGACAGGCGGGCTCCAGCGCCCGCCTCCGGCCCATTCAGCGTTTCCGCCTGAGCGGCGCCAGGCCGCTGAATTCGGCGAAATCCGGCCAAGCGAAGCGAGCGGCCCTCTGTTGCCGGCGAACGCGGACCCGGCCGAGGATCCACCCGCTGCTCTATTTCGCGCTTCGCGGGCGCTCCACCGAGCGAGAATGCCTCCATGTCCATCGAGATCGTATGCTGGGGTCCTCTGGAGGCTCTGGGCACAGCCACTGGTCCCCAATCTCGTCGGTGAGCCTCGAATCAGCTAAGGCGCAGGGAACGCGGCCCGTGCCGTGCGAATTGGACCCCGCACGGGCGCCACACGGGCAGGCTGTCCAAGGGCCCCATGGAGTGCACCGACGAGCGCTCGCCATGCAGAACGAAGCGCTCGGAGAGAGAGCATCGGCCGAACCTCACCAACGGCCAAAGGGGCTGCATGGTGAGTGCGCGGCCATGCAGACCGAGGCGCGAGGAGGGAGCGTACTGGGCGTACGTGACCAACGAGCAACAAAGGGCTGCATGGTGAGTGCGCGGCCATGCGCCGCGCGGGGTTCTTCGACGGCGTGCTAGCCCCGCGGAAAGTCGGCGAGCTTCACGAACCGCTCGTAGCGCTCCACGATCGAGGGCTTGGGCAGGTCCTTGAGGGCGTCGTAGGAGAAGGCCTCGACGCAGTAGCTGGCCATGACCGAGCCCCACATCACCGCGCCGCGAAGTTGGGCGCCGTTGGGCTTGCCGGCCGTCTTCGCGACCGCGCCCATGAAGCCACCGGCGAAACAGTCGCCCGCGCCCGTCGGATCGGACACCGACTCCAGCGGGAGCGCGGGCGCGGAGAAGACATCGCCGTCCGCGCCAAACATCAAGGCTCCGTACTCGCCCTGCTTGATCACGACCACTGTGGGGCCGAGTTTTTGGATGTCACGCGCGGCGCGAACCAGGTTGTCGCAGCCCGAGAGCTGGCGCGCCTCTTCCTCGTTGAGCAGCAGGCAATCCACCTTGGCGAGCACCGAGCGCAGCGAGTCGCCGGCGATATCGATCCACAGGTTCATCGTGTCCATCGCGACAAAGTCGGGCCGCTGGTTCATCTGACCAAGCACATCGAGCTGCAAGTCGGGCTGGATGTTGGCGAGGAAGAGGTGCCGCGCATTGCGGTACGACTCGGGCAACTTGGGGCGGAAGCTCTCAAACACGTTGAGGTGGGTCTCGAGCGTGTCGCGGCTGCTCATGTTCTCGTGGTAGCGGCCCTTCCAGCGGAACGTCAGCCCCTCCGAGATGACCTCAAGTCCCTCGGTGTCGACGCCGTGCTCACGGAGGTCATCGATCGTTGTCTTGGGGAAGTCGCCACCGACCACGCCCACGAGTCGAACCGGACAAAATGGCGCCGCTGCGAAAGAGAAGAAGGTGGCCGATCCGCCCACGCTCTCTTTGCGCTCTGCTCGGGGAGTGATGATCCAATCGATCGCCACGCTACCGACAACGACAACCGGGGAAACTGCTTGCTGCGTGTTCATGATGCTCTCTTGCCGGCGGGTTGCGGTGGCTTGTCTCTGGCTCTCCACAACGCGTCGTCGTGCCGCCGATGCTGCCCCGGCACGGGCCCGGCTCACAAGTGTGGTAGCGCGAGCAAACACACGCGCCTCCCGCCGCACCCTCCCCGCGAGCGGCCCCGTCGTGCGAATGCCGTGAGCGCCGTCGTGGCGCGCAAATCCACGCGAGCGCCACCTCAAGCCAGCGATCAAGCCAGCGATCAAGACACCGATCTTCGGGCGCGACCCCTGCGACGCCTGCGACCGGCGCCCTGAGCGTCAGTGCCCGCGCTCGAGGTAGTGGCCGACGATGAGGTCAAGCCGCGCGCGCGTCACTGCGGGGATGAGCTCGCGCGAGGTCATCAACGCGTGCTCGCACGCGCGTGGCCAAGGCAGCTCCCGCTCGTGCTCGGGAAGCTCTCGCGCAACCCGGGCAACGACGCGTTGCGCCAACTCAATGTTCTTCTTCATCACGGCGACGACTCCCTCGACCGAGACCTCTTCCTCGCCGACGCGCCAGCAATCGTAGTCGGTACTCAGGGCGAGCATGGCGTACGCGATCTCGGCCTCCCGTGCGAGCTTGGCCTCGGGCAGTGCCGTCATGCCAATCACGTGCGCGCCAAGGCTGCGATAGAACTCGCTCTCCGCACGAGTGGAGAACATCGGTCCTTCCATCACGATGCAGGTGCCCTTGTCGTGCAGCGTCGCCCCTTCCGCGCGACAGGCTGCACCCACGCGGCCACGAAACGCGGCACATGTCGGCTCGCCGAATTGCACATGCGCGACGGCGCCACCACCAAAGAAGGTGGCCTCTCGTGATTTGGTGCGGTCGAGATACTGATCCGGCGTGACCACGTGCCCGGGCGCGATCTCTTCACGCAGCGACCCGACCGCCGACACACTCAGTAGGTGCGTGACCCCGAGCTGCTTAAAGCCGTGAACGTTGGCGCGAAAGTTGATCTCGCTGGGGAGCAGCACGTGCCCTACGCCATGGCGCGGTAAGAACACGACGCGGACCGGCTTTCGGCCCTCGGTGCGCGCCAGTTCGCCGACGACGTAGTTGCCCGATGGCTCGCCAAAGGGCGTCTGCACCGATTCTTCGCGGACGTTGTCGAGACCGGGCATCGAATAGAGGCCCGAGCCTCCGACGACCCCGAGAACGATGTCCTGGCGAGCTGCGGGCGAGGCGGGGTGCGCTTTGGTCATGCCGCGCGACTATAGACATGCCCATGGCGGCGCACCACCTCCGCGAACTGCCGCACCGGACATGTATCTGGCGACGCAGTGACCAGGTTCGGCGCTCGCGCAGCGCCCGGACTACATCGCCGCGATGACGATGACCATGACAAAGGAGCGGCCGTCATCGCGCGCCACCACACCGATGCCCCAACTGCGCGTGTCTCCGCGGCCGCGCAGCACATCGATCCCCGAGAGCGCGCTGTGATCGTTGCTGGAGACGATATGGTGCTCGACGGTCTGAAAGCCGATCGCGAACGCCTCGTCATCGATCTTCACACGGGCGTCTGCGGCCCGGCGCTGCGCGATGGCGCTGAGTCGATCATCCCATCGAAGCGGGGCGAGCCCCTCGCGCTTTCGCATCGCGTCGACATCGTTCCTCACGCTGCCTGGAAGATCGCGGGGAATTCCGAAACCCACCGGCTTGTAGAAGTTCTGGGTCAGCAAGATTGGACGTGACTGCGCACTGCCGGTGCCCTCCACCTCGCCAAATGCGACCCCAATGCCCACGTGCGTCACGTCGGGCGCAAGGAGATTCACCCGATGTCCCGGACTGTTCATGAGGCTCTCGTGGATGCCCTTGGGCCCGTAGCCGCGCGCAACGTTCTCACGCGTCACCACGCTCTCGATCTTCGCCGTGCGAAAGCGCTGCGCAACGTCGCCCGTCGTCGGCGAGACGTGGCCAACAAAGCCGCTGCGCACCATGTCATTGGAATGCCCGCGTGCGATCGCGCTGATCTTGTCGTCCCAGATCAGCGGCGGTAGTCCCTTCGATTTGCGCTCGGCGTTGAGGTAGTCGAAGTTGGCCTGGGCGACCTCGTCGATCGTGATATTCGGGTCAAGCGACTCGGTCTCGTAGCTGAGCACCCGTGGGGGCTCTGCGCCGCAGTAGACCGGGAAGTTGGCGACGACTTCGGGACCGTGCGAGCCCGTCGCGAGAATCTCAACCTTGTGGGCGCCCTTGGGCGACACGCATGCGAATGGGATCTCAAGCCGGCCGCCCGCGCCCAGCTTGGACTTGAGCGCGCGAGCCGTTCCGACCGGGTCGATGACCTCCACGCGAACTTCGCCGCGTCCGCCGAGCAGCGTCCCCCGAATCGAGGTCTGGGTCCCCAGGCTCATCGAGACCGGGAGTTTTTCGATCTCAAACGAACGGTTGAGGTGCGCGATGATCAAGCGGCTCTTGCCATCGGGCAAGAAGCCCACGCCGGCGCCGACGCGCGACGACGCCGTCTTCTTCACCGTCGAGCTCAGCTCGGAACCCATCGATTGGATCGCCTGCTGGCAGCCTTCCGAGGGGGGGGCATCCTTCGTGCAGACGACGCTGTCGAGCTCGATCACGATGATGCTGGGCGGCGGATCGGTCAGTCCCGCGGACCACATCAAGACGTCCACCAGCGCCGGTGGCAACTCGTTCCGCGAGGGGATCGATGCGGCAAGATCCTCGGCAACGCGAGAGAGCGCGGGATCGACCGTGAAGCCGGCCGCCCGCACCGCCTTATCCAGCGACTGCCCCGCCGGAGTCGCTGCGCGAGCGCCATCGACGGGAACACTCGCGGACGAGTACTCGGGCACGGGCGCGCGCGGCATCGTCAGACTCACGCTCTTGATCTCGACACCGCCACCGCGCCGGCCGCCATGGGAACGCGAGCTACTCGACCCGTCGCCACCCTCGTGTACGCACGCCCCAACCAACACGAGCGCAGCGAGGACACAAGTTGCCAGAGCATCGCGCACGGGCTGCTTGCGCGCCTCTACGGCGCTAGGGCGAGGACGTCGACGCAGGTTCAAGTCGAAGGACGGGCGCATCTTTGAGAGCGTGGAAGTCTGGCACATATGTGGGCCCGAGCGCGCTCCCCTTGACGCCCGTCTTCCCCTTCGGTCCGCGAACCGCGTCCATGCGATACACATTGCTTCTCAGGGTCAGCCCCGGTGCGACCTTGCCCGGAAGCACAAGAGTCGCTTGCAGCGCGGACCACGGCACCGCGAGCTCGGCGCTCCACCCACCGTCTTGATCCTTGGGTTCGTCGATGGTGCCTCGCACGTCGATCCCCGAGCGCCAGGGGCCATCCCAGTCCTCCTGTTCTTCGCGTCGTCTGGCCCAACGCGCATCAAAGCGACGGCCTCGCGGTGACAATTGGAGCTCGAGGTACGCCGTCCCCTCCCGACCCTGGACGAACCACTCGATCACGTCCTTTTCCCAGAGATTGTCATCGTCTCGCTCAAACTCGCTCCAGAGATCGCGATCCCCAAGCTCGGCGGCAAGCCACAGCGCCTCATCGGTCCACGCAAATCGGACAGTTGTCACCTGTCCGTCGTCGTGCATCGGCTCGCCATCAAGCGAGTCGACCAGGCGGTAGCGTGGAGCCTGCTGCCACACGGGCTCATCCAAGACCCCGTCAGCGGCCAGCGCCGCGTCGCTTCGCACCACCGCAATGACTCGGGGACGCCGCGAGAGGGGGAGCATCGCCAGCACCGCGTGCGCCCCTTCGACGAGCGCATCATGGACGACCAGCTCGCGCCGCGGTCCTCCATGAAAGGGCCGGATCGCGCGCGCGCATCGATGCTCGAGCTCCACGACCACCGCGCCGCCAAGGATCTCGGGGGAGACCTCGATCGTCGCTTGGAAAGTCTCCCCCTCGACGACAGCAAGGGCCGAGCTTGTACGCGGGTCGGCCCCACCCTCGTCCGTGCGATTGGCTGCGGAGCCGGGGCCGCGCCAGATGTCTTGCCGGGACTGCGGACGACTGGGGATCACGATGATCTCCAGCTCGCATCCGCGGCCCAGACCATGTACCTGCCCCTCGACTCGCAGCGACTCGCCGGCGATGACCTCCGCGGGCGACACGGTGACACCATCGATGACAAGGCCATTGTCACCGATCCATTGATCGTCGAGTCGCCAAGCCCCGATCGGCTCGGCTGGCAGACTGGATGCCTCCTCGGAAGAGCGATCCACCACGCGATCCGTCACGGCGATCGGAGTCGGCGCTCCGCAGCCAAGCGCGACCAAGCACGCGCTCCCGCACAGCCGACGCCCACTTGGCGTGCGATGTTGCGCTCGCAGCGGAGCCGCACACCGTCGTCGAGGCGATCTGCGCTGCGAGATCGTGTCCTCCGATGTCATCGCCGCGGCGCCCCTGAGCAAAAACTAGATCTAGAACCGAAGCAGCGCAGCTCGTTCCGCCGGGGCAAGCGAAGCGCCACCGCCCGCGCCCAAGGGGGCGGAACGGTCAAGATCATCAAGCCGATCTTGCCGCGCGGCCTGAATCGCGATGCCCGTCACAGCGGCACCGGACGCCGTAATCGCCAAGATCGTCACCCAGAAGTACCACTTCTTGACGATACGCTCCTTCTTGGGCGGATCGGCGGGGGCTTCGTCGACCGGACCTTTGGGGTTGCGCTCGGCGAGTCGCGCAGCGCGTTCGTCATCCAGGCGCTGTCGATGCGTGGACTCCGGCTCGTCCTCGACGATTCCGCGTGCGCGTTCCCGGAGCGCTTCAAGCTTCGCGTCGATCTCGCCAAGGGCAGCGGAGTCGGGCGAGGCCCCGTCGGGCTCGATCTGGGCGACGAGAAGCCCGCGTGCCTGCTCGTAGGCGGCAATGGCCCCGGCAAGATCTCCGAGGGCTTCCAGCGCTGCGCCCTCCTCCATCCACAAGGGCACAGACTCTGGGTCGCCGCGCCGCTGCTCCTGCGCCTGCTCTGCTCTTGAAGAGAGGTCGGAGACATCAGTCGCGCTGGGCGCATTGGGCTGCTGCGCAGGCGGCTCATCGGCACCTTGCAATCGGCTGGCGATCGCGGATCGAGCATTCCAACGTGCGTACGAGGTCGCACCGGCGCTGAGTTGTGGCGATGCGCCGTCGTCATCTTGCTCGCGGCCTTCGCCGTCGCGCGCAACGCTTTGGTCGCGCCCGCTCAGGCCAGGCAGCGCAGTGCGCAGACGACGAGAGGCGCGCAGGTGCGATTGCGATTGCGAGGTGGCGATCGACGGCGACAGCAACTCGTCCGTCGACTTGATCGGTCTTGTCGAGGCGCTGGGAGTTTCGTGATCGCTCGATCGGGGACCCTCGACCTCAACGAGATGCTGCGCGGCAACACCCGGAGCGTCGGTGACTCGACGACCAACACCCGGCGGGTCGAGTGCGATGGTTCCGGCAAGGATTCCGGCGAGGAGGCAGTGCGCGAGCATGTCTGCGAGTGCGTGTCTGCGAGGCGTTTCTTCGAACGGTGGCGGATGCGCTGAGCGAGTCGCCGTTGCGCCGTCGCCTGTTCGGGGTGGCACCGTATCACCGCGCCCGACCCGGTGCTATACCCCGCCGCCGTGGCGAAGAGCAAACGCAAGCTCGACGAACTCGCAGTTCTGTTGGAGCGCACCGGAGGAGACCCGACCCGCCTTGAGGCTGTTCGGCGTGCACAGAGCTTTCGACGCTCGTGGCTCGAGCTCGCCGAGAGCCTGGTCAAGATCCGCCGCGAGCGCCGCTTCCAGACCTGGGGCTACGACGACTTCCACAGCTATTGCTCGCAGGAACTGACGCTCAAACGCGCCAAGGTCGACAAGCTTATGGTGTCGATCTCCACGAACGACCGCCAAGCGCCTGACGTCCTGTCCCGAGACGGGATCGCGCGAACGATCCCCTCGATTGAGGCCGTGAGCTATCTGGCAAAAATTACCCGAGACCCCTCCGACGAGGACGATCTCGACGACGAGGGTCGCGATGCCAAGGACCTGCCCGAAGACAAGCCGGGCAATGCCACGATCTCGGCCGATCGTAGCCGTGCGGCCCGCAAAGCGAAGTCCGCCAAGCTGCCGCCTCCGCGCGTCAATCCCTCGGAAATGGGCGAGCTCCAGCACGCGGTCTTCGAAGAAGGCCAGCCGGTCGCAGAGCTGCGCAAGCGCTTCGATTCGGTGTTCTTCCCCAAGCTGCCGGCCGCCGAAGAACTCGCAGTGATCGCCCGCGCAAGCGGCCTCGCGCGGAAGTTGGCCTCGCTGCTCCCCGACATCAGCGGTCTGACAGAGCTTCGAGCGCAGCGCCTTGAGTCCGAGCTTGGCAAGTTTCGTGCCGAACTTGAGGCCCTCGAAGCTGGGACCAAGGAACGACTCGCCCGCCAAGAGAGTCGTGCACGCAAGCAGTCCGCGTAGCGAGTCAACGAGATCTGTGACGGAGCACCGTCTGCGGGCCGCCGTCGCACGAAATCGCCACGCATCAGTCTGCGTTTGAGCCGGCGGGCTGATCCACTGAAAACGCGTTGGCGGACACGCGTGCGGCGAGCGATGCGGTGCGACTCGGTGGACGCCTGACCTCGCGACCGGGCGAGCCATCGCGTCGGTGGTCGGCGCGCTCGGTCGGCTTGAACAATTGTGCTTGCACGATCGTCGACAGGCGCGGGCGATCTGAGTACGCTCTCCAACGGCTCGAGGTCGAGCCACTCACAACGATGACGACAGCCACGGCAAACTCGACACCCGAAGCAAGCTGCACGCCGCAGTTCGCATCGCGTCTCGGGCGTGGACGTTCGCACCGTGCCTCGAATCGAGGTGCTTCAAAGAGAAGGACTTTGAAGCAGTCAGCGCAATCGCAAAGACATCACAAGGATGTCGGTGAGGGCCGCTGCCATGGACGAATGCTCCCATCGGGCTTGCGTGGTCGCGCCGAACGGGCTGGTGCGCAGATCGTGCACCAGTGCAGCGTGATCGTGGCACGTGGCGTTGAGCGCCGTGTGCCACGCCGTGACGGCGTGCTCCATCGATTCGGCAGGACCTTAGGGCCCTTGGCGGCCCTGAGGTCTTTGCCCGCGGGTCTGCCCGCGAATCGATGGCGCGCGGTCGAATAGACCGCGCCTGGAAGGAGGCCGGCCGGGGACCGCGAGAGCGGTCCCCGGTTTTTTTTGAGCGTGCGAAGCTGGTGCTGCGTCGCCACTGCAGGCCGCCCCTCGCCTACCCTCCGCGGCTTCATCCGACTACGCTGCACGCGTGGATCCTGCGGCCGATGCACGAGCTCGCGTCTCGTCCCGGTTGAGCGAGCGACTCCTGGGCTCCCCGTGGCTGCGACGTCTCGGGCGCATCAGCTTCCTCGGCACGCTTGACGACCACCCCAAGAGCCGCGCCCGCAGCGATCGCCTTGTCCACTCGATCGCCGTCGCAGGCCTCGCCGATCGGGCCGCGCGCGACCTCGAACTCGATGATTCGCGGGCCAAGCATCTCGTTGCGGCCGCGCTGCTCCACGACGTCGGTCACTTTCCCTTCTCCCACGCGGCGGAGCCGGCGTTCCGTACGGTACTGGGCACCGACCATCATGGGGTGACCGAGTGGATCGTGCGAGGCATCGGTGCCTTTGAACACAGCGGCGGACTCCGGCCGGCCCTCGCGCAGCTTGAGCTCGATCCCGACCTCGTTTGGCGACTCATTGACGGCGCGGCCAACCTCCCCAGTTCGTATCGTCCGCTCAAGAGCCTTCTCTCAGGCAGCATCACGTTTGACACCCTCGACGGCATCACCCGGGTCGCACGCGACTTCGGCCTGCGCAGCCCTGCGATCGCGGGGCCGAGAAGGCTGCTGTGCTGGCACGACGACCAGGCTGCCATCCGGCCAGACGCCGTGCCCCTCATCGACAAGTTTTGGCAGGCCAAAGAGCGCATCTATTCCAAAGTCATCGAGTCGCCCGCAAATCTCGCCGCGGAGGCCCGCCTTGCCCACGCGGTCCTGCAATGGAATCCGCAGGACGCCTTCTCTCGGTGGTTGGAGTTCGACGACGAGACAATGATGATCGCGCTCGCGTCGAGCTGGGATGCAATTCGCCTGCGGCCTGAGGAGGAGGGACGCTTCGTCCTCGCCAGCAAGACCGATGCGCGCCCACTCCTGGTCCGCCATCGCAAGCGCTATATCGTGCACGAGGCGGAATGGGACGCTGGTGCCGCGCTGCCCAGTCCGCAGTGGAAGCGCCGATATGCCCACCACAAAGAACGGGCGACGCTGGTGTTCGCAAAGCCCCAGCTCTCGCTCCCGTGGCAAGGTGCGGATACCGACCCGATGCACACGACCTCGCCGGAGATCTAGGGAGGAACGCTCGTCATGAACGCGTCTCCGGCAACCACAGCCATCACGGGCTCGCTCGTCGACCTCTGTGACCGCTGCGGCTTTGCGATCCACGAGGTCACTGCGCTGCGCCGGGCCTCGCTCTACTCTCACGCTCGGTTGGAGAGTGCGCGTCGACTCCTTGCCGGACGCAGTTTGCAGGGCGTGAGCGTCTTCGCGCTCGGGAGCTTTGGTCGTGGCGATGCCAGCGGATGCAGTGACCTTGATCTGGGCTGCATCTATGACCCCGCGCGCTGCTCGGAGGAGAGCGCCCAAGAGCAGCGCGCACTCGTGATCGGCCTCCTGCGAAATTCGTTCGAGATCCCGGAGAAGACCTTCACGCGACCGATCCCGCGCCAGGCGATGCTCGCATCGATCGGCGGCAGTGAGGACACGAACAGCTTTTTGACCCATCGTGCGCTGCTCCTCACCGAGGGCGCGTGGCTCGATGATGAAGCGCAGTTCACCGAGGTCTATCGCGCAACCTTCGGCGCCTACACGCGCGGTGAGGCGACCCGCGGGCGCACATTGGGAGCGCTCGCCAATGAGCTCGCACGGTATTACCGCACGGTCTGTGTCGACTTCCGCCACAAAGTCGAGATCCACGAAAAGTCGTGGGCGCTTCGGGTCCTCAAGCTTCGACACTCACGCAAGCTCTGGCATCTGGGAAACATGTGCTTGCACCTCTGGACCACGTTGGTCCAGTCGCGGCACGACGCGCTCTCACGGACCGAGCGCGACGCGCTGCTCCAAGAACGGCTGGTCTGGCCTTCGCTCTCCAAGATTGCGCTCCTACTCGAGGCGCTCGACATGAGCGAGCTTTGCCGAGAGTTTGTGCTTCTGTACGACACATTTCTCACCGCACTCGAAGATGCAAGTCGTCGAGAAGTCCTCGAGCGCCTCCGCTGGGACGAGCGAGAGCAGTGCGCCGACTTTCTTGAACTGCGTCACAACGCGGACCGCCTCGACGAGGCAAGCATTCAGCTAATCGAAGGTGCCTGGCCCCGCGTGAAGTCCACCCTCGTGCGCTTCTGGCTCCTCTGAAGACTTCCCGAGGCGGCGCGCGCGCCGTCTCGGAGCCCGCGAGTTCACCGGCGGCTGGTTCCCCGAAGGAAAGCTCCTAGACTCATCCGATGGGTCGCGACGAAGATTCGGATCATGGCGCACCGGACCACGGGCTCAACGTCAGCCCCGTGGTTCGCACCGAGGCGGAGTGGAAGGCAATCCTCACACCCGAGCAGTTTCGAGTCGCGCGACTCAAGGGCACCGAGCGCGCCTTTACGGGCGAGTTCGACAAGAACAAGCGGCCTGGCGACTACCACTGCGTGTGCTGCGACCTGTTTCTCTTCCGCAGCGACGACAAGTTCGACTCGGGCTGC
>CAZVEM010000048.1:0-24654 GCA_964626165.1 uncultured Nannocystaceae bacterium
GCCGAGTTGGGCGCGCTGCTCGCGGACGACATGGGCTTAGGCAAGACGCTGCAAGCCCTCTGCGCGATCCGAGGGCGCACGTTGGTCATCGCACCGACTTCGGTCCTCCACAACTGGCGTAGCGAAGCGGAGCGCTTCCGCCCGTCGCTTCGGGTGTGCGTCTATCACGGCCCTTCGCGGAGCCTGGACGTGGAGAGCGACGTCGTCGTGACCAGTTACGCGCTCTTGCGTCTCGATCTCGACAAACTCAGCGAGCAGGATTGGGACACGGTCGTGCTCGACGAAGCGCAGACGATCAAGAATCCAACCAGCCAGGTGGCACAGGCGGCGTATCGCCTGCGCGCGAGCAGCCGCATCGCGCTGACCGGTACCCCGATTGAGAATCGCGTCGAGGAACTGTGGAGCCTGATGCACTTCCTCAATCCGGGCACCCTCGGCGGGCGCGCCGACTTTCTTGACCGCTACGGCCGAGGGATCGCAGCCGGCGACGAGGTCGCCTCGCAGGCGTTGCGTCGCAAGCTGCGGCCTTTCGTGATGCGCCGACTCAAGCGCGACGTCGCACGCGAGCTTCCGCCGCGCACGGAGGTCGTGCTCCGATGCGAGCTGGATGCGGACGAACGCCGGGTCTACGACGCTGTCCGTGCCGCGACCCAGGAGTCAATCGCTGAGAAACTTGGTCGCGGTGGAGAGGTCATGGCAGTGCTCGAGGCCTTGCTGCGGCTACGCCAAGCAGCGTGCCATCCGGCGTTGGTACCCCGGGTCGCGACAAGCTCGGCGAGTCTTGAGGTCGACGCGAAGGGTGATTCAGCCAAGGCTGAACCACGCTCAAGCAGCAAGCTTGAGCTTCTGACCGAGACATTGCTGGAGGCGATGGAAGGTGGACACCGCTCTCTGGTGTTTTCACAGTGGACCTCGCTCCTCGACCTGGTCGAGCCGCGGCTTAGGGCCGCGGGTATCTCCTTCGTGCGACTCGATGGCTCAACGAAAGATCGAGCCGGGGTGGTCGCCACCTTCCAGGCGGAGGACGGTCCGCCGGTCATGCTTGTCTCGCTCAAGGCCGGCGGTGCGGGACTTAACCTGACGGCCGCAGATCACGTGTTCCTCCTCGATCCATGGTGGAACCCGGCGGTCGAAGACCAGGCCGCAGATCGAGCGCATCGAATCGGCCAAGAGCGTCCCGTCATCGTCCATCGCTTGATCGCAGAGGGCACCGTTGAGGAGCGCATCCTCGAGCTCCAAGCGCGAAAGCGACAGATCGCAGCGGCAACCCTCGATGACGCTGCCGCGGCATCCGCGATCACCAAGGAAGAGTTGCTCGCACTGCTCGAGTAGCTGGCCGCCCCGGGCGCGGACGCGTGCGGCGTGGTGAGTGCCGGCCAGCGAGGCAGCGAGCGACGTGCAGGCCCGCTACTGGCGGCGTTTGTCTTTGCGCTGCGGACCCCGGGGCGGAAGGCCGGTGTGCTGAGTCAGCGCCCGCCCGCCCGCCCGCGCCGGCGAAACTGCTACGCCTGTCGTTGGTCTACGTCGAGAACCAGTGCTGGTCGAAGGTCGACCGGTTGCTTTGTCGGCATGCGCCGGCGGGATGAGTGCATCCTCGCCAAAGCCGATCAACTCGCTTCTCCCCATGCGATGCAACGCCTCGCGCAGGAGCGGCCAGTTCTCCGGATCGTGCCAGCGCAGAAAGGCCTTATGAAGCCTTCGCTGTTTCATGCCGCGCGGCACGTACACCGGTGCTCGCCCGCCAAAACGACGCAGGGGGGAAAGTACATTGCGTCCCGAGTAGTACATCGCCGTTGCGCTGGCCATCGGTGAGGGCAGAAACGCCTGAACTTGGTCCGCCTTAAAGCCGTTGCGCTTGAGCCAGATCGCCAGCTCAAGCATGTCCTCGTCGCGCGTGCCTGGATGTGCGGCAATGAAGTAGGGGATCAAGTACTGCTTCTTGCCGGCCGCCTTGGAAGCGGCATCAAAGAGCGTTTTGAAGCGATCGTAGGTGCCGATGCCCGGCTTCATCATCACGCTCAGTGGGCCCTCGGCGACGTGCTCCGGCGCGATCTTGAGGTAGCCGCCGACATGATGGGTCGCGAGTTCCTTGATGTACTGAGGCGATCGAACCGCAAGATCGTAGCGAAGCCCGGAAGCGATCAAGATCTTCTTGACGCCGGGAATCGCACGCGCTGCCCGATAGAGCTCAATGAGGGCGGTGTGATCGGTCTGAAGGTTCTCGCAGATGCCTGGATAGACACAGCTCGGCCGGCGACAGGCGGCTTCGATCTTGGGATCTTTGCACGCGAGGCGATACATGTTGGCAGTCGGTCCGCCGAGGTCCGAGATCACGCCGCGAAAACCAGGTACCTCGTCGCGGATCTTGCCAATCTCCCGCAGCACGGAGCCCTGCGAGCGATTCTGGATGATGCGGCCCTCATGCTCCGTGATCGAGCAGAACGTACAGCCCCCAAAGCAGCCACGCGTGATGATCACCGAGTGCTTGATCATCTCGTAGGCCGGGATGTTGGCGTCTCCGTACCGAGGATGCGGCACCCGCCGGAACGGAAGGTCGAACACCGCGTCCATCTCTGTCGTCTCCAGCGGGCGCGGTGGTGGCAAGATCCAAAGCTCGCGCGTTCCGTGACGCTGAACGATCATGCGCGCATTGTGAGGGTTGCTCTCTTTGTGCAGCAGCCGTGACGCATGTGCGTAGAGCACGGGATCGGCCTGCACCTGCTCAAAGCTTGGCAGGCGGACGAATACGCCGTCACGGGCATCCGTTGACGGGCCTTTTCGCGGGCGCCGAATCTGCACCAGCGGCGTCGCCGGCTCGTGCGATGCGTCCGCGCGAGGTGTTGCGCAGGGCGGCTCGTCGCGAGCCGGCGCATCTGGGGCTCCGTCGGTCTGGGCATCCAGATTGACTCGGTCCGGCACCTCATCGCGCAGCTTGCTCTCGTAAGGGTTGAGCTGCATCGACGCTTTCGCACGCTCGTCATCCTGCGTCTCGTCATCCGGCAGCATGCTGAGGTCAAGCTCCTGCAGGCCCTCAGGGACGTGCGAGCGAACCACGGCGGTGCCACGCAGATTGTCGATCGCTCGAATCGGTTCGCCATTGGCAAGGCGTTGCGCGAGCGTGACGATGGCCCGTTCTGCGTTGCCGTAGAGCAGCAGGTCAGCCTTCGCGTCGAGCAGCACACTGCGGCGGACTTTCTCGGACCAATAGTCCCAATGCGCGATGCGACGCAGACTTGCCTCGATGCCACCAATCACGACCGGGACGCCGTGATAGGCCTCACGACAGCGTTGGCTATAGACGATGACGGCGCGGTCGGGCCGCAGTCCTGCCTCGCCGTTGGGCGAGTAGGCGTCATCGGTACGGATGCGCCGATCGCTGGTATAGCGATTGACCATCGAGTCCATGTTGCCTGCCGTGATTCCAAAGAACAGACGCGGCGGCCCGAGGTCACGAAACGATTCGGCGCTTTGCCAGTCGGGCTGCGGCAGAATGCCGACGCGGTAGCCCGCGGCCTCAAGGACGCGACCGATGACCGCCGCGCCAAACGACGCGTGATCGATGTACGCGTCGCCCGAAACGATGATCACGTCGCAGGCATCCCAGCCAAGCGCGTCCATCTCCGCCCGCGTGGTCGGCAGGAAGGGGGCGCTTGAGCGTTTCGAAGGCCAAGCGATCACGGCGCCTTCGTCACGCTGCATCGCACGGCGAGACTAGCCCCAAACGACTACGCCCGCCGGCGAAGATCGCCTGCGGGCGTGGAGCCACTGCCGCCCATTGGGCGGCGTGCGAGGATAGCGGCTAGCGCGAGTAGTACTCGACGACGAGCTGGACATCGACGTCGACCGCGACGGTCTCACGCGAGGGCGCGCCGGCGAGCTTGGCCTCGCGCTTGTTCGCGTCCACGTTCAGCCACTCGGGAGCCGGCATGCTGGGTGCCTCGACCGACTCGGCGACGGTCTTGAGCTGGCGGCTGCGCTCGCGCAGCGAGATCACGTCCTCGACCGCGACGCGGTACGACGCGATGTCCACTCGCTTGCCGTTGACCAGCACGTGACCGTGGTTGACCAGCTGGCGCGCTGCCGGAATGGTCGGGGCGAAGCCCGCGCGAAAGACAACCGAATCGAGGCGGCGCTCAAGGAGCTCAAGGAGTCGATCACCCGTGACGAACTTGCTGCGCTTGGCTTCCTCGACCAAGCGACGCATCTGGCTCTCGCGCAGACCGTAATTCATGCGGAGCTTCTGCTTCTCGAGCAGCTGCTGCTTGTACTCGGACGGACGACGCTTGCGTGCAGCACCGTGCTGGCCAGGTGGGTAGGGGCGCTCGTCTCGCTTCTTGCGAGTCAGTCCAGGGAGCTCCGCGTCAAGCGAGCGGAGGATACGCAGTCGAGGTCCGGTGTAGCGGCTCATGAGTGGTCCGGTGATGCAGTCGATCGAAGCAAAGCTTTGCGAAGCGAGAAGTGTGGACGGCCTTGTCGGCGCACCCACGAGATGCCAGGGCGCGTCGGCAGCCTCCGGCGAGGGGCGAAGTGCTAACCCGGCGCCCCGCCGATCGCAAGTGAGAGGATCAGCGAGCTGCGCGCGTATTGTGAGGGGAGGGCGATTGTCGCGCACTTCGCTCTGGGCACCGAGATTCGAGCTTCTGGCGCGATCGTTCGCTGACCCGCGCCAATGTGGCCCGGGGCAGCACGCGGCCACAACGCCCCGCCGAGGGGACTCGGCCCTGCGCGATCGTGAGCTTGTCCGTGGCCGGTGCCGACGCGTGGGGCCGCACGCGGGGTCGAGCTTGGTCCGGGGCAGGCGGAATCCGTCGCGTGTCTCACCCGGTGCGGACAACACGAGGTCTCGGGGTGTGGCCGACCAGGGCGATGTTCGGGCACGCGTCTCGACCTCTCCTAGGAAGAAGGACCCGCGCCCGCGTCGCGTCGCAGCACAAACTCACGTTCGCCTGAGGGCTTAAGTCCGCGATCGATCCAGCCTCGGGCTCGATAGAGGCGCTCGGCTTTGGTGTTCGGGCTGGTCACCAACCAGATCTGCTCCATGCCTTGGGCAAACATCCAAGTCTCCACCCGTTCCATCAGCGCGCTGCCGATGCCCTGGCGTTCCTCGGACTCCCGCACGAAGAGTGCCCAGATGTCACCTTGCTGGGTGCGGCCACACGAGAAGCCGAGCAGCTCGTCGCCGCGGACGGCAACGAAGGCTCGTCCCTCCGTGGTCATCGCGCGCTCATAGTCGGCAGCTCCGATGACCGTGTGAACGAGCGCGTTCTCGCGGACGTTGTTGCGGATCTCCATCATCGCCGGGATGTCGGAGAGCCGCGCTTCGCGAGTGACGAACATCAACTTCGACATCCAGATAAAGCTCCCCTCCGCGCCGCGCGGGTTTTTCGACAGCCGGCTAGGTCGACGCTAAGTCTACGCGCACGCTCGAGGCCACGGCTCGAGCCTTCGCGCGTGCCTCTTCGATCGTCTGACCACGCGCAAGTCCGACGCCGAGCCGCCGATGGCCCTGAACCTCCGGCTTGCCAAAGAGTCGTAGCGCTGTGTCTGGAGCCTGCAGCCCGATTGGATCGATGTGAAAGCGTGGTGCCTGCGAGTGTCCATCGCCCAGAATGACCGCCGACGCGCTCGGCCCGTGCTGGCGCAACTCGGGGATCGGCAGCCCAAGGATAGCGCGGACGTGCAGTGCGAACTGCGACAGATCCTGTGAGATCATCGTGACCATCCCCGTGTCGTGCGGGCGCGGTGAGACCTCTGAGAACCAGACCTCGTCGCCCTTGACGAAGAACTCGACACCAAAAATTCCGTACCCGCCGAGAGCGTCGGTCACTGCTCGCGCATAGGACTGTGCGCGCTCCAAGGCCACGCTCGACATCGGCTGCGGCTGCCAGGACTCGTGGTAGTCGCCGTCGACCTGGCGATGCCCGATCGGCTGACAGAACGTGGTGCCGCCTCTGTGGCGGACGGTAAGGAGTGTGATCTCGTAGTCAAAGTCGACAAAGCCCTCGACAATAACCGCCCCCGCACCGCCGCGTGCTCCCTTCTGAGCAGTCGACCAGGCTGCCTGCACCGCGTCGGCGCTCCGCACCGTGCTCTGCCCGTGGCCCGAGGACGACATGATCGGCTTGACCACACACGGAATACCAACGTGGGCGACCGCGGCTTCAAACTCGGCGACATCGCGGGCAAATGCGAACTTGGAAGTGGGCAGCCCCAGCTCCTCCGCGGCGAGGCGGCGAATGCCTTCGCGATTCATCGTCAGCTTGGCCGCTCGGGCGGTCGGGGTGACGGCCTGCCCATTTGCTTCAAGCTCCACCAGGACGTCCGTCGCGATCGCTTCGACCTCTGGCACAACTTGGTCGGGTGCTTCCTGCGTGATGACTTCGCGCAATCGGTCCGCGTCCAGCATCGAAAACACGTGTGAACGATGGGCCACCTGCATCGCCGGCGCGTTGGGATAGCGATCGCACGCAATCACCTCGACTCCCAGCCGCTGGGCTTCGAGCGCGACTTCCTTGCCCAATTCACCCGAGCCCAAGAGCATGAGCTTAAAGCGCGTGGCGGTGTTGGGGGTGCCGAGGACGATCACGGCGCAAGAGTGCGATCGCGTGATACGAGCGGTCAAGTGCGAAGCGCAGACGATACATCTCGTGGGCTGCGCCCCGTGTGCGTGGAAGAAGGCGCGGTCGTCTCGCTGCGCTCGGCGGGGATCTGCTTGCGGGATGCTTTGACAACCTGCTAGCGATAGCCTTTGCGGCCCCAGAGCACGGCATTGATCATCGCGTTGGCGAGGTGCTGATGTATGTCGTCGAGATCGAAATTGCCAGGCGGCTCGCCCGCGATTAACGCCCTCATGAGCTTGGCGGCGTTGCGCAGCTCTTGCGCGGTCTTCTTGGGCGGGCGGACCGTCTCGTCGTCAAGCTCGTCAAGCGCGTCCGCAGCAGTCTCAAGCTCCCCGGCCATGGGCTCAAGTGCCGAGATGAGATCGGCCTCAAGACTCACACTCAGGGGCGCGAAACGGTTGGACGGTCGTTTGGCGACCGTCGGTGTGCCCCGGCCCTCGGGTGGTGGTGCCCCGTCGTCTTGGCCGGGAATATCCGAGTGTGTCGCGAACGGATCCTTCGTCGGCGCTTGGCCCCCGGGCGACGGGTCCGCGGCGTCATCGAGGACGATCTCACCCTCACTCGCAGCGTCCGGTACTTCCGTCGCTCGCTCGAAGGCTTGGCCGATCGCCGGCTCAATTGTGAGCCATCGCTCGCGGACATCGAGGAGCGTCGAAAGCTGCTCGCCCGCCACAGAAGTCGCGCCGCTCGCCGACAGAATCTCTCCAAGCTCGGGGAGCTCGACGACAGTGCCGATGCTCAACTTGCTCGGATCGCGAAAGTCGTTGAAGAGCACGATCAAGCGGCTGTAGTGCCGGCTTCCGTAGCGCATGCGCGCGAGTTCCGAGATGGTCTCGCGTGCCTTTAACGCGTGCTTGGTCTCCGTGGAGAGCTTTCGCGCCGCGACCGGCGGACGGTTGCCGGCGGGCGGATCGGGTGTGAGCGGGGCCGCGTCGGCTCTTGGGGCCTCCGCCGACTTCGCATCGCCGTCCGTCGCGGCCGCAGAGCCGCCGCCCGCAGAGCAGCCGGCAAGGAGAAGCAAGGGCAGCCACAATGGCATGCGGACCTGGGGCACGCGCGGATGCTAGCAAAGACGTGGGAGGACGCGCACAGCGGCAACAGATGGGAATTGCCGCCGAAATCGCGCCCTCAGGGCTTGCCGTCCATGCCAGCGATCGACGATCCTCGCGCAGCGGTCGCGTGGGTGAAGCGAATCATACGGAGACTCTCGCGGCGAGCGCGGAAGGGGTTACCAACGCCGAAATCGTCGTGCGTTCACAGCCCAGTCGGCTCGTGCCGGGGCAGAGCGTCGGCCGATACACCTTGATGCGTCAGGTCGGCTCGGGGGCGATGGGCGTCGTCTTTGAGGCGTACGATCCAGAGCTTGATCGACGTCTTGCGATCAAGGTCGTGAAGATGCGCGGTGACGCGCGCCAGCGTGCCAATGCCAGCACGCGAATGATCCGCGAAGCCCAAGCGCTGGCGCGCTTGACCCATCCGAATGTCGTCGCGATTCACGATTTTGGTCGAATCGACGGTGACGTGTACGTGGTCATGGACTTCATCGAGGGGCTGACCCTTCGCGAGTGGCTGGCCCGGGCGACGCGGAGCTTCGAAGAGATTCGACGCGTGTTCATCCAGGCGGGCGAGGGGCTCGCCGCAGCGCACGCGGCCAACCTCATTCACCGGGACTTCAAGCCCGACAACGTGCTGGTGGGGCATGACGGCCGCGTCGTCGTCGTCGACTTCGGGCTGGCTCGGGCGGCAGCCTCGGGGCAGACAACCTCCAAGCACGGGTGGTCGTCGTCCCAAGCATCGTCCGACTCCCACGCGCCGATCTCTGGACCCTCGGCCGCTGGCACCCAGACGAGTCGCGTTTCGACGAGGGGCTCAACGATCTCGGACTCTCAGCGGCACGCGCAAGCGCGGCCACTTCATCCCGTCGATCTCCGATCCGTGACCGAGATCGGCGAGGATGCCGCGCGCGAGATGGACGTATCTGCCGATCCGGCGGAAGCCCGAGCCGGCACGCAGGAGGACGATACCGCGGCATCGGGTCAGCACCTGGTCGACGCGCGCGTCGGCCCTGCGGCGAGCTCAAGCAGCAGCGGAACAGTTCCTGACTTTGCCGACGAGCGCGATGGCCTTCGCGGCGCGAGCTCGACCGCGCTCTCCGATCAGATCACGCGGCACGGCGCCATCGTCGGTACGCCGGCATATATGGCGCCCGAGCAACACCTCGGCGAACGGGCCGACACGGCGAGCGATCAGTTCTCGTACTGTGTTGCGCTCTACGAGGCGGCCTATGGACAGGGTCCGTTCGCAGGCGAGAGCGCTGCGGTTCGAGCGATGCGCGTGCTTCAGGGGGACCTCCGTCCCCCTCCG
This sequence comes from uncultured Nannocystaceae bacterium, assembly GCA_964626165.1. Classification (GTDB taxonomy): domain Bacteria; phylum Myxococcota_A; class Polyangia; order Nannocystales; family Nannocystaceae; genus CAZVEM01. The sequence goes on from CAZVEM010000048.1 coordinate 8,985, forward strand.
CGCACTCACGACGCGCCGCGCTGGCTCTGGCCACTGCTGCGGAGAGGGCTTGCCCTCCAGCCACAAGATCGATTCCCCTCGATGGACGCGCTCTTGCACGAGCTGCGCAAAGATCGGCGCGCCGGCTGGCAGGGGCTGGTGTTTCTCGGAGTTGTCGCCTTGGCGATTCTGCCCTGGATCTGGGCCGGGACCGCCACGCGGGGCACGACGTGTCCTAGCCGGAGCGCACGCGCGGAAGCGATCTGGAATCAAGAGCACGCCAACTCCGTCGCGCGCGAATGGGCGGATAGCGGCCTGCCCTACGCGAGGGAGAGCGCTCGGCTCGTTGGCGAGAAACTCGACGCGTGGCGCGAGGAGTGGACCGGCAGCTTCGCGAGTGCGTGCGGCGATGCCGAAGGCAAGGGCGAGACTTCAAGTCAGGCCTACACGCGCATCGCCTGCCTGGAGCGGCGGCTCGTGGAGTTCGAGTCCACGGTTGAGATCGTGCGGTCGAGCGAAGGTGCAGCGTCGATCGACAGGATGGTGGACCTCGTCGACGGGCTCCATCCGCCGTCGAGTTGCGCAGACCCGGCTGCATACAGCGATGAACTCGCAACGCTCGGCGCAGCAGCGGGCACGCCGCAAGCCGAGGCGGCCGAACGCATGTTCATCGAGGCGCAGGCGCATGTTCGCCTCGCGAACTACGAGCGGGCACGCGTGGTTGCAACCGAGTCCATCCAACTCGCGGAGGAGGTAAGCGCCCCCTCGCTTCGGGCGCGAGGCTATCTCGCGCGGGCGATGGCGCTTGAGGGCAGCGGTGACCTGGTCGCCGCGGAAGCAGATCTATTGACGGCGGTCGCGGATGCCGAGCGTGCGGGCGATGCTCGAGTGCTTACGCGCGTGCGTGAGCGCCTCGGTCTCGTGGTGGGCGATCGACTGCAGCGCATCCGCGAAGGATCGACTTGGTTGGAACTCGCGCGCGTCTCGCTTGAGCGCGTCGGCGACGACCCCGAGATCGAAGCCGCGATCGAGCTCACCACCGCCTTTGTTGCGTCACATAAGGGCGAGCATCTCGCGGAACTCGCGGCGATTGAACGCGCGCTTGAGCTACAGCAACGAGTCGTGCCGCGGAGCTTGCTACGCGAATCGACGACGCGGATGAATCTCGCAGCCACGCTCGCGCAGCTCGGTCGCTATGACGATGGCGAGCGAGAGGCCCAGGCTGCGCTCGCGGCGTTGCAAGACGAGCTTGGTCCTGCGCATCCTCAGATCGCGAGCGCCTACGCAACGCTCGCGCTCGTCTCGGACTATCGGGGAGACAACAAGGCCGCGATCGAACGCGGCGAGCGGGCCCTTGCACTGATGAAGGATGCCCGCCTCGACGAGCATCCCACCGGGCTCACGATTCGGCAGAACCTGGCGATTGCCTACGCGGGCGACGATCGGATGGAGGAGAGCGAGGCCGAGTTCCGCGAGCTCGTCAAGATTCGTGAGCGGCGACCCGACGAGAGTATGGCGTTGGCCGGCACGCTCCAGAACCTCTCGGCGGTGCTCCGCGTGCGGGGCAAGCAAGACGAAGCCATCGCGCTGATCGAGCGGAGTGTTGCTCTCCGTGCCAAGGAAGTAGGAGAGGACGACCCAAGCATGGCGGTCGGCCTGGCATCGCTGGCCAACAGCTACGACGACCTGCAGCGCTACGAGGAATCGGCAGCCATGCGCCGCCGCGTGGTCGAGCTCAACGAGCGCGCATTTGGCAGGGACCACCCCGACCTTGCGATCGACCACGGGAATCTCGCCTGGACCTTGCTTAAGATCGGCGAGAAAGATGAAGCGCTCAAAGCTGCGGAGCGAGCAGTCGAGATCATCACCGGGCGCGAGGCCAAGCCCGACGTGAAGGCGTTCGCGCACGTCGTCCTCGCGACGGTGCTGTTTGAGATGGACGCCTCGTCACAGCGGGCGCGCGACGAGGCCGCCAGGACGGCGGAGATCCTCGCGCTTGATCCCTCGTCGGGGGAGCAGGAGCTTCTCGACGAGCTTAAGGCGCGACCGGGCTGGTCGCCTTAGTCCGAGTCCAGAGTTCCGGTCTGCCGGCAGTCTGCCGGCAGTCTGCCGGTGGTACGGCGGCGGTTCGGGGGGTCTGTGCCGATCCGGGGACCACGCATCCCACCTCCGTCGGCCGCCACTGCGGGAAGCAAGTTCTCGGCCCAATTGCCTGCCGCGAGGGGGCACATCGGTCGGAGTCGGGTGAACGCTGGCGCCTGAAGGGCAGTTGCCTGCTGTTTTTTCGACACGGCGGCACGGCTGAGTAGCTTTGCCGGGCCATGAATCTCCTGCATCGCGGCCTCATCGCGCTCGCCATTGCGCTCGCGCTGATCTTCCTGCCGGGTCAGCTGGGGGCTCGGACGCGCACGCCGGGACTTGAGAGGATCCGCGGCGAGAAGGCGGCGCTCGAGGAGGGCAATGCTGCGTTGGAACTTGAGATCGCCGCGCTGCAATCCGAGGTGCGTGCCCTTCGTAATCAGGATCAGGCGGTTCCGGGTTCGACGCACGCACTTGAGCGGGCGGCCCGCGAGGATCTCAACTTGATCCGCGAGGGCGACGTCGTGTTCGAAGTCGTGCGCACGACCTCAGGACGCAAGGAGGGCACCTGATGAGTCGCGCCGCCTCACCGACCGCTGCCTTCGCGACGACGAATGTCGCCAAGCTGCGCTGGATCATGCGTCGGCACGCGTCCGAACTGGTCGGGCTCTCCGTCGCCCTGATCGGAGCGGTCGCGGCGGGCTGGCTCGCGCAACAAGGCGGCATCGCTGCAATCGGTGGCCTGTGGTCCTTGGTGACCTTGGTCGGCTTAGCGATCTATCTCGGAACGCTCTGCCGCAGTGTGCTCGGCGTGCTGGGGCTTCGAGCTGGCGCCGACCGGGCCCGCGGCGACCAGTTGCTCGCGGAACTTGAGGTCGGCGCGCTTCTCATCGGTGCGCTTTACCTTCTGTTGGCGATCTCGGGTGGGGCGCGGAGCGTCATTCACCCGTTGGTCTACGCGCTTGTTTCCTTCCTCTTCATCGTGCACGAGCGTCGTCCGGTCGCGATCGCGTGGCTGAGCTTCGTCTGTCTGCTCGAGATCTGGATCGGCGCCAACACGCCCAAGGCCGACGCGACACTCATCGCCTATCACCTCACGTTGATCCTGTTCTTCGCGGCCGGGAACGCGCTCGTGCTGACCACGTTGATGCAGCGCATGCGCGGCGAGCATGGCCGCCGGGTCAGCGCGGAGCTGAGCCGCATTCGGCAGGAAGCGCATGACTTTCGCCTGATCGCTTCACAGCTTCCGCTCGAAAGCCGCGCCGCACGCTCACGTGAAGAGGAAGAGCTTCGCATGACGCAGGGGGCGGTCCACGCGATTCATGAGCAGCTTTACTTCAACCTCGATCTGCTCTGCGCCGCTCTTGGACTGCATACCTGCGCGCTGCTTTGGGTCGACGACTCTGCACCGCGCTCAAGCGCAAGTTCGGCCCGTTGGTCGCCGCGACTGACGATCAAAGAGCTCGCCACGAGCAGCGAGATGGTGCGCGACACGCCGGCCATCGAGTCACTTGGCGTGCTGGCGACCGTCGTGCGGGATCCCAAGCCGCTGCGACTTCGCTCGCTGGGGGGGAAGCGCGTGCCTCCGTACTACGAAGGTCCCGAGGCCATCACGGACATCTGCGCGGTACCAATGATGGAGGGCCAAGCGCTCCGGGGACTGCTGTGCGCGGACCGGATCAGTGACCGTCCCTTCTCCGAGGTCGAAGAGAGCGTACTCGTCAAGGCCGCGTCTCACGTGCTGCGCATCATCGCCCAGGAGCGGGCCTACGTCGCGGTCGAGCGTGGCAAGTACGAGCAAGAGCAGTTCTATCGCGCGAGCGAGCTGCTCAACGAGGCGCTGACCTTCAGTGATGTCTGCGACAAGACCTTCGCGGCAATCCGTGCGATCGCGCCGAGCACCCTCGTCGTGATCGCGGCCTACGACGCCGCCGCACGTGCGCACAAGGTTTTGGCAGTCGATCTCGACGAGCAAGTCGCGGGCGACCGTGCCTGGAGCGAGCTTCGCGAGCAGCTGGTCGAGCGCAGTTTCAGCGATGCAGGTGGCCTGATCGCTTCGGCCGTGAAGACGCGGCACCACATGCCCGCCAACGGCGATCTTGGCGATCCGGAGACCGTGGTCTTTGACGCTCAGACCAAGCTCCGCAAGGCCAAGAGCGTGCTGATCCTGCCGCTGGTCCGCGGCGAAAATGTGGTCGGTACCCTCACGTTGGCGAGCACGCGGGCAGGACTCTTCCCCCCGCAGATGCGCGAGATGCTACGCGTGATCAGCCATCAGGTCGGTGTGAGCCTGCAGAACGCTCGCATGTATCAAGTGATGGAAGAGAAGGCGACGACGGACGGGTTGACCGGCCTGACCAACCATCGGGCGTTCCAAGAGCGGTTTGAGCAACTGCACGCACTCAGCGAGCGGAGCGAGCGCAAGTTCTCCGTCATCCTTACCGATATCGATCACTTCAAGAGCGTCAACGACACCTATGGTCACCCCGTGGGTGACGCGGTACTCAAGCGCGTTGCAGCGGTCTTCGCCGCGCGCGCCCGCAAGGCAGATATCGTCGCGCGCTACGGCGGCGAGGAGTTTGTCATCGTGCTGCCGGAGACCGACAGCGAGGGCGCCGAGCTTTACGCCAACAAGCTGCGCGAGGAGATCGGCGCCGCGGTGATGAACAGCGAACACGGCTCCTTCAACGTCACCATCTCGATGGGCATCGCGGAGTTCCCAACCGATGGCCGGACACGCGCCGAGCTCGTCGAGGCGGCCGACCAGGCGCTCTACTACTGCAAAGAGCATGGTCGGAACTGCGTGACGCGCTACGGCAAGACGCGCTGAGGACCGGCAAAGCTCGATACGCTCGATCGCTTCGTCGCCAGCGCGCATCGGATGAGTCGAATCTGTCCGACTCCTGCGAAGACTCTCGTCCTTCGCACGGCGGTGCACAAACTCAGCGCGCCGCGACACGCACGGCTGCCGTGAGCTTTGAACTTATCGGCCGTTTGCGTTGCCGTTGCCGTTGCCGTTGCCGTTGTCGGAGCTCGGATCGCCCGGGGCATCGGCCGGATCTTTCACGCCTGCGTGGTCGGCCTTGATCTGCGCGGCGGCCGACGGCGCTCTCAGCAGGCGTTCCTTGACGCGTGCGTGTTGCCGCTGCTTGTAGGCCTCGTGGCTGCTCTCGCCACTCTCGTTGGTTTCGGCGGTCATGCGGTCGAGGATCTGAAACTCGCACAGCACGAAGACCACGCGTCCCCATCTCCGTCCACCGCGATCAAACTCGCTCTCGGGCACGAGGTCGTCGACCCGGACCGGCAAGTCGCTGATGAAGTTCAGGATGCGGAAGCCCTCGCTGGAGAACTCGTTGCTGTTTGCGACTGGGGACTCGGCGCCCGAGCTGCTGGCGCTCGCGCTCGCCGGCGACGGAGCAGCACTCGCGCTCGCAATCGCGCTTGGATGGCCTCCGGAGGGCTCTTTGATGGCCTCCGCGAATGCTGCCGCTGCCAACGCGATGCTGCCCGAATCCTCCTCCACCACCGGCTGCGGTGCGTCGCTGTCGAGCTTTCGCAGCCGATCGAGACTCACAAGGTTGTTCACGGTCTCGCCGGGAACGATGTAGTTGAACGGGATGCAGTTGTGCAGCATCACGTGCAGCGTGGGTCCTAGATCCCGCTGGTTCTCCACGACCAGTCGGAAACGCAACCGGTCAAAGACGCGCGCCGCCGAGGTCTCGCGCTTGACCAAGAGCTTGGTCACCAGGGACTGCCGCGTCTTTCGCGACCATGCGAATTCCACGACCGGAACGCCGCTGCGCCGAAGCTCGTCGAACATCGCGGTGACGCTCTCCTCGACCAGAGAGAACAGCTCGTTGTCGGAAAGCGCGAGCTGTGTACGGAGTTCGCGGGCATCAAGGTGATGCATGATGTGCATCACCTTGAGTAGTACGCATGCGTTGCGCTGCTGCTTGCCGTGCCCGGAGGCGATCATGAACAGCTCGCCAAACTCGACGTGTCGGGCGACGTTGTCGTCGATCCGAAGCCTCAGCACATTCGTGATGTAGTCGACCGCATCTGCTCGTAGCGCGTCGATGTATGCGACATCGACGGGATCGTCGGGGTCGATGCCATTGAGCACCAGAAAGCGGCGAACGTCAGCGACGTCACTTGTATAGAGGCGGTGCCAGTCGACAACAGACTCGCCACGCAAGACCAGCTTGATCTCGTGGAGATCTTGAAGCGAGAGGTCGTCGATGCCCGGGCGCGAGCGCTCCAGCTGACGACGCAGCTCCGCCGAGACGGAGAAGGGGTTTCGCGAACGCGGCGGGGAGGGTTGGTCGGACATCGACGTGGACCTCAGTCCAGCGCGATGGACGCGGCGGTCGCCGGGATGTCGCTATGCCCGCTTGGTGAAGCGGACGGTACCGACGAGAAGGGCGACCGAGACGAGCACTGCGCAAAAGTTTCCGATGAGAGGGATGATCACGAGCGGTATCTCCTGTGGGGCCTGTCTTCAGGTACCACGCAGACTCACGTTCACCTACAAAGTAGCATGATGTAGGACAAGGTGACCGCTGCGTCGGTGATGATCCAACGCGGGGCGCCTCCTACCACATTCCAGAGGGCGCAGAAAGCGCGTGTTTGACGCAGGCTTTTTTTCGTCCAGCGTTGGCGCCAGCGGCGCGCCGAGCACCAAGGCGCGGGCCGAGTCTGGGTCGCGGTCAGTGAGCCCCCTCCTTTGAGAGGGTCGCATACGCGCGGATGAGTCGTCGCGACCTGTATCGAAGCAGCGTGTGCGCGCCGTTGCGCCAGTCCTGGCCTCGCCGCGGCGCTGGGCTTTTGCGCGCGCCTGCTAGAGTCGTCGCATGGCCGCAACGCGAGACGAGCAAGATGACGAGCCGGTCGAGCCGGCGGAGGACGGGAAGGAGAGCGAACCGAAACAGAGCGCTCGTATCCGCCGCCTCCTCTCCGATCTTCTCGACTCGGGCCAGGCGCTGCGCAAAGGCAGTCAGGATCTCGTTACCGGCGTTGCCCAGGGCACGAAGGAAGAGTTGGTTCGCCTGATTTCAGCGGAGTTCCGCGGCTTCCTCGACAAGATGGATGCGGTCGACCTTGCCCAAGAGATCGTCTCCGGATTGGTGATGGAAGTGAAGGCCGAGATTCGATTCTCACGTGCAGCACCCGGTGACGCGCTCAAGACCTCGGTCAAATCGGACACCAAGCTCAAGACTGCTGCCGACGACGAAGATTGAGCGGCCCGAACGACGGTGCGCTCGGTCGGCCGGACATCTGCCCCGCATGATGCAATCAGCGGGACTGCGGTCGAGCGTCAGGGCATCGACGATGCCTGGGCGATCACTCCCCGCCTCGTATGGGCGGTCATCGTGGCCAGCACAGACATCCCGAGGACTTCCACACGCGGGCGACGCGTCGGCCCTGCTGGTGGCCGACGCCGGATCGTGCGAGGTGAGGCGTGAACGTGGCGATGCTGCTGGCTCGCGGCGTGCGACGCAGTGGCCGCTCAGACTGCCGGCGGATCTGGTGTCGTGGACCCGAGCTCGTCGTCCTCTGCGGCTTCCTCAGCGGTCGGCGCACGCTTGGATGACTTGCCCGCGCCCTCAAGTCGCTTGACGATCGTTTTTGCCGCTTCGGCACCGAGGCGCAGGCCGAAGCCAGTGATGAACGCGCGGATGAGAATGTGCATGGGCCCTCAGTGTGGCACATCCGTGCCACGAGCCACATGCAGGTGGTCAGGCGCAGCTCGACTCGCACCTGCCTGCGTACATTGGGCTCGGCGGAAGGGCGCGCGTCGAACCCGATCGCGACGCACGAGATGCGCAGTTGACTGCGCGGCGACACCGCGAAGCCCACCGCGGCTGTTGGCCAGCTTCACAAGCCACCTTCGGTCGGAAGACGCGTGCGACGCCAGGCCAATCACGGCGAGCGTGCCAGCGCGTTCGCTCGCGGCAAGGACCGTGTCAGAGCCCGGTGCCGCCGTTCTCACTGCGTGCGACCAAGCCGACACGCACCAGTTCGGTGCGGGCCGCAATCAGCTCATGGACTTCTTCTTGATCCGCGCTTCCGGATGCGAGGCGCTCTTCAATCTCACCCGCGGCGAGCAACCACTCCGCCGCCTGCCGTTCGTCAAGGTCGAGCTCAGCACGCGTCAACATCCGCGCTTGATCATGAAGCTGCTGCGCACGCTGCAGAGCGGAATCCTGCGCAACCGCGCGTGACTGCAGCGCCAGCATCGCCGGTCGAAATTCAGCGGCGGCCGCGAAGTGAGCGGGCCACGGCGCGTGCTGTTCAGTCGCGTTGAGCTCCCGCGCGGCATCGCGTGCGGCGCTGGGAGGGAGCGCTGCAGGGATGATGAGACCTGCAAGCAGGCCGAGGGCAGCCGCGAGTAGGTGAAGGCGTCGCGTGAACGCTGGATGCTCGCTTGCGCGACGCGGGCCGCGGCGTCGCTCAAGACCCTGATGCCACTGCGGTTCGGCGGACAAAGGGGCCCGACGATCTCGCCTGCGGCGCTTGTTCACCGCCGCAGCGCGTTCGGTCAGACCGTGAATCAATCCGCGGAGGTGTCGGTGCTGCGGCGATCGAGGCGACGAATCGCCGAGCGCTTGCCCGGTCGGCGCAGGATTGAGGGCGCCTTCCATCGACCCCTTGATCGCCCGCCGGTCGCTGACACGCCAGTTTTTCGCGCTTTCGGCGAAGTGCGGCGACAACTGCACCGACGGCCCGGACCGCACATGAGATCAGCAAGATTCACTGAAAACTTGACGGGCTGTGCGAACGTATGCGACACAGCTGTTCAGTGCATCTGCTGTTCTGGGCGTGGATCCCGCATCAGCTGCCCATCCGCAGAGACCTACACAGCGCTCCTGCGCTCGATCTCCTCCACATCTCCCTCCCGCGCCACATGGCGCATGGCTTGAAGCCTCCTCCTCACAACCCCTCCCACTGGAGCAACCCTCGTGCGTCAGCCGCTCACCGCCCGACAGCAACAAGCCCTTGAGTTCATCGCCAACTGCCTGGAGGACCGCGGCTACCCGCCGACACTCCGCGAGATCGGCGAGCACATGGGCATTCGCTCGACCAACGGCGTCAACGATCACCTCAAGGCGCTTGAGCGCAAGGGTTACCTTGTGCGCGAGGAGCTCAAGAGTCGTGCACTGCGTCCCATCGGCGTGGAGGATCAAAAGGTCCAGATCGACATCGTCGGTCGTGTTGCAGCCGGTGAGCCCATTCTTGCGGAAGAGAACGTCGTCGATCGCGTCACGGTCGACCGCTTCTTCCTGGGGGCGGTTGCTGGTCGAGAGGTCTTTGGCCTTGTCGTGCGCGGCGAGTCGATGATCGACGATGGCATTCACGATGGCGACTACATCTTCGTGCGCAAGCAGCCCACCGCAGAACAGGGTGAGATCATCGTCGCAATGATCGACGGCGAGGCGACCTGCAAGCGTTTCTTTGATGAGGGTGCGTTTGTGCGTCTCCAGCCCGCCAACGCGGCGATGCGACCGATCATCGTACCCCGCATGGAGTTCCGGAATGTCGACATCCTCGGCAAGGTGATTGGCGTCTACCGCCGCCTCCACTAGAGAAGTGCGGGTTGCGTTCAGGGACCGCGCCAGGCGAGCTGGTGCGGATCCTGCCATCTCGTGGAAGGGCCTTGCCTGGCGGCGCGCCGAGCAAGGCTCTTTTGCGTCTCCGGCACACGTCTCAGCTTGGGGCGAACTGCGAGCGGGCGTCCACTTAACGGGGGAGGCCCCTCGCAGGTTGTCGAAGAACCCCGGTGGAGCGCATGGACGTGCAATCGCCATGCGGACCGAGGCGCGAGGAGGGAGCGTACCGGGCGTACGTGACCGACGAGCAACAAGATGAGCAACGAAGGGGCTGCATGGTGAGGGCGCGGCCAGGCGCCGCGCGGGTTTCTTCGACAGCCTGCGAGCGAGTCCGGCGCGCACACGAGCCAGCCCGGCGCCCGGCGCCGAGTCTGCGGCCGATCGCGTCGAGAAGGCTCGTTGTCGTGCCCTCGTGCACGTTCGCGGGCAATCGAATGCCAGACCACCCGCTTCGTCGCTGCCGCAGTGCCTCGCTGCTATGGTGACGATGTGCCTGCCCAGGTTCAGCGCAGCCGGCTGCGCGAGCGCGTGCCGCCCGCTGTGGTGCTGGCAATCCTCCTCGCCTCGGGCTCGGCGAACCTGGCGATGACCCAGCTCGGCCTGCTGCTGATCAGAAGCGCGGCCGATCCCCCTCCGCCCAAGCCGCGCGAAGAGGTCACGATGATCGACCTCGTCGATCCGGTCGAGACTGTCGCCGAGCTCGAGAAGGAGGAACCACCCGAGCTTGAGCCGCCGCCACCCGAGATGGAACGAGAACCGCTCCCCCTCAAGGAGACCAAGCCCGAGCCGGAACTCAAGCCCGAGCCCGAGCCCGAGCCCGAGCCCGAGCCCGAGCCTGAGCCAGAACCCGAGCCAGAACCTGAGCCCGAGCCGCCGCCCGAGCCGCCGCCGCTCGACCCATCTTTAAAGATGGTCGAGCAGATGGAGCAGGACGATGAGCCGGATGTGCCCGACACCTACGACTATCTGTCGAACATCAACCGCGATCCCGCGGAGCAGATGCGGGCGGCCATCACGAACTGGGCAGAGGACGCCAAGGAGATCAAGGCTCAGCAGCTTGAGATTATTGAAGCCGAAGAGATCGGCACCGCCGCAGAGACGGAGATCGCCGAGAATCAGGTGATCAAGAGTCAGGTCGCCGAGAAAGCGCCCGATCGTCCCGTTGAAAACAAGGACGAGCGACCAGAGCAACAGGACGAGGCGCCGACCAACAATCTCGCCATGCGCGAGCAGGCCGAACAGTCGCCGAAAGAAGCCGCGGAGCAGGTCGTGCAACCGGCGATCGAGAGCGAGTCAGGCGATCTGAACGCGGCACAGGCCGAGCAGTCCACCATCAAGCCGCTCGACCTGCGTTCGCGTACCTCACGTGCCGACGCGGCCTACAAGTTCAAGTTCTCGGCGCGAGACATGGCCGCTGTGATGGGGGAGGACAACGTCGCGATGCGCGATGTGATCTCGAAGCAGCAGTCCAAACAAACCGGCATCTGGGACAAGGCCCGAGAGTCTTGGCAATCGCCGCTGGAGAACGTGGTCCCCGAGGTCAAGGTTGGCAATCAGACCGCCCTGCGATCTCGCAAGCATCCGTTCGCGAAGTTCATCGCGCAGATGCATCGCGAGATCCATCAGATCTTCGCCGACGGCTACCTGATGCAGCTTGAGGGGCAGCCGCGCAGCCATCCGCTCAACAACACCGATCTCTGGACGCGTGTCGAGATTGTGCTCTCTTCGGATGGCAAGGTTGAGAAGGTCACGACGGTCCGCTTCTCGGGCAACTCTGCATTTGATGCCGCGGCGCGCGAGGTCGTTCGCGCAGCAGGGCCCTATCCAAATCCGCCGGATTCGATCCGGAGCGGCAACGGCAAGATCTACGTGCACTGGGCCTTCCATCGCGACGAGCGAGCGTGCGGCACTTTCGGAGCCACGCCCTACATCCTCGACAACGCGGGCGCAGGCGATCGACCCGATCCCAACGCGGAGGTGATCGTTGGCGCCAACGCGACCGAACGACGACTCGCGCCTCAAGGCTCGCAGGGCGCAAATGGGCCCAGCCAACTCACTCGAGCGCCGGCCGGCGGGGGCGGAGGTGGCGGAGGCGGTGGAGGAGCTGTAGGCCCGACCCGACCCGCGGGCGCGTCGGGAAGCGGCGCGGGCGGCTCGGGCGCGGTCGGTCCGACTCGCCCATCATCGACAGCGTCCGGCGGAGGCGGAGGCGGAGGCGGTTCGGGTTCCGGGAGTGGCGGCGTGAGCGGGCAAGGTCCAACGCCAAGCGCGGGCGGAGGCGGAGGTAGTGGTGGCGCTGCGACTCCGCCCGGTGAGCCAAGACTCAAGCTCTTGCCGGGATCGCCCACTCGAGTGCAGAAGGGAGCGTCTCCTTACGCCGAGGAAGAAGAGGAAGAAGCGACGCAACCCGACGGCGCACCCGATCCTGTCGCGGCCTCGACCGCACGACGATGGGTGGATGCTCTGCGCGCTGGCGACGTCGACAAGGTCGCATCCTTGTCGGCGATCCCATTCAAGGCCGGCACGGAGGTCGTCGCCAAGAACAATGAGCAACTCAAAGCGATGCTGACCCAACTCGCCGAGGATGCCGCGGGCAGCCCCGCACCGAGCCTCAAGGGCTATACGGCATCTGAGCTTCGCAAGAAGATGGGCGGCTCGGTACCCGCAGGTGTCACCGAGGGCTCAGGTCAGCAATACGTGCTTGCGCGCGTCGGATCGGACCTGTTCGTGCTGGTCCTTGAACAGAGCTTTGGTCGCTACCGGGTCGTGGGCATCTCGCGTTGAGGCAGTGTGGCCGCCTCCAAGCAAGGCACCGTCGCGCGCTCGCCAAAGCGAGATGCCCTGCTCGCAGGCTGTCGAAAAAACCGCGCGGCGCTTGGCCGCGCACTCAGCATGCAGCCCGGTCGTTGCTCGTCTTGTGGCTCGGTCTGCTTGGCGATTGCACGCCCATGCGCTCCGCTCCGGTTCTTCGACAAGCCGCTAGGGCTTGCGCTCGAATTTGATGGACTTGAGCACGACATCTTCCTTGGGTCGATGATCGTAGCGAAGTGCAGCATTGGTGGTGACGGGCACCTTCGAGATCTCGATGGGCACCGCAGGATCGCACTTGCCAAAGACGGTGTGGCGATCATCGAGCTGCTTGGTCGCGACCACAGTGATGAAGAACTGTGCGCTGCCGGTGTTGCCGAGCAGTCGTCCCGTCATCTTGTCGACATTGAGCTTCTGTGTGCGCTGATCGACGGGATTGCGATTCGCCATCGAGAGTACGCCCGGCCCGTCGTGACGCCGCTTGGCGCTGAATTCGTCGGGGATGAAGTAACCCGGCGTTCCCATGCCAGTGCCAGCCGGATCGCCGCCCTGGACCATGAAGCGCTCGATCACGCGATGGAACACGATGTTGTCGAAGTAGGTGACCTTGCGCCACTCTTTGGTCTTGCTGTCGTATGAGGGGCGAACACCGCGGCTGAGCCCAACGAAGTTGGCCACCGTGAGCGGCGCTTCGTTCTCGAACAGCTCGCACGAGAATGAACCCATGCTTGTGTCAAAGGTCGCGTAGAGCTTGCCCGCCGAAGTGTCGGCGAGCTCAGGGGCACCCTCGAAGGCCATCGCGAGCGTGAATTCGCCGTCGATGGGATCTCCTTGCGCACGATTGTAGGCCGCGACGTCTTCACGAATCATACCTGTGGCCGCGAGGTCACCCTTCTTGAAAGCCCGCTCCGGGCGCTTGGATGCCTCGCAGGCGCAGCCTTCCGCGTCGCCACAACTCGCGGTGCTGGCGATGCATCGATCACCACAAGGCATGGTGTCGTCCATGCAGTACTTGCAGCAACCGTCGGCATCCAAGGCACCTGCGCCGTCGCTCGCTCCAGCGGGGCCCGCGGCCGCGGGGCCCTCGGACCCGGACTTGGTTTTCGTATTGTCGGACGCTTTGGCTCGTCCGCCCTTGCCCTTGCCAGATTTGTTGGCGCGCGCGTTCTTCTGCTCACCGTCCCCGTCGCCGTCGTCGGCCTCAGCATCCGCAGCCGCATTACCCGAGGCTTGACCCGATCGCGCCGGGCCCTTGCGGCCCGAGTCGGCCGATTGATTGCAGGCTGCCGTGAAGCTGAGGGGTAAGAGTCCTGCGAGGAGCAGTCCAATCTTCGCGGGCGTACCTGGAACCAGCGAACGACGGCGAGCCAGGGCGGATTGAGATGTCGCGATGACCTTCATGGTGGCGTCGCGGGCGATGCCGCGTGGGGCAAGGTGTAGCGCAAGCTCGTGAGTGACGCAGAGCCGCGAGCGCGCACTACAGAGGGAGGCTGCACATCGTCACCGAGTCCGACCTGCTCCCCAGGGAAGCTCAGGCTCGTGCTGCTCACCGACACCACGCCGGCGGTCGGGGACGTCTCGCTGTGGCGCGCGCACTTTCGTGGCGGGGGACGCCCTCGTTGACCCAAGATCTGGCTTCGCCCCGACGCGGCGGCGCTGCTACCCTCCGCGAGATGCCGGCCAGTCGCAGAGGGCACCGCCACGCAGCCCTCCGGCCGCCACTCGCCTGGTGCCTGCCACTTGCGCTCGTGCTGCTGATCCTCACCGCGGGGTGTAGAGGCCGTGAGCGCCAGACCGGCTTAGTGCCGCCTTCGGACGCGCGAGCGTGGGAAGATCGCTTTGCGGTCGCGTTCGACGACCTCTTCACGCTTGCACCCGTGCCGCTCGAAGGGCGCGCCGTCCACGATGTCACCGACCAGCGACTGCTACAGGCTCGCATGGGACACGCTGATCTCGTCCTTCGCGCCCGCGTGGAGAACACGTGGAGTCGCCGTCGCTACGACGGTGAGCTCGAGCAGATCGTGGAGCTCACCATCACCGAGACGCTCGTGGGCAAGCTGCCAAAGCGAGCCGACAAGGCGCAGACGCTGACGGTCCGGAACGCCGACCCGATCGAGATCGGCCCCGAGGGACAAGAGGTGATCTGGTTCCTCCGATGGGCGCCCAAAGACAACCCGCCTTACCACCACCATCTGACCCCGGCCGATGGCGGGGTCGGCGAGCTCGCCGATGCGATGGCTTCCGACGTCTCCGGCAAGGGCAAGAACGGCCGCGGGCGGCGCGGTCCCGACGGAAAGCGCCGAAGAAGAGGTGGCGACGACGGCGCGGACGCGGGAGAAGGCGCGCAAGATCGCAAGGGCAAGTCACGGAGCAAGCGGGAGAAGAAGTCGGAGCGGAGCTAAGTCCGATCTGTGCGGCGCGGGGGCGGGCGCGTTCACGCGCGCCCCTTCCTCTCGCGGGGCGAACAGCCCTCAGCGCGGACCTCAGCGCGGACCTCAGCGCGGACCTCAGCGCGGACCTCAGCCCGGAGACGATCTGCCGGACTGGCGCAGCAATCCGCCCGGCCGCTACGACATCCACCACAGCAATTTATGCACAGACATGGACCGCGGGTTCCTTGACGACGGCAAAACGTGGACGTACAACCCGCGTCCCTTCGGCCGAGGGTCCTGGTGACTCAAGGCAGGGACTTGGCAGCCCGACAACTGGAGAGCAGAAGAAGCCACGGAACTCGCGCAAGTCGCGAGTTTACGCAAGCAGGTCCTCGCGGATGGTGGAGCTATCTCTTAGACAGAGATGGCGGACACGGACCGCAGTGAGTTCACCGAAGCTTCAATGAGTGAACCGCAGAGCAGAAAGGAAGCAGGAATTGAACTGGAGAGTTTGATCCTGGCTCAGAGCGAACGTTTGCGGCGGGCCTAACACATGCAAGTCGAACGGGCAGGGCAACCTGTCAGTGGCGCACGGGTGCGTAACACGTGGGTAATCTACCTCTTTGTCAGGGATAACGGTGGGAAACTGCCGCTAATACCCGATACGATGTTTGGTGCTTCGGCACTGGACAGGAAAGACCCGCAAGGGTTGCAGGGAGACGAGCTCGCGGCCCATCAGCTAGTTGGTGAGGTAATGGCTCACCAAGGCGAAGACGGGTAGCTGGTCTGAGAGGATGATCAGCCACACTGGAACTGAGACACGGT
>CAZVEM010000049.1:0-24382 GCA_964626165.1 uncultured Nannocystaceae bacterium
GGCCGAGAAGCTCAAGAAGGCCAAGGAAGCCGAGAAGCTCAAGGCCGCCAAGGAAGCCGAGAAGCTCAAGAAGGCCAAAGAAGCCGAGAAGCTCAAGAAGACCAAAGAAGCCGAGAAGGCAAAGAAGGCCAAAGAAGCCGAGAAGGCAAAGCAGGCCAAGAAGTCCAAGGACGTCAAGAAGCCAGCTGCCAAGAAGCCCGCCGCGAAGGCAAAGCCCGCGAAGAAGCCCGCCGCGAAGGCAAAGCCCGCAACGAAGCCGGCCGCGAAGAAGCCTGCCGCAAAGAAGCCCGCGAAGGCAAATCCGGCCGCAAAGAAGCCGGCCGCGAAGGCAAAGCCCGCAAAGAAGCCGGCTGCCAAAGCAAAGCCCGCTCCCAAGGCCAAGGCCGCCGCAAAGGCGAAGCCCGCAAAGAAGCCCGCCGCAAAGAAGCCGGCGAAGAAGTCGGGCAAGAAGTAAGGCCGCGCGCGGCCGCGCACCGTCTACGCCCGCGTAGGCTCGGCACCAAGCCGCGCCTACGCGGGCCTTTGCGTTTGCAGCGAATGAGGACGCGAGCGGATCGGGCTGCACGGAGCGCGTCTCGCCTCAGTCCTCTCGCGGCTCGCTGCTGAGGTTCGCACGAGCCCCGTGCGAACCGTGCCGCGCGAGCCTCCCCGCGCTAACTCGCGGTGCCGAGCAGTGATCGCGCCGCCGTCACCGCGACCAGCCCCACGACGACCTGAGCGGTCGCATGCGCGACCAGCTGCGGGTGGCGTCCCTGCGCGAGCTCATCGCTCAGTGCCAGGCACAGCGCGCTGAAGGTCGTCAGCCCGCCGAGGAGTCCCGCCATCCACATCTGCCGCAGGGCCGGATCCGAGACGCGCGCGTCGACAACCCCAATGGCCAGCGCGCCAACGAGGTTGACGGCGTGGAGCGCGATCCACTTGCCTTGGTCGGGCCAGGCTTCGCTGAGCGACTGGGAGAGACCGTAACGGAGCAAAGATCCGGCTCCGCCGAGGACAAACACGCCGAGGGCGACCTTGAGCGCATCGGCGTCCAGCTTCACGGCCAAATTATTGCACATGCGGGCCCTTAGGCGCACCTTTCCGGCATGGCGAAGCCTGCGACGCCTCCGCGCAAGCCCGTACGCGAGGCTCCCTCCCCACAAAGCTCTGGGAAGGACGCTCGTGACGCCGTTGCCGACGCCGACGCCGATGGTGACAGCCCGCGTACTTTCACAAAGGCTCCGGCCAGCATCTGGAGCGCTCACTTTGGCGATCGCATGGATGGCTTGAGCTCGGCCATCCTCGTGATCCCGCTCTTCTTGATCTACCAGCTCGGCATCTTGACCCAGCGTGGGCTCAACGGCGTCGACCTTCTGACGAAGAACTTAGTCGCCCTGTGCGAGCGCGATCTCGACGCGTATCTGATGGTGCTGGGCGTCGTCGGTGTGGCCTACGCGATGGTGCTCGTGCTCTTGTGGAAACGCGGGACCTTCGATCCCCGCTCCTTCCTGCCGATGCTCGCCGAGTCGAGCGTCTATGCCCTGACCATGGGCACGCTCATCGTGTTCATCATGAGCCAGTTCTCGCAGCTCTCCTTTGGTCTGACGGTCGGGCAAATCTGGCCGTGCCCTGAGGCCTTGAATGCGGCCCCGCAGAGCCTCTCGGTCGGTGGCAGCTTCGGCGATATCGTCGTGATCTCCGCCGGCGCCGGGCTTCACGAAGAGCTGGTGTTCCGACTACTTGGCATGGGCGGCATGATCTGGCTACTCAGCGCGCTGACCGGCGAGGCGCGCGCGTGGGTGATCGCCTTCATCGTCTCATCCCTCGCCTTCTCGCTCGCGCATCACGTTGTGCCGGGCGGTGAACCATTCACGATGACCGCGTTTACTTATCGAGCGCTTGCAGGTGCGTTCTTCGCCACCGTGTACCAACTTCGCGGCTTTGCGGTCGCCGCCTGGACGCACGCGCTCTACGACGTCTACGTCCTTTCAAGCCAGGCTTAGGCGACCTACCTCGCGGGGGCCCTTAGCTCGGCGTGCGCGCGCCAACGCTGGCAAGCACCGGCGGCGCCGTGAAGAGTTGACGTGCGAGCGCAGAGATCGACGCGGGCGTCGCCTTGCGAATCCGCTCGGCGTACTTGAGGTAGCGCAGCGGGGGGAGTCCAAGGGCGTCGCTCGCCGCGATCAAGTTCGCGACACGGCCGCGGCGCTGGAGGCTGCGGACAAAGCCACCCACGAGCAGCTCTTTGGCCATCGCGATGCCATCACGCGACACGCCTTGCTCCGCCACCTGCTCCATGAGTCGACGGATTCGAGCGACGGTCTTGGGCAGCTTTGAGCGGGCAGTACTTGCCCAGATCGAGACATGGCCACGGTCCAGCCCCTCAAAGCTGGCGCAACCAACGTCATAGACCAACCCCTCTTCCTCGCGAAGCTGGGCAAAGAGAGGTCCGCTCGATGCGCCGAGCGTCGTGCAGAGGATCTCCATCGCCGCCGAGCGAGGATCGCCGATCCGGACACCGGGCAACAACCAGTTGAGATACACCTGCTCGCGGTCGAGGTGCTGGTGCACGTGGACCGGCCGTCGCGGCCATGGGGCCACCGTCTCCGTCCCCCGAAGCGACGCTCGTCGTGGCGCGATGTCCGGCAGCGCATCACGCTGCGCTGACTTGGCGCCGGTGCGGGCCGCCGCTCCTGTCCCCTCGCCCGCAAGTGCGTCCGCGATGAGATGTAGCACCGCGCTGGAGTCGATATCGCCCGCGACCGCGAGACTGGCGGCCGCGAGTGGATGATGTCGGAACCAGTGATCGCGCACCTGCGTGGCTCGCAGCTTGGCGACGCTCTCGGGGTTGCCGCGGGCCATGCGGCCGTGCGGATGCGAGCCATATACGGCGCGCAAGCCGAGCCGCAAGCAGACGTGTCCCGCGTCGTCCTCGTCTGCGGCCAATGCTTCCAGCGTCAGGCGCTGCTCGTCGAGAAACTCCTGCTCGGCAAACTCCGCGCCACTGAGACATGCCAGCGCGCGCGAGAGCGTGACGTCTCGATGGCTCGCGAGAGACTCAAAGCTCAGTCCTGCGGCGACTCGCGAGCAGAAACCACCGACGCTTGCGGCCATTCCCTCCAACTCGCGGGCGAGTTCGTTACCAGAGCGACCGTGCGTGCCGCGTGTGAGCAATGCGGCCCCCAGGTTTGTGATCCCGGAGTGCCGTGCGGTCTCGCGAAATGACCCGCCTCGATACGCCGCGGTACCTGCGATCATTGGCACCGAGTCATCATGCGCGAGATAGACCGTTGGACCGCCGGGGAAGCGTGCACGTTCGATGCCGGGCGCGAGCTCGCTCAATGAGGGGATGCGCGGCCCAGCGGAGGCGACGCTGGGCACGGATCGGATGTGCTTGTGCCGCGTGGGGGCTGCTTTCCCTTTGCGACGCGATAGCGCCGGACGAACGATCACGCAGGAGCCTCGCTCCGGGGCGAGCCAGCGCTGACACGCGTGCAACACCTCATCCGGCGTCAGCGTGGCGAGTCGCTCGAGATACACGCGCTCGACATCCATGCTGTCGCCCAGCACGTAGGCGTAGCCGAGCGCCCCGGCGAGCCCACCGACCGTCTCGCGGCGGTACACCATGGCGCTGCGCAGCGTGGCCTTGGCGCGCTCGAGCTCCTCTGGCTCGACCCGCAAGCTCCGCATGCGCTGCACCTCCGCGAGGATCGCGGCATGGGCGGCGCCCTCGTGCTGCGCTTTGCAGTGCGCCGCAATCGAGAAACCGCCGGCGTCGCGGAGCCAGTGAAACGCCGCCCAGCCGTCACTGATCAGCCCACGTCCACGGCGGAGGCGAATCGCGAGTCGAGAGGCCTCCCCCTCGCCCAGGATGGTGGCCGCGCATTCCAAGGCGACGCTCTCGGGATCGCGCAGCGAGGGCCCTACCCATTGCAGGCGCAGGTGGACTTCGGACACCGGTCGCTGCACGGTCTCGAGCGCCGCGGGACGCTGGACAGGCTCGATCCTCCGAGACTTGTTGGCCGCCGCCTTGTGCGGCACGGCAGCGCGCTTGATGGAGCGCTCAATCCATGCGCTGAGCTTCTTGCGAGCGACGCGACCGACCACGACAAACACGGCATTGCGCAGGCAGTACTGCCGTCGGTGAAAATTCGCGAGTTTGGTCGCGGTGTGCGACGCGACCTCCTCGATGGTCCCCAGCACCGGCCGGGCATAGCCATCCTCCCCGTAGGCGAGCAGCATCGCCCGCTCCGCGGCCCAACTCGCCGGGTCATCGTCGTACTGCCGAATCTCCTCGCAGACGACCTCGCGTTCTTTCTCAAGCTCGGCAGCCTCGAGCGCGGGGCGGAACACCGCATGGACGAGCAGGTCGACCGCTCGCTCGACGTCCTTGGCATCGACGCTGAGCTCAAAGACGGTCTCATCGTGCGACGTGTACGCATTGACATCGCCGCCAAGAGCCTCGATCGCTTGACTCAGATCGACGCGCCCATCGCGGACCTCGCCTTGACGCTGACGCGGCGCGTGAAACGGCTTGAAAATCATGTGCTCAAGCAGGTGCGCGATGCCGTGCTCGTCGGCGCGTTCTGTACGCGTTCCGGCTCGGAACCAGAGCTGCAGCGCAACGGGCTCGGGACCCTCCGTGGCCCTCCCCGCACGAGCGCCGCCGCCGGGCGCTGTCAAGAGCACAGCGCCACTGGGCAACGTCGTAATTTCTACGTGATCCTGCTGAGCGGGTGAGCTGTCCGCGAGGTCGAGGCGATGGCTGTCTTTGGGCCGTGGCACGGGTGCTGAGCCACCGCTTGTAGCACCCTGCGGCCCTCCTGACCCAGCGAGGTTTGGCGTGTTACCGTCCGCCAGCGTGACGGCCTCGGGTTTGTGGCCCACGCGCTGCTGTGTTGACGCTCGCCGTCCCCCTCGGTACCCGCGCTATGGCCGACCTCGACGCCCCCGCCCCATCGGAGAATCAAGACATTCTCCCGCACGATCTCCCTGCGCCGTGGGATCAAGAACACGCACAGCTCACGGCACTGCGCGCGAAACCTGGCGACGAGCGCGTGTTCGCGGCCGCAAGGCGAGCGTTGCGCGAAGCCAACGACTGGCGTGGTCTCGCGACAGCGATGCACATTCACGGCGCCAACTTGGCATCCGTGGCGACGGCGGGGGATGCGGCATCCACCAAGGCCTACGACCTCCTCGTCCAAAGCGGCGAGATGTACCTCGAGCGCTGCGATGATCGCAGCGGCGCAGCATCGGCGTTCGCCTGGGCGGTGATGCTCGATCCGGTGGGCCCGCAGGCCACCGAGCGCCTCGCGGCGCTCTACAGCGAACTGGGCTGGACCAAGCCGCGCGCGACGCTGGTTCGGATGATCCTGGCCACGCCGGCCGCGGCCCTCGATCCGCAGCTGGGTGCCGATCTCCTGGCATCGCAGGCGCGATTGGTCCGCCACATGCTCGGACCGATCGACGAAGTGAAGGGCCTGTGCGACGAGGCGCTCGCGCGCGTTCGTTCGCACCGCGAGGCCAACGAGATCCTTGGTGCGATCGCACTCGATGCCGGCGACTGGCCGACCGCGATCGCGCGGATGGAGGCCGAGATCGCCACGCTTGATCCCGAGCAAGAGCGTGAGCGAATCGGCGAGCTCCGTCTGCGCCTCGCCTGGATCGCCCGCACGCAGCAAGGTGACCTGGCGACCGCGGCCAAACACTTGCAAGCCGCGATCAAAGCCGTTCCCACCAGCATCGATGCACTTCGAGACTTCGGTCTGATGTACCTGGGCTCAGGCAAGGCGAGCGACGAAGGCATCGCCAAAGCGGGCGATATCTTCCTCAAGGCGGCGCTCCAGGCTCAGGCACAGAACAACGCCGCCTTTGGCATCGATCTCGTTCACCGCGCCCTCGCGCTGCGTCCGCAGTACGGACCGGCCGCCGATCTGCTCGAAGAGCTCCTCGTCAGCCAAGAACAATGGACCGAACTCGACGAGCTGCTGCTCGAGCGGCGGCGCTGGGTCGGTGATCGCGACGCCGACCTGCTCCTTCGGCACGCGCGGATCTTGGAGGGCAAGCTCGCGCGCTACGACGAAGCCCGTGCGTGCTACGAGACCCTTGCTGCCCACGACCAGGCGGGAAGTGAGTCTTGGCAAGCGCTGATCCGGCTCTACGAGGACGCCGGCGACTGGTACGCATTAGGAACGCTGCTGGGTCGCACGGCGGACGAACTCGGACCGGACTGCGAGCCGGAGGTGTTGCTCAAAGCCGCGTCGATCTTCCGCGAGCGCCTCGATGACGACGCCCGCGCGGCGCAGTTCTATTACCAGCTTCTGCAGGGCGATCCGTTCCACGCTGTGGCCTTCGAAGGCTACAAGGAGCACTTCCGCCGCCGCCACGATTGGGCCCACCTGCGCGACTTGGTGCTCTACCAGGTCGATCAAGCTGCCGCGATCGAGGGCGCCGCAAGCCCGCTGCGCAACCCTGAGTTCGCAGAGGAGTTCGTCGAACTCGCGGAGATCTGCGAGCATCGCTTGGGCGACGTCGACGGCGCGCTGGATGCCTGGCAACGCCTCGCGCACGCCTATCCCCGCGACGAACGACCCGCAGTCCAGATCGCGCGCATCACCAAGCGCGTCAAGATGTGGGACAACATGCTGCGCCTGCACGAGTCCGAGCTCGCGCGCACAAGCGATCCAGCCAAGCGCATTGACGTGCTGCGCCGTCTCGTGCAGGTCTACCGCGATCGCACCACCGATCCCGAGCGCGCGATCGAACTCTACCTCGAGATCCTCACGATCGATCCCGATGACCACGCCGCCGCGCGTGCATTGACGGCGATGTACGACCGCGTCGGCAACCATGCCGAGGTCGTGCGCATGCTCGGCGAGCAATACGAGCGGGCGGAGGGCGGTGCGGAACAAGTCGCGCTGCTTCGTCGCATGTCCGAGATCTGGCACGACGAGCTTGGGTCGGTCGACCAGGCGATCTGGGCGTGCGAGCGCATCTTGGAGATCGAGCCAGGCGATCGCGAATCGCTCCATCGCCTCCAGACCCTGCGTCGCGAACAGGGGGCGATCACCGAGTTGCTGACGGCACTCGACGCCGAGTTCAACCACACGCCCGACGATGTCGAGCGGGCCGGCATCCTGCGGCGGATGGCGCATATCGCCGAAGGGGAGCTCGGGGATCAAGAATACGCGGCCGGACTGTGGAGCGCGCTGCTCGACATGACGCCCGACAACCTCGACGTCGTCGATCGCGTGATTGACAACCTCACGCGGGCAAACCGAAATGACGAGCTCGCAAATCTGCTGGAGCGTGTTGCCAGCTCCAGCCACACGCCCGAGCTGCGCCGTTTTGACTACTGGTCCCGGCTCGGACGCCTCGCGCAGGAGGGACTCGATGATCCCGATCTCGCACGCAAGGCCTTTGAGGCCGCCCTCAAGCTTCGTCCCGATCACCGCCCTACCCTCCAAGTGCTCGCGGACCTGTACCGCAGCCTCCCCGAGCCCGCAGGCCTCGCCAGTGTCCTGGGAGCGTTGCTCAAGACGCTGCGCGTCGATGAGGATCGAATTGCAGTCGGTTGGGAGGGCGCGAACGTCCTCGCCAATGAGCTCAATCGCAATGGCGATGCCGCCGATATGTTGCACGTGCTGCTCGAAGGCCCTTCGCGCGGCAATCGAGAACTCCTGCGCCAGGCCTACAATTGGTACAAGCAGGACAGTCGCCCGGCGCAAGTCATCGCGGACGCGCAACTGATCTTGAGCTTCGCGACCGATCCGCAGGAGCGTCGCGGACTGCACGACAGCATCGTCTCCGGGTTCCTCGCGCTCGATGACAAGCCAGGCGCACTGGCAGCATTTGCCCGCTATCTCGGTGAGTTTGGCGAAGAAGCAGAGACCCTCCGAGGACTTGCCAAGCTACAAGCCGAGATCGGCGAGACCGTGGCGGCCACCAGCACGCTGCGCCGGCTCTATGCGCTCGCACGGACACATGCCGACCGGATCGACGTTCACATCGCGCTCGCAGACATCGGCATGAAGGTCGGCGACGCCGACGGCATCGAACAGGCGGTCGCGGAGCTTCGCGTCGCGGTGGAACTCAATCCCAGTGACGCGGGCGTGCTCGCGGCGATCGACCGCCTCGGCTCGGCGGGTCCAGGCGGCCAAGGTTCGTGGGCGCGCGTGATCGAGCTTCACGGCGAGCGCTTCGAGCATTTCGCGGGCCGACGCGACCTCGACGCACAGCTCGACGTGGCGAAAACTGCGGCGTTCCTTGCCGAGGCACGCCTCAACGATCCGCGGATGGCATTCCAGTGGCTCGCACGCGTGCACTTCCAGTTCATGCTCGCCGGCCTCGATTCGCAGGAGTGCGAAGACAGCCTGGCCAAGCTCGCGGAGCGCCACAACCTGTGGAGTGAGATGCTCGCGCTGCTCGACGGCGAGCTGGAAGCGGCGCCCGATCTCGACGCGGATATCCGTGCGCACAAGCTCGCGCAGGCCGGGAGTGTCGCCCACCTTCGGCTGCAAGATCCGCCGCGCGCGGCGACCTATCTGGCGCGCGCACTTGGCCTACGACCCGCGGACACCGGCATCCAGGAAGAACTGCGCGCACTCGCCGAGCAGCACCAACTGTGGACTGCGATGGTCGCAGTGCATGAGGCACAGCTCGCCGCATCGACTGTCGACATCGGTCGCTTTGAGGCCTTCGCCGCGATCGCCAGCGTGCATGAGGAGAAGCTCGCATCTCCGCGCGACGCGTTTGAGACCTGGCGCCGCGCCTGGCGGCTCCTTCGCCGCGGGAAGTCGACACTGGCAGAGGAAGCACTCGACGCGCTGCGTCGCCTCGCCGACAAGCACAATCTCTGGCACGTCCTCGCGGAGCATTACCTCGAGCTCTCCGACGAGTGGATCCGCGAGGGCGAACGCGAGGCCGGCCTTGAGGCGCTTGTCGAGGCAGCCGAGCTGGTCGCCGACCGCCAATCTGATCTCCCAGGCGCGCTGCGGCTGTTAGCGCGCGCCGCCGAGTACGACATCATCGTCGAGCGCGGCCCCCTCGGTGACGCCCATCCCGATGGACCTAAGATCGGTGAGCGTGTGCTCCCGGTCGTACGCCACTTCGCGGAACGCCTGGACAAGGATCGACCTGCCGGCAAACTTGGCGTGGGGGCATTTTGGCTGCTGCGCGCACTGGCACGCCTGATCGCGCAGCTCACCGACAATGCGACCAGGATCCCCCTGCTCAAAGAGCGGGCCCAGATCCGCATGAATGTCGGCAACAAGCGTGGCGCGGCGGTCGAGTGGCTCCGCGTGCTGCGATTGGATGCCGCGGACCAAGAGGCACGCGATGCTGTCCATGAGCTCGCGCAGGATCCCGAGCTGGTCGATGTTGAGCTGATCCTGTTGGGCAGCGACATCGATCGAGCCCGGGATAGTGAGGCTCAACGCGCCGGCTTTGAGTTGCTGGCCAAAACCTACCTTGAGCGCTGCAACGAGCCCGAGCTCGCGCTGCGGGCGAAGATGCAGGGTCTGCTGCGTCACGCGCTCGCGATCCCCCCGGGTCCAGAGCTTGGTGAGCACGCAGAGCTGTGGAAGCTCACCGCGGAAGTCGAGGCACTCGGACAGCCCTCGCCGGCTCGTCTCGCAACGATGGAGCGACTGCGCGCACCAAGGCTTGAGCTGCCCGAGCCTCAAGATGTCGCGGATGCGATCGCCCTGGGCGTGGATCTCTCGCCGACGAGCAGCGCCGAGAAGGCTCCGCCGCCTCCTCCGGTCGCGACCAAGCCAACGACGGCGAGCGAAGTTGTCGAGGATTTCGACGACGTCGAGCTCACCGATGTCGAGGACGTCGAAGATGTCGAGGACCTCGAGATGGTCGACGGTGATGAGTTCGACGATGTCGAAGAGCTCGAAGAGATCGATGACGTCGAGGAGACCCAAGCTCCGGTGGCAGCCAAGCCGGCGAGCCGACCGGGGCCACCCTCCACACCGAGTTCTGTGCCGCCGCCACGACCCGCGGAAGACCCAAGCTCTGGTCTGCCGCGGCCGCTTGAGCCCAGCGACGCCCCGCTGCCCCCCCGTCCCGACGTGAAGAATCGATGGGAGGAGCTGTGCAACACCTACGCGCAGTCGATGCCAACGCCCAATCGCGAGGCTCGCACGGCGCTGTCGCGCTGGATCGCGCGCGTGCAAGAGGAAGGCGCCAAGGATGTCGATGCTGCGATGTCGGCACTCGAGCGCGCGGTCCTCAGCAAGCCCGATACCGAGGGCTTACTTCAGGACATGTTCGCACTCGCGGACCGCCACCAAGCCGACGAACGACTTATTCAGGCGTTGGAGCGCTGCATCGGAGAACTCACGCTTCCCGAGCACGTGCTTCCCTTGACCCTCGCAGCGGTCGATCGCTTCGAGCAAATGGGCGATCCAGCCCGCGCTGAGGCCCGTTGCCGCGCCTTCCTCAAGGAAGTCCCCCGCGAGCCGCAGGTGCTGCGCCGACTCATCTCGCTGCTCGCAGGGACGCAGCGTCATGCCGACTACGCCGCGGCGCTCAAAGATCTCATCGACGTGTCGTCGCCGTTGACGGACGTCGATTTGATCCGTGGACTTCGACTTGAGCTCGCCAAGAGCCAGGCGGCGCTCGGAGAGCGCACGCTCGCGATCGACGGCCTCCGCGCGGTGCTCCGCGGTGCGCCCAAAGAGCGTGTCGCCCACGACCTACTCGTCGACATGCTGATCCTGGAGGGCCACTGGACGCCCGCCATCGATGCGCTCCGCACTGCGAGTGAGGCGTTGGCAGATCCCGAGGCGCACGCCAATAGCCTGCGCCGCATCGCGGAGATCTACACGAGGCACCTCAAGCTGCCCCGCCGCGCCATCGAGGCCTGGAATGAAGTCCGCGAGTTCTACCCGGATGCCGAAGATGCGCTAGAGAATCTGCAGGCGCTCTACACTGCAGAGGGCGATACGAGCGCCGCAATCGACATCATCGATGCACGGCTCGCACGCGCGACCGAACACCATGACGCGCGCAGAGCGTTGCTGCAAGCCAAGGCACATGTCCTGCAGCAAGGTGGCATGGAACTCGGCGACGCCGAGCGCACACTGCTCTCGCTGATCGCCGAGCAGCCTGATGACGACAGCCTGCTGATCTCCCTGGTGGAGATCCGCCGCCGTCGTGGCGACGTCACTGGTGCACGCCAGGCACTTATCGAGCGCCGCGAGCGACTTGAGGCCGCCTCGAACGCAGCCGCTGACGCAGATCGGGCCTCACTCGAAGCGCGCATCGCAACGGTGCTGCTGACGCGCATCGAGTTCGAGCTCGATCACGAGAACCTCGACGAAGTCGAGGAGCTCGTCGCCCGCACCCGCATGGCAGTCGAGCGCGGTGCGGACCAGGTTGATCGTCTCCGCAGCGTCGAGCTCACCATTGCACGCCGCATGGGCGCGACCGCTCGCCTGATCGAGCTTCTCGCCGAGAGCCGCGAGCCGCAAGACCTCCTGGAGTCGGCGAGACTGGCAAGCGAACGCGGCGATGAGATCCATGCGACACGCGTCTTTAGTCGCCTGCTCGCCGAGCACGGCGCAGGTGCGACTGCTGAGCGCAATCTCGACATCTGGGCCGGTGCGCTCGAAGGCATCACGCGACTGCGCGCTGCCGACGGCAATGAGCAGGCCGCCCTCGACCGTGCAGCCAAGGAGATTGAGCCACTGCCCGCCGGCGCGGTGAAGGCCCGGGGCTACGCGGAACTCGGCCGACTCGTGCTGGCACTGGGTGGCGACTCTGCGACGGCGCGCGGGTACTTCGACTCCGCGCTCAAGCAATCCCCCGACGATCCTCACGCCAAGCTCGGTTTGGCCAAGGTGCTGCTTGAGATCGGCGACAATACAGGCGTCGAGACCGTGCTGACCGCGGCGCTAGAGGCATTCAAGCCCGACAGCGACGAGCGAGCGATGGTCGAAGCCCTTTCGACACTTGCAGCGGCGCAAGGTCGGCTCGGCAAGCATGGCGATTCCTATCGCCGCCTGACGGCGGCGCTGCGCCACGTCCCCGATCACGTCGAACTGCGCGCGAGCCTGGTGATGAACCGCGTGGATGCCAAGCGTCCCAAAGACGCACTGGTCGCCTGTGATCAGCTCCACAACAGCCTGAGCGCGCGCCTCGAGAAGCTCGAGCAAGACGCCGCCGCGGACGACGGTGGTGGTCGCGGCAACGCGGCGGCGCGCGCCAGCGCGATCGGCCTATATCGACTCGATGCTGTCTCGGCACGTGCCGCGAGTCAGGCCTTCCAGCTCGCCTCGGATGCAGAGAAATCGCTAGGCAGCCAGGAGAACGCGCGAGCGCGCCTTGAGCGGGCGGTCGAGATCGATCCGACCAATGTGCGCGCACTCGAAGCGGCGCAGGCAATGGCCAACGAGCGCGGTGATCAGATCGCGGCAGCGCGCTTTGCCGCCGTCCGCGCCCGCCTCTACGACGATCAGAAGCAGCAGGCGGGCGCGCTGCTGGAGGCCGCAATCTCGCTGCTCGACAGCGTGGCCGAAGAGGTCGGTGGCAGTGCCGCCCGCGAACACAAAGAGTCCAAGGACGACGAGCGCTCGCGCGCCGAGCAGGACGCCTTCCTCTGGGTCGCGCAGTCGATGCAAATCTCGCGAACGCCGGGTTCGCTACCGCGCCAAGCTCTGGAAGAGGCCTATCGACGGGCATTGGTCCGCGCGCCCAAACTCGCCGGAGAGGTCGTCGATCGCTTGCTCTCACGCCCCGACATCGAGCCCGAAGCTCGCGTCGACTTCCTCATGGTCGCAGGCGCGCTTGAGCGCAACCGAGCACTGGAATCGGGCGAGCCGCCGCTGGGCGCCGTCGTGCGCCTGCGGGCTGCGCACGAGCTACTGCCAGACGATCTCTCGACGACCGTTCTTCTCGCAGAGCTGATCGCAGAGTGCGAGGGGGAAGAGCCCGCCGCGAAGTTCCTCTGGCCCGAGATCGAGCGTCTCGACGGTGGCGCCGGCAGTGGGTTGACATCGCGTGCGATGGCGGACTCGGGTCCACAGGCGGCCGCGTCCTCAATCACGGACGGCGACTCGACGGCGTCGGGAGGCGCGGGCGAATCCCTGACCACGATGACGCGAACCATGCTCGATCAAGGGGTGAGTGAGAGCGCGGTGATGCGTCTCGCCCGCGAGCGTGAGGAGCACGAGCGGCGCAAGAATGCGCGCGTTCAAGCGTGGCTCAACCTGGCGCAGTGGAGTCGAGGGAACGCCGCCCACGAGATGAAGTCCCTCGAGCGCGCCGCGGAGCACGATCCCAAGTCACTTGGCATCCATGAGCGGCGTCGTCTCGCCGCGCTGTACGACGATCAACAGGACCCGGATATCGATGCGGTGATCGAGAATCATCGCGCGCTGGTGCAGCTCGATCCCTTCGCCGAGGCGAGCCTCGCGGCTCTCGCCGCGCAAGCGGTTGCCGACGAGCAACCGCTTCGAGCGCTGCAGTACTACCGTGTGCTTCATCTGGTCGCGACGCCCGGCAATGCAGCCGCGCGTGAGGCCGAGGCCTTCCTCAGCAGCCACACCGACCACGTTCCCCGCGCCGCGGGTACGAGCCAGGCGCCGCTCGACATGCCGACCTTGATCGGCGAGCGAACCTCGGACAGCGCCGGGGTCAGCACAGCGCTGCGCCTGCTCCTCGAAGGTGCCCCGGCGGTCCTCGCGGACCTCCTGCCCCGCCGCGACATCGACTCCGCTCGCGTGGTGTCTCCGCTTCAAGACGGCGAGCTCGCGCTCGCATGGTCGGACGTCCTCAAGCTCACCGGTCCGATGAAGCTGATGCTCGTCGACGAGCGCGACCTGCCGGCCAAGCCGGACGAAGCGACCGATGCCGTGATCGTGTTGCCCCAGGTCCCGCCGGTACTCGTCGCGACGGCAACAGCGGCCGCGTTGCCGCCCGCTGAGCTGCGCTACGCACTTGCACGCGCGCTCTTTGCCGCTCAGGGCGCCGCCTACTTCGCCCTTGCCGCGCCACGCGAATCCTTCGCACGCCTGATGTCAGCGCTGCTCATCGCATGCCATCCCCGGCACGCGCGACGCAAACAGAGCGACAGTGATGTCACCAAGCTGGCCTCCGATCTCTTACGCAAGCTGCCGACTCGGGTCAGCCGCGAGATCACGCAGGCATTCCGCGAGGGCGAAGCCGGTCGCTTTGACAGCCATAGCTGGCGTGCACACGCCAATGCGCTCGCAGATCGCTGCGGGCTGGTGCTGTGCGGCGACCTCTCGGCGGCCTTGCGGGCCAAGGGTGCATCCACCGCGACACTGCGTACGGATCTCGAGCGATCGCCAGAGCTGCGCGCGCTGCTCTCATACTTCGCCTCGAAGTCGTACGCGACCGCACGGGGCCGGCTTGGTGCGGAGCTAGTCTCCGGCAAGTCGGATCTTGAGCGCGCCGACGCAGGCTCCGCCTCCGCAGCGTCTGAGGCAGCCGCCGCCGAACAAGCCGCACCGGCCTCCGACGCGGTCGCGGATGACGCCGATGCGACGGTGGCTCGTGGCTCGGATGAATCTAAAGAGCCGTCCGCGAGTGTTGGCACAGATGACGACCTCGACGACGTCGATCTCTCAACCGACGACGATCTGGGTGCCGAGCAGGCGCCGGAGAAGGACGTCGCGGGGCACCACCCGGAAGATGCACCGAGCGACTCGGCCACGAGCAACGACGAGGTCGAACTCGCAGCCGCGGATGCACCGCTCGCGGGTGACGATGCGCTGGCCGACGACGACGTCGACCTTGAAATCGACGGCGATCTAGCGAGCGATGAGTCGACATAAGCAGAGCGCACGACCTGCCCGTGCGCAAACACGAATGCTCGGAGCGCCGAGCATTCCCTCCCGCGTGCACGTGGTTGCGCTGGGCGCTGCCCTTCTCACCGGGACGCTGACGCCGTCCTCAGTTCTGGCATCCCCACCGGCGGCATTTCCGACGGGCAGCTCCGAGCTTCAGGCCCCACGGATCTACGGTGGTGAGCCGGTCGCCGATGGCGAGTACAACGAGGTCGTCGCCGTGCTGGTCGGTAGCACGCTGTGCTCCGGCGTCGCGATCTCACCGCGCTATGTCTTGACCGCGGCGCATTGTCTCGATGAATCGCCGAATGTCGCATCGATCGCGGTCGTCTTTGGCAACGCCCTCAACGATCAACTGCCAGGTTCGCCGGTCGATGCGGTTCGCTACGAGATCCACCCCGACTACTGCGGCGGCGACTGTGGGGGCGACGAACGTGACTTCGGCTTTATTGAGCTGGCGCAGAACATCTCTGTGCCATTTCCGGGAATCATTGACGACCAGGCCAACTACGATGCGTACGTGGGGATCGGCGATCGCATCGACCTGGTTGGATTTGGCCGCGACGAAAACGGCAACCAGGGCGTCAAGCGCATCGTCAACGTCCCGCTGACGAAGTACAGCGAGGCCGGTACCGAGTTCTATGCCGGCGGCGATGGCAAAGACTCGTGCTCGGGCGACTCGGGCGGTCCCGCCTTCGTGACCTTGGCCGGCGGCGAGCGCAGACTTGTCGGCATCCTCTCGCGTGGCTTTGACTGCGGCAAAGGGGGCGTCTACGGCAATCCCTACACGGTGGCGTGCTGGCTCCGCGAGCGCACCGGTGTCGATCTGGTGTCGTCGAGCTGTAGCGCGTGTGACTGCCTCACGCTGCACCAGAAGCGTGACGAAGACGCCGGATGTGGTGGCTGTGACCTCGCCGTACCACGTCAGGGGCAGCGCCATGACGGCGGATCGGCCCAACGCTGGGGATCAACTGATTCATGGGCAGCTGCGATCGGACTGGGTGCTCTGTTGACCTTGCTTCGCCTCCGACGACGCCGCGCGGCATTGCGCGACCGCAGGGCCGAGCAAGTGCACGCCCCGTAAGTCGAGGCGCGGGTGGTCGCGCGCGGACCAGCGGCACGATGCGAGGCGATGTCGGCGACGCCCGCGGGGTGCGACATCACCCCCTCTACCCGACGGACTCCCCGCCCGGATCGCTTCCCGGAGAAGGTGCCGGATCACCCCTAAGTTGTCCGCAGTGCCACAAACGCGCCACGATGTCGCCCAACGAGCACGGTTTCGTCACACTGTAGAAACAAGCGGAGTGCTAGAACCGGACCCGGATGCCCGCCATGATCCTCATCGTCGATGACGAGCAGGACCTCGTCGACACACTTGAATTTAACCTCCAGCGCGAGGGTTTCTTGACCCGTCGCGCGCTCAACGGCGCGACCGCGCTCCAACTCGTCGCCCAGGCGCCGGTGCCCGACCTGGTCCTGCTTGACCTCATGCTCCCGGATCTGCCGGGGACGGAGGTGTGTCGCCGAATTCGCGCCGATGAGCGGACTCGGCGAGTGCCGGTGCTCATGTTGACGGCGAAGGATGACGAGGTCGACCGTGTGGTCGGCTTTGAGATCGGGGCCGACGATTACGTAACCAAGCCCTTCTCGCTGCGCGAGCTCTTGCTCCGGATCCGTGCGGTGCTGCGTCGCGCTCAGCCCGACTCCGTGCCCGATGCCAAGCAGCAAGTCGCCTATGACACGCTGCGCCTTGATATCGCTGGCCACCGCGTCTGGGTCGACTCCGAAGAAATCATCCTCACTGCCCTGGAGTTCAAGCTCCTGCATACCTTGCTGACCCGAGCAGGTCGGGTGCAGACACGCGATACGCTGCTCACCGATGTCTGGGGCATGCAGACTGGCGTGACCACCCGAACGGTCGACACGCACGTCACCCGGCTGCGCAAGAAGCTCGGCGCTGCGGGGGACTACGTCGAGACTTTGCGCGGTGTGGGCTATCGATTTCGTGCCCGCGGCGAGGACTGAGGTCCTGCTAGTGTCGGGCGTGGCTGGCGCTTGTGCCCGTTTCTATCGATAGCGTTGTCAGCGCCGCGATTGCGCCACGTCGAGCACCATGACGAATCCATCCTCGTCGGCCCCCGCCACTCCCGCCGGCATGGCGGAGATCCTCGATCTCATCGACGAAGCCGTGATCTGGCTCGACCCTTCCGATCGCGTCGTACTGGCGAATCGAGCCGCATCCCGCCTCCTCGGCGAGCGTGGTCTGCACCGAGACGGCCAGATCGCGGACGTCGCTGAGCATCCGCTGCTGCGCCCACTTGTCGTACAGGCCCGCCTGGGCACCTCAGAACAACGCGAACTCGAGCTCGCCAACGGCACGAGGACCACTGTCTTGGCACGGGCGACCTGCCGCGAGGATGGCTCGGTCGTTCTCGTAATGCATGACGTCACCGAGATGCGTCGGCTTGAGCATGTTCGCCGCGACTTCGTCGCCAACGTGTCCCACGAGCTGCGCACGCCCGTCTCGATTATCCGAGCCAATGCCGAGACGCTGCTGGCCGGCGCACTCGGTCGGCCGGATCAAGCGACGCGCTTTGTCGAGGCGCTACTCCGCCACGCCGATCGACTGAGCCGCCTGATCGCAGACCTCCTCGACATCTCTCGCATTGAGGCCGGAAAGTACCCGATTGAACTCGCACCGCAGCGCGTCGCGCCGATCATCCGTCGCGCGCTCGATAGCGTTGACACCAAGGTGCTCGCGAAGTCCCACACGATCACGGTCGCGCTCGACGACGCGCTCGTTGCCAATGTCGACGGCAAGGCAACCGAACAGGTCGTCGTCAACTTGATCGAGAACGCAATCAAGTACACGCCCGAGGCCGGCCAGCTCAAAGTCACGCTCTCCCGCGTCCAGGGTTGGGCGCAGCTTGAGATCGAAGACGACGGCCCCGGCATCGACGAGATCCACCGGCCTCGCGTCTTCGAGCGCTTCTATCGGGTCGATCCCGGCCGTTCGCGCGAAATGGGCGGCACCGGCCTGGGCCTCGCGATCGTCAAGCACCTCGTTGAGGTGATGCATGGCGCCGTCTGGGTCGAACCTGCGACGCCGCACGGCTCGCGTTTCCTGGTGCGCCTGAGCATCGCGCCGTCTGCCGCCTAGGCGGCCACGTCGTGCTACGCCGCGGCTCGGGGCCAGCTGCGCCGACCCCCGCATCTCGAGCGCCTTCCAACGCCTGCGGGCGGGATGGGTGACTGGCTTGCGGGATGCAGTGCCATCGCGAGCTCGTGTCATGTCTCGAGCGAGGCAAGGCAAGGCCACGGTATCGGCGGCCACATCGCAGGCTTGAGGGGTTCCGGTCGGCGAGCGCTGGGGCGGATAAGGCTGGGCAAGAGCTTGGCGAAGCTTGCCAACAATCTCTCCACAATCTCCGTCACGTGCGATCAGAGCCTGCCAGATCTAGGTCAATTACACGAGCAAAATCGCGCAAGCCCGCCGCCAAGGAGCATAAGTTGTTGAAATTACTGCATCCAAACTATATACAGACTATCACTTGAAACCATGAACAAGATCTGTACAATGACTGCGCAACGTCGGAGGCGCCCGCCCGTCTGGGTGGCCATTCGCGAGTAACCCGGAGCGCAAGGCTCCGTTCTCGGCGCCTCCCCCACTTCAGGGAACGGGAACACCACATGGACTACGGATCATCGGCTGCCTTTGACACCTATCTTCGCGACCTGTCCGATTGCCACGTGATGAGCGCCGAGCAGGAACGGGCCGCAGCTACGGAAATCGCCGCACTGCGCCGCGCCCGATGGGTCGCCCTCTTCTCCCAGCCTCGTCAGGCCCCCGCGCTGCTCGCCGCGATCGCGCAGGCGCTGCCTGGTGTCCTGACCCCACAGATCGTCAAGCCGGTGCACTCGCTGCTCAAGCGCGATGCGGCCAAGGTCACGGGCGAGCAGCTCGAAGCGGCACTGCTGCCGATCATCGACCTGCTCACCGAGCAAGACCGCGATCACGTCGCTGCGGAGTCGATCATCGCCGACATCGAAGCGATCGTCGCGCGCCGTACCGAGGGCGTCCGACTTGAGCTCGTTGTCGACGCGGGCACGCGTCCTGCGTTCAACGCCTGGGTTGCACGGGTACGCCGCGCGACGCAGGCGTTCTGGCGGGCCCGCAGCGCCTTCGCCAAGGCCAACCTTCGCCTTGTGGTGAGCATGGCTCGCCGCATGGGTCGCGGACGCATGTCGATGGCCGATCTCGTGCAGGAGGGCAACGTTGGACTGATGCACGCGATCGACCGCTTTGATGTCGAGCGCGGCTTTCGATTCTCCACGTACGGCGCGTGGTGGATCCGCCACGCGATGAACCGCGCGCTGCAGAACAAGTCCCGCGAAATTCGCCTACCGGTCCACGTGCTCGACATCCTCAACCAGATCCGACGTGCACGACGCGAGTGGGAGCTCGCACATGGCACCGAGATCCCACTCTCTGTTCTTTGCGAGAAGACGGGCCTCACCGAGGCCAAGATCGAGCGCTACGACCACTATCGCCTCGTCAACGAAGGCCCCGTCAGCCTGGATGCGCCGGCGCCGGGCAGCGATGAACTCACCGACCGCCTCGATTCGCTGATCGTGCCCGATCAGACTCTGATGAGCGATCTTATGGAGCAGGACCTGATCAACGCGGCCGTGGAGCGTGCACTCGCGGATCTGCCCAGCATGGAACGGGACATCTTGCGCCTGCGCTTTGGACTCGACGATGACGAGGCGCAGACACTTCGTGAGATCGGAGAGCAGTACGACCTCTCGCGCGAGCGGATTCGTCAGCTGCAAGAGCGTGCCCTCGTCCGCATCCGCGGTGAGCTCGACCGCCAGCAGCTCATGTAGTCGCGGCTCCGCGCCTCCAAAATCGGCGCCGCCGGAAGCCATTTGGCATCCGTGCGGCGCTCGCTCGTTGGGCCACCTTGTTGGCTGGTCGTGGAGCACCCGCCCACGCCCCAGGGGCAGCCCCCCGGACGGTTGCCGCACACGGCCACTGCCCCTACGCCATCAACGCGGCGAGCCAGCGGATCAGCGGCGAGATCAGATCACCGGCGAGCACCCACTCCAGAGCGGCGAGCGCGAGAAACGGGCCGAAGGGCACGCGCATCTCCATGACCGCGGCATCGGGATCGTTCTCGCCGATCAGCGGATCTTCGCCGTGGACCTCATGGAGGTCCGAGTTCGCGACCTTGCCGCCAAGCAGCAGCATCGGAACCGAGATCAAGAGTCCCTGGAGCGCGCCGGCCCCGAGCGTCCACGCCAGGCCGACCGGACCGGTGAAGGCACCGACCATGAACAGCAGCTTCCCATCGCCAAGCCCGAGCGCCTCGACGCCGCGCAGCTTGAGATAGAGCGCTCGGATCGCGACGACCAGCAGCAGACCTCCAAGCGAGGATGCGAGCGCGATCGGCAGCTCCACTCCGAGCAGATCAGGTGCGATCGCGCTGCAGAGCAGACCGATGACACCCACCGGCAGGACGATTTCGTCGGGGATGATCCAAAGGTCGAGATCGACATAGGTCACGACCAGTAGCGCCATGCAGAAGAAGAACCAGAGCTGCCAGGCGATGATCGCATACAGCAGTGGCGCGCCATCGAGCAGCGGCACGACAAAGAACGCACGGTAGAGGGCAAACGACAGCGTGCCGGCCAACAGCTCCACGACCAGGTAGCGCATCGAGTACTTGGACTTGCACTTGCGACAGCGTCCGCCCAAGACGATGTACGAAACGATCGGAATGTTGTCGTACCACGCGATCGGTGCCTGACATGCACCGCAGTGCGAGGCCGGGAACGCAAGGT
Source organism: uncultured Nannocystaceae bacterium (assembly GCA_964626165.1). Classification (GTDB taxonomy): domain Bacteria; phylum Myxococcota_A; class Polyangia; order Nannocystales; family Nannocystaceae; genus CAZVEM01. Next base: position 20,643 of record CAZVEM010000049.1, read on the forward strand.
TCTCCCCTCTCGGCAAACGCCAGATTACGACATTTGAAAACGAGCCCCAAAGCGTTCCCCAGATGAAGGCGCTGACTGCCAACCAAGGCGCTGTCAGCAGCTCAAGCATCTGCGGATCCGTGATCGCGCCATCGCGCACATGGCCTGGGCCACTGTCGCCGCTTCCATAGATCAGGGGTGGACCCCACGTGATGGCGTCCCACGCCCAGCCCAGGAAGATCTGCCACCCGATCTCTTGGGCGGCCGCGTCGAACGCAAGCACGCATCTACGGTAGCAGATGGCCGGCCACGTCCCGCCCCGTGAGTGCGACACCGAGCCGGCGACCTCGCTATGCTCCGCGCCAGTGATGTGTGACCTCGCCCAGCGCCAAAAAGACGCCACCTGGCCCATCAGCGCGTCATCGCGTCGATGTGGTGCGGCGCCTGGGCGTGCGCGCCGACACACGCACCGACACGCGGTGCGAAGTGCACTCGTCCTGCTCGCCGCGTGGCCGTTGGCCCTCGCGTGCGGACTGTGGAGCGACGAGGATGGCGGCGCACAAACGCGCGGAACGACGGCGGCAACGGCGGGGAAGAAGAGCGGAACGCGAAGTAGCGGCGAGGCGCAGCGCGCGGTCGCTCGACTCGCGACCGATCCTCAAGTCGATGACCTGCTGACGGCGCTGCGTGGCGAACACCGACGCGTGCGGGTGACGGTCGGGCCCCATCAGCTCCGCGCCACGGTCACGATGGCGACATCGCGACCGGATCAGCCGCGACCCAAGGTCGGCGAACCACGGGGCCGCGCGCTCGCGGTGGTCGATACGCTTGAGCTTGATTGGTTCGGTGGTCCCACTGGACGCGAATCCTTTCGCATCAAGCAGTTCAACCAGCAGCCCGAGGGCAACGGTGCCTCAAAGGCTTTGCTCGTGCTCGACGAGCAGGTCTATCTCCAGCAAGACGAACGCGAATGGTTCCAGCGAGCACGCGAGGACGAGGAAGGCGTGCTGTGGCTGGAGGATGTCTATCGATGCGTCGTTGATGCCGTGGAGCTCGGCGCGCCCGCGCTCGCACTCGAGCGCCTCCCCCCAGGCTCACTCAACGGCAGCCCGACGACACGGATCGGCTTGAGTCGATCCAGCACGAACGACACCAGTAAGCTCCCGAGCAACGAGCGCTCGGAGTGGCGGGCGGCGGCAAAGGTGACCGAGCTCAGCGGAGAGATCGAGCTGGACCCAGAGTCGGGCGCGTGGCTCAGCGCGAAGGTTCATGTGGTGTTGACGCATAGCGTCGATGTGGCGTGGCGGCTGACGGTGGATCTTGACGCGCAGCTGCGCCCTGGGGCGCCCGCGAAGCCAGACGTGCCTGCGGACGCCCTGCCACTGCCCCGCCGCGAGCGATATGAACCCGAGCGCGCACGGCTGCTTGACGGGCTTGCGGGTGGCTAGGTCGAGGGCTACAAGCGCCGTCCGATGAGTGACGGCCGGTCTTGGACGGTGGACGCGCTGCCAGAAGCGCTTCGCAGCGCGCTGGCGCTGGCGATCGATAAAGGTGCGCGCGCGCCGGCGGTCCTGCGCGTGACGGAAATCGCGGGCTATACCGACTGGGTCCTGATCCTCTCGGGCCGCTCCGAGCGCAACGTCCAGGGCATCACTGACGGCATCTTGGAAGGCCTCTCGGCTCGTCGCGTCTCGCCGATCGGCACCGACGGGCTCAACCAGCACGCCTGGGCGATCCTCGACTTCGGCGACTTCCTCGTGCACGTGTTTTATCACCCGGTGCGGACGCACTTTAATCTCGAGGGAATGTGGCGCGACGCGCCTCGCGTCGACCTTGGCCTGCCCAAAGAGATCATGGACGTCCGCGATCTTGAGGGGCTCATTCCGCCCGATCCGATGCCGCAATTTCGCGGCAACTTCGAGTTCGGCGGCTTTGGCGACGAGTTCCCCGACGAAGACGACGACGTGGCAAGTACTCCGTCGTCCGCCGATGGCGAGGTGGCCGCGGAGACCTACGACGAGGACTCCGACCCGGACCACTTCGATGACCTCGATGAAGAGGATCCCGAGTTTGTCGACGATGACGAGCCGATGACCGGTGACGTCTACGAAGACGAGCTGGAAGATGAGCTTGCGGATGGCATCCCCGCCGATGCGACGAAGGCTCCTGCAAAGAAGCCTGCGTCCAAGGATCAAGATCCAGACGGCGACGATCCGCTCTTCGATGACTAGGGATCGGGCGCGTGCGACTGCGCATTCTCAGTGTGAGTCGTGGGCGTGATGCGCCGACTGACGCACTGCTTGAGCGCTACTTGACGCGTATGCGCAAGCCGAGCGCGGGCATCGGCCCGTGCGAATCGTTGATCCTCCGCGATCAGGCACAACTCAAAGGCACGCTCCACGCTCCCTATGTGTTGCTCGACGAGCGCGGGCCTGCCCGAGACACAATGGAGCTGGCGCGTTTCCTCGAACGCATCCGCGACAGTGGCGTTCGGCAGCTCGATTTCGCGATCGGCGATTCTCAGGGCTTCGACGACGCCGATCGCAAGGCCGCCACGCACCTCATGACCTTGGGGCCGCTGACCCTGCCCCATCGGCTCGCGCGCGTGCTGCTCGCCGAGCAGCTCTACCGCGTCACGACAATCCTCAGCGGACACCCCTATCACCACGCGGGGCAAGACGACGTGTGACGCCCCGCGGGAGGTCGCTCAGACTGCGACAACGCCACGGGCGTCATCCTTAGGTACCGCGGTACCGCGGTGCGTTGAGCGATCGCGGGGGACGCCCCCTACGCCACCCGGAGATAGTCCGCGTGGTTGCAGCTCGACGCGTGGTCGACCGGCGTTGCGGTCGTCGGCAAGACGACCGGCGCGACGGACTGCATCGCCGACAGCGCGATGCTGAGGTGGAAGCTACATACGAGCTGACCGTCGAGGCGTCGGAGCTGAAGCTCGGCAGAGATGACTTGAACGGCTCGACCCGAAGCGTTCTCGACCGCACGCGCGTGCACATGGCAGTCCACGGCGACCGGCACGCCCGGCAGCACTTGCTCGTGCAGCTTGACGCCCAGCAGCTGGCGAACCTCCATCTCAAGGCCGACCTCGCCGGCCCGCTTGCGGCATTCCGCGACCGCGAGCTGCGTGAGCAGCTCAGGGGGAACGCCGCGCCGCGGCGCGACGGCAGGACGCCAGCGCTGGTCGGCGCAGAGGAGACGCTCTGGATCCGTCACGAACCCGAGCATCTGATCACCTTGCACCACGAACTTCCCGACATGGACCGGGGCACCAAGACCGAACGGCACGCTACGAGGATGTGAGACGAGTTGCACAGGAACCTCCTTAGGTTCGTTCTGACGCGGATTTGGGCGCGGCACCAACGTCGCCTTGAAACTTTGTCCACTTTTCAACCGTCGCGCGGCGACCTCGCGATCGCGTGAAAATGCCAATGATTTAGAAGAGATACAGAATCCACCTCGTTCGACCTCGATGTGTCTGCGTGGTGTCGTGACGACTTCTTCACCTGGTACTAGGAGAGCGATCTCTAGATTTGGGCTTGATCCGGGGATATTTTGGCTCACGCATTCTTGCCGGATTGTTCGATCCAAGGGGTCCCTCGTGCGCGAAATCGCGAGTCTGGCAGGCCCTCGCAGGACGCGGATCCGGCTCGATCCTTCGCCCGCGACCCAGGACGCGACCGAGCCCCGGCTCCCTAGCAGGTTGTCGAAGAACCCCCGTGGAGTGCATGGGCGTGCAATCGCTATGC
>CAZVEM010000050.1:0-625 GCA_964626165.1 uncultured Nannocystaceae bacterium
GTCTCTTCCTTGGAGAGAGCGACTGGCAGACCATCGAGATGGTCCGAGCGGCCCATGTTCCGTCGATCGTTGCGCAAAACCCCGAGGTACCGCCCGAGCTTGAGCAAATCGTCATGCGCTCGCTCGCCGCGGACGTCAACGTTCGCTACCAGACTTCGGGCGAGTTCGCCGATGACCTGCTGAGCGTCCTGTTCTCCAAGGGATTGCGTGTATCCGCGCGCGATCTGTCGGCACTCCTCACGGAGATTCGCGCCGGACGGCCTCGCCCAGAAGAAAAGATGGCGGAGCTGGGACGGGGCAACAACCTGATCCTTGAGCTGCTCGCAGAAGAGATTGCGCAGTTTCGATCGCTCGACGACGACGACATCCCGTCGGGCGACGGTGCTCGCGATCCGTTGACGGACACCTACGATCCCGCCAGCCCGCTCGCTTTCGGTGATTTCGACATGTCCGCGGCGCCGCTCTCGGTGGCCGTGCCGATGCCCACGCCGGGCTCGGTCGTCACCAGCCCGCCGGTGCCCCCGTCAGCGCCGCGGGCCGGCGCGACCCAGGTCTACACCGCCCTTCCACTCTCGCCCCCTCCCCCGCGTCGGCGTACTTACCCCCCATGGCGGGGGAAGAGTTG
>CAZVEM010000050.1:635-24166 GCA_964626165.1 uncultured Nannocystaceae bacterium
GCCGCCAGTGGCCCGGCGTACGGGCAAAACGTCGGCGCGCCGACCGGTGCGTTCCCGACCATCAACCCGACCGGAGCACATCCCACGATCCCGACGCACGGAGCGAGTCAGATCGCCCCTCTGCCGACGGCGCCGCGCTTTGCGGGACCCGTCGTAGAGACACAGTACGGAGCGATTCCCGTCGCCACCTCTCGCCTCCAGAGTCCTGCTCCTCGGGCACAGGGGCCAAGTCCCGTGCTGATCATTTTGATCGTCATCATCGTGCTTGGCGGTGCAGCTGGGGCCGCGATCGCCCTCGGCTACATTCCGCTAGGACTTATCTTGGCGCCGACGCTGACCATCTAGACTCGGCGACAGCGTCTCGCGACGTGGATCTCTGGCCGACGGGGCGGCAAGCCGAATCGCGCCGTGCGAGTGCGCCGAGTCGCGGTATGGTGCCGGCATGCTTGAGGCTTTCGGCGACGCGTTCCCGCAGATCGACCCACTCGCGTTCGTGCACGATCGCGCCGTGCTGATCGGCGCGGTCATGGTCGGACCCCAGTCGAGCATCTGGCCAAACACGACGCTGCGAGGCGACGACGGCCCGATCCTGATCGGCGAGAAGACCTCAGTGCAGGACGGCACAACGATTCACTGCACGGAACACCATTCCAAGACCACCATCGGTTCACGTGTCACCGTCGGCCACAACGTGATCCTTCATGGCTGCACGATCGAGGACGACTGCCTCATCGGCATGGGCTCGATCATCCTCGACAATGCAGTTGTCGAGCGTGGTGCGGTCGTCGGTGCCGGTACCCTCGTACCGCCTGGCAAGATCGTGCGTGCGGGTACTTTGGTGATGGGCAACCCCTTTGCGCTGTTACGTGAGTGCTCGGCCAAAGACCAAGCTCTGATCCAATTTAGCTGGATGGAGTACGTCAAGCGGGCTGAGCAGTACCGTCTCGCGGCGCAGGCCAAGGGTCGCGCCACATCGGGCGATCGGGCCGCCCGAACCGAAAGCACTCACTCCTCGTCGGGCGATCCCGGCTGAGCATCGCGCCTGGGCGAGACTGGTATGAGCCACGATCAAAGCGAGCAGCACGGGGCGCAGCCGGGCGGCTCGGTCCGCGCAGACCCTCGATCCGCCGCGAAGCACTCCCCTGCCGATGCCGCCGCGCTGCTCCACGCCGCAACCGCACGACGGCGCGAGCTGCTGCTCAAGTTGGGCGTCACGCTACACAGCGCCGGAACACCGAGCCATCAACTCGAAGAGCTGTTGACTCGACTCGCGGCGAGGTTGGGTCTCAACGCCGCGTTCTTTGCGGTGCCGACCGCAATCTTTGCGCAGTTCAACATCCCCGACGATGCGAGCGGCGGCACGTCACCGCTCGATCTTGGCCGAGTTGAGGACATCAGCCTGCGGCGTGTTGAGCCCGGTGGAATCGACCTTGGTCGTCTCGCGCAAGCGCATGCACTGTACGACGCCGTCTACGCGGGCGAGCTCTCACTCGGCGAGGCGATCCACGAGCTCGATGTTTCGGCCAAATCGCCACCTCCTTCACGTGGCAGCATTTGGCTCGCATATCCCGTGGTCGCAGGTTCGACGGCAGTCTTGCTGGGAGGCTCCCTCGCGGACCTCATCACCTCCATCATGATCGGTGCGGTCGTGGGACTGATCGCGGAGGTCGGGACGCGCGCCTACCAGACGCGACGACTGATCGAACCGCTCTCTGCTGCGTTTGCCGCGATGCTCTCCCTCCTGGCCGCGGCGCTTGGCTGGACCTCCACTCCCGAGCTCGCGCTGCTCGCGGGCGTCACCATCCTTCTGCCGGGCATGACGCTCACGCAGGCGCTCGCCGAACTCGCGCATCGAAACCTGGCATCGGGCAGCGCTCGTTTGACCGGCGCGGGTCTTACCTTCCTGACCCTTGGCTTTGGTGCTGCGCTCGGTCGTGCGCTCGGCGAGCGATTTGTCACCTGGTCGACCACCAGCGAGAGCAGTCCTTTGCCAAGCTGGGCGCCCTACCTCGCACTGGTTCTCTCCGCAGTCGCGCTCGCTCACCTGTTCCGCGCACCCAAGCGTGAGCTCCCCTTCATCGTTGTGGCCAGCGGGATCGCGTTCTTCGGCGCGTCACTCGGATCGTATGCGCTGAGTCCAGAACTCGGCGTCGGACTCGCTTCGTTCGCGCTCGCGCTCTTCTCCAACGGCTACGCTCGCATCACCCATCGACCGGCGGCGATCGCCTTGATTCCCGGTCTGATCGTCTTGGTGCCCGGTAGCCTCGGCTTTCGCAGTCTCAACTTACTGATGGGCCACGCGGCGATCGACGGGATCGATGCCGCCGTGACCATGGCGGTCGTCGCCACAGCTCTGGTCACGGGCCTCCTGGTTGCAAACGCGATCTTGCCCGAACGGGCAGTGCTCGCGCGTGAGCAACCACTGCGCTACACGAACTCTGGCTTCCACCTGCGCCTCACGTCCTCGTCAGACTCGGGAACCGCGACGACAGAGACTTAAGGCGCAGCGCGCCACTCGACGACGACCACGCCGCCGACAGAAGCGACGATTTCGCGCGCGCCCGGGCTGGGTCGAAAGCTCGCCCCGAATCCTTCCTCACCCGTACCGTCGGCCAGCGTCGCGTACCAACGAATCGTCGGAGGTCCTTCGTCGAAGCCGGAGGCGTTGACGATGAGCTCGCCGTCGGAGGCCGCCTCGATCGAGGCCTCGTAGGCGGCGGCACTCGAAATCTCGTCGGTGGCAGGTTCAACCGGCTGCCCAGGAGGGCCAAACAAGATCGGGTCCACCGGATCGGCTCGGAAGTCACAGTGCACGTGGGTCTCGTACTCGACCAAGAAACCACCCTCGTCGACGCAAGCAGCCTCGAGAGTGGCAAGTGACACCGCCACCGGGTCGAGATCCACGGCGTCGCCATACATGTGTCGAGACCATGTCGCACCAGCGATGTCCGCGTTGTAGCCCGGAGAGCGGTAGCCCGAGTTCACGACCAGCGCCCCGTATTCGTCGCGCAGCGTCTGGACGTGAGCGACCGCGTGGGGCTGGACGACCGCATAGCGGCCCTTCCACAGCTGCGCCCACTCGCCGAGTGTGAAGTTCGGAGCGATCAGCCAGTCTGGATCCAGCGCCTCAAGATCGAGAAAGCGGATCGGCGGGCGATAGTTCGGATCTCCATTGAGGGCCTCGGGGTAGACGTAGTCCGGCGGTGTCGGCGAGAGCGCGAACACCGGTGCACAGGCGGTGTAGTCGAGCGCTTCGCCGGGAAAACAGATGACCTCGCCGTCGCCATCGCCGTCACCATCGCCGTCGCCGTCGCCGTCGCCGTCGCCGTCACCGTCACCGTCACCATCACCATCACCATCACCATCACCGTCACCGTCACCCGGTCCGTCGCCCTCGGCGTCGCCATCCTCCTCCACGTCCGTCCCAAGATCACCTGACTCGGTGGTCCCGTCATCACCCGCGTCACCGGTGGGCACTAAGACCTCGGACACGCACGCCGCAACCGGAAAGACCAGCAGCACCACCAGTGCCCGGAGCCGCGCGCCGCGGCGCACCTCATCCGACTCGATTTGAGCGCATGGAGTCACGGGGCCAGGGGCTGTCGACGCCATGGAGAGAGAATGCCGCGCTTTCATGCTGGTTGCATCGCCAATCCGGCGGCAGCGTTGCCCCGCTCGCGCAGATTTCGGTGGTGGTTCGCGGCGCCGCCGGCACGCGCGACGCCGCGGCTAGCCGCCACGGGCCAAGGAGCCGAATCGCGCGAGGAGGGCGGTGCAGGCGACCTCGACGCGAAGTGGCCGCGGCCCGAGGGCAAGGGGACGAGCGCCCGCGTCGACGAAGAGCTGGATCTCCCAATCGACAAATCCGCCCTCCGGTCCAACGAGAATCACGTCTTCGGGGTGACTGCGCTCGTTCTCGCTCATCGCCTCACCGGGATGAGCAAACCACAACGTCGAACCCGAAGCGCGAGCGCCGAGCACCTCGCGGACAAATCGCGTCAGCGAGCGCTGAACCTCAATCGCTGGAGCGATCGTATCGCCGCACTGTTCCAGCGCGAGTCCGATCGTGTCGTTGAGTTCCTCCTCGCGGAGCGCGTGCGAGGTCCAGTAGCTCTTCTCGACCCTGGCCGCGTGAAAGAGCGTGATGTGCTTGACCCCCATCGTCGTGGCGGCGTGCAGACACTTCTGGAGCGTCGGCGGCCGGGGAAGAGCCAGCGCCAGTCGCACCGGCAGCGCTGGTGGCTGGCTTCGAGCAGCGGGACGAAGCGCGAGCGTGACACTCTCAGCACTCAGCGCCGTGACGATGCCATCCAACAGCTGGCCGCCGCGCACACCGGCACGGATCGTGTCGCCGATGCTGACTTTAAGGACCTTGCGCAGATGCTCGACGCGCCGGCGATCAGTCAGTTCGACGTGAGCGCCGGAGAGCTCGGACATCCCCGGAGCCAACGGAGCTTGCGCAGCCGACGATCCGCTCAGCACGAGCCCCGAGAGATCGCCCGGGTCAAGCAGCAGCATGTTCATCGCGACCGAGCTTTCCTTGGATGAAGATCGGTGTGTCCGCTAGCGATGCGCACGAAGGACGCGGCGCTACTGCGGCACTTCGCCGCCCGCATCGCCACCGTCCTCACCACCACCGGATTCGGGCGGATCATCGCTCGGGGGCGGGGTCGGAACTTCGGGCTCGGGCTCGGGCTCGGGCTCGGGCTCCGGCGTCTCCTCGATGACGACCTCGGGCTCGGGCACCTCGCGGGTCGGCGGGTCGACGACGCGACCTGCGTTCTCTTCGACAGCGGCTGGATCGGGGAAGGTGACGCCCTCCGCCCCGTTTGGCTTGGTCGTTCCCGCGGCCTTCTTGGCGGCCTCGCGTTCCTTCTTGGCGGCCTCGCGGTCCTTCTTGGCCTTCTCCCGCGCTTTGGCGTCTCGCTCACGTTTGTCGCGGATCTCTTGCAGCTTCTCTTCGCGCGTCTTGACCTTGATGCCGCGGAATCGCGGCGAGCCGACGCTCCCTTCGATGAGGAAGGCGAGCCACTCTTGCTCCGGCGGATCCATCCGCGCCTTGGTGGCCGACGCGACCACGAGCCGGATCTCTTCGTGTTCTTGGAGCAGCTTGTCGGCGACTTTCACCTTGAGCTTGAGATCGAGCAGTGAGCGCGTAACGGGATCCGAGAGCGAGATCTTGCCCGACAGGCGCACCACGACATCCTCGGAGGACGCCTCGAACTCCTCGGCGACCGCCTGGCCATCTGCGACGGCAAAGGTCCCATCGAGCGAACCAAGCTCGATCCGCGGAATCGTCAGACCATTTTGCATGATGCCGCGCGCGCCGGGCACATGGAGCTTGGCGTCGCCGTCACCGACCGCACACGCAGAACACATCACGTGAATCGCGCCGGTGGCGAGCTTGAACGAGTTCTCTGGGACTGCGAGATCGACCACCATCGAGAACTGCCCATCAAGGGGCGCTCCGAGCGTCTGTTGGGCCTTGGGCAGTCCATAGAGGGGTACGTCCGTGAGCTCCACGTGCACCGTCGAATCGGTCTTGGTGCGCAACATTGTGGCGTCAAACGAACCCTCTTCGAGCTGTCCGTGCATCGAGACCGAGACGCTGCCAAAGACCAAATAGCGCAGCAAACCCACGCGGACGTCCACGCGCTCGGCGACAAAGGGAATCGGCGGCTCACCGGGACGGCTCGGTTTGAAGTGCCAGGTCACGTCGTGAAGGGTGACGCCGCCCAGTGGCGAGATCGACACATCTCGGATGTCGATCATGTAGCCCTTCTCTTTGGCGGCCTGCGAAATTCGCCACGCGATTGCACGCGTCGGCAAGGCGAAGATCAGCGAGATGAAGAACACTGTCGACATCAGGCTGACCATCGGCCCAAGTCGCCGTACCTGTTTCAGCAAGCCGCCAAAACTCTGCCCGCCGCGGTTCTGCGCCACACGCCCACCGCTGGTGCTGGCCGTCGGCGCCGCGCTGGCACCTCGACCCAGAGTCGGTAGCTTGATGTTGATTCCAAAGGCCATGTTCGTAGCTCGTGTGCTGCGCCGTCGGTCCCGCTGCGATGCTCCCGGCGATCCGGTTGGTGCTCGTGCTAAGGCGCGGTCTCCCCTTCGCCGCCACCAGCACCGGCAGTGATGCGTTCCCAGGTGGCAACCTCAAGGTCGACGTTGAGTCGATCTTCGGCGGCGCTCGGTGATCGGATCAAGAGGTTGCGGGTCAAGAGCAGGCTCTGCTGGTTCGACTCCAGCGCTCCGAGGAACTTCGTGAGTTGGTCCAGCGTGACACCGCGCAGGTCAAAGGTCACCGCGCGTACGCGCAGCGTGTCGGTAAGGTCGACCGCCGCCTGAACCTCTTGGTTGCCCGCAGAGACTCCGGCCTCCGCCTCCGCGGACTCGATCAGAGTGGAGAACAGCACAGGCTGATCGGAGAGTCGGCCTTCACGGCGGTTCTTCTCCGCGAGAAGCTCTTGGTAAACAGCGCCCCGCGTGTGCACTAAATCGATGCCTGTCCGCATATCATCGATCTCCTCCGCCAACGCCGTCAGTCGCTGCCGGCGAATCGTGAAGAGCACAGCAAACGAGCCGAAAATCAGCACGCCGACAAGCAACATCACCAGGGAACGCTCGCGTGGCTGTAGCCCGCTGAGCGCCGCAGAGATGAGTGCGCCAAGACCTCGACGTCTCACGACTTACCCCCTTCTTCGCTGGTGGAGCGGTAGCAACCGTTGTCCATCGACATCTCGAAGACCTTCTTGCCGTCTCGATCGGTCACTTTGCCCTTCTGAATGTTCTTGATGCAGCCAAGTTCTTCGAGCTTTACGGCGAGCCGATCCTGTGCCGCCGCACGCGTGGCCGTGACCTTGAGCTGGATCTTCAGCTCTCGGATGTCGACCGTCTGGAACTCCAGCTGATCGGCGACGACAATGCCGGCGCGAATGTCGAGAGGCGGTGCGCCGGCCGGTGGCGCACCGGTGGCTGCCGCGGGCGCGTCGCCCGTTTCGCCGCCGCCGGTGCCTTCACCCGCTTCGCCGGTAGCCGGATCGACCGCTTCGTTGCCCCCGGAGGTCTCACTGCCGGTGTCACCCTCTGCGCTCGGGCTCAAAGCGCCAGCGCGAGAGGCCTCGGCGGCCGCCCGCGCCTCGGCGGCCTGTGCCGCCGCGAGGTCCGTGGGTGCCGCCGCCTTGGTCAACATCTCAAGCACATCGAGGGCGCCGCGCTCGGGCACCAACGACGTGGTCTCCGCAGAATCAACGGCCGCGAGGAGCTCCTCGACGTCGCTCGAGGACTCGGCCTCGCTGCCAAACGCGACCATGCTGAGTTCCGCCAGCTCGTCGGCGTAGAGTTCCCTCTGCGCGCTTGCGGTCCTCAGCGTCATCCAGGTATCGATCGCGAACAAGGCCAGTGCCGCAGCGGCAAAGACGACGACCGTGCCGAACTGCTGCTGGATCCAGCCCTCTTCTCGCTCGGCGCGCGTCCCCTGTCCGAGCACGATCAACGGCTTGCGGGCTGCCCCCATCGCCGCTCCGATCGCGGTCGACATGCGGGGCCAGCCCCCGGCGGTGGTGAGCCGCGCAATCGAGGGGGAGGTCGCGACCGCGAGCGAGGCCGGAAGCTCCAGCTGCTCGCTGAAGTACTCCCCGAGTCCACGTAGGTTCGCACCGCCACCTGCGAGTCGAATCTCGGTGATCTCAAATCCAAGCTCCGCGCGCGCCCACATCCGCGTGTGTTCGATCTCGCGCAACACCGGTTCGAGCGCACGGGCGGTCGTGCGGGCGCTCGTTGCCAAGTCGCCCGTCAATTCACCCATCGAGCGCGCAGGCAAAAACGCGTTGGCGTGCTTGGCCGCTTCGGCGTCCGCGGCGGTAAAACCATACTGCTTCTGCAGCGCCGCGGTCAGATGGCGACCACCGCGACGAAGGCTGCGGACCGCGAGTGGACCACGATCCGAGAGCAGAATGAGATCTGTCCCTCCATCGCCCAGGTCGACGAGCAGCGCCGCGGGTCGCGAAGCGCCCTCGCCCTCCACACGCGAGAGCGAAGCATCGCCCGGCAAAGGCGTCACCGGGCCGACCATGCATTGGGCCGACGCGAGCGGTCCCACCGTCACGAGTTTGAGCTCGACGCGGGCATTGGAGAACTTCTCAAGGACCTGATCGACCACCGCGCGCTCGAGCGCGACGACCAGCACCTGCGAACCCGCCCCCTGAACTCCGACGACGCAGTGGTCGACTTCAAGCTCCGCGAGCGGCCGCGGGAACTCCTCGTCGAGCTGAAAGCTCAGCGCCTGCGAGACGCGACGGGCATCACTGAATGGGAAGCGCAGCGAGCGAAAGCTCGCCATCCAGCCCGGGAGGCTCACCGCCACGGGATAGTGGTGCCAACCACGAGCTACCAGCGCGGCGAGAGCCGTGTCGATGGCGTGCAGCACCTTTTCTGTCCGGTCATCGCGCTCGCCACTGCGCTCTGCGGTCCGGGCGGGTGAAGGCGCACCGGGGCGATCGTCCTGCGTGGGAACCATGTCTTCCGCGAGGAGTTGACTCCCGCGAAATCCCGCAGTGACCAAGGCGAACTTGATCGACTGCGATCCGATATCGATTCCGATGTACTTGCCCGCCATCGTGTGTTCCTCGTAATCCCTGTCGCCGCCGCGAAGATGCCCGCCCGTGCTTAGTCCTCGCGGTAGTAGAGCCAGGCACCCGTGCCCAGGCTGTTCGAGCGCGGCATCTCCACGTCCCATACGGCGACTGCGCGGCGCGTCACGGCACCGACAGTCGTGATGACCTCGACCTTGTAGGTCCGCTCAGGCTCGACCGTTGCGACTTCTCGCAGGCCCCCCCAACAGTCGTCGGTTCCCTTGCATGTCCGGTTCTCCTTCACGCGCACCTCAATGCCGTCGGGAATCCGCGCGAGGTTGGTGTCCTTCGCACCAAAGCCTCCAGTGCCCAGCAACATCATTGGGTTGATGTACTGGTCAGGCTTCTCGGCCATCTTGTCGAAGTCCTCAAGCTTCTTGAACAGCGTGAACTCGCGCGAGGATGCGATGAAGTTCGCCAGCGGAATCGTCATGATGAGGAAGTTCTCGCCTTCGGTCTTGTAGCGGTCGCGCTCGGAAACCGCGTGACGAATCGCGAGCGCGATCTGGAGTGGACTTGCGAAGTTGAGGTTGACCTTACAACTGCCGTAAACCGTCAGTTCCTGCGAGAACGCGGCCATCCAATCGTCGTCCACGCCCTCCACCAACTCGAGCTCTTCGAGTGAATCCAAACGCCCGTCGCGAATCTGGTAGGGGTCATATAGCTGGGTATAGCGATACCCCTCGACTGCCGAACCCGTCGCCATGCGCACCGCGTCATAGCGGCGGACGTCATCGTCGACGTAGTCCACGATCGCCGCAATCACGTCCTGGCGGGTGTAGCGCTGACCGTCGCTCTTCTCCTCCTCGAACATCGGGTCGTAGAGCTTGGGGGCCATCATGGCTTCTAGCGCCATCACGACGCGCGTACGGGTGTTCTCGTCGGTGGATGCCAGGCAGTTGACGTTGAGCTTGCCGCTCTCGGCCTCCATCCGGACTTCGAAGTTGCCCTCCTCAATCGCGAGGTCGCCCAGGACTTTGGGATCGATGCCGATGAGACCACTGACGCCCTCAGCACCGTCCGAGCTACCAAACATCGACATCAGGTAGGGAGCGACCTGTGTGATGTCCATCGCACCGAGCATGTCGCGGAACTCCTGTTTGTTAAAGACGCGCTTTTGCAGCTCGAAGAGCAGCACGCTCAGGCGCATTGCACCACGCTGCAGGTTCCGCGCCTTGACCTCATTGGCCGCGTTCACGCCGCTCTGAAACTCGATCTTGGCGTCGTAGTTAAACGTCAGCACAAAGGGAGCAAGGATCGCGAGGCACGCGACAACCAGCACCACGGCGATGCCGCGTTCGCCCGCCGCGCTGCGACCTCGACCGGAGAGTTCGAAGTTGGTGCCGCGCGCTTCTCCGTCACCCGTGAGATCGGGCGCGATGTCTCGTCCAGGCACGCACGCACCGCGACGCGAGGAACTCGCCTCGGACTCGGTAGTGTTGTGCTTGGGTTCTTGCATATCGGTGCTCTCGGGGTGGGGATTCTCGATGCGGCAGTCTCGATGAGGGAGTCTGCGAAGGCCGGGCGTGTGGTGGAAGTGCCGCGCTCCGTCTCTACTCAAGTCGCCGCGGGTCAGCGCGCAAAGTCGATCTTCTCCTGCATGAAGAGCTCGGTCTGGACAAAGTAGCGACGTTTCTGTCCGTCGGGATCGCGTAGCGTCAGCTCGATGCGAACGCGTTCCGGGAGACGGTCGGGTTGCGCGTCGGTGCGGATCGTCGCCCACTCCTCAAGCCACTCCTGCTTGCGACCATCCCAGAAGTCAAAGTCGATGGTCTCCACGTCCTCCAGAATGATGAACGCGGGGTAGTACTGCTCAAGATACTCCGGCAGGTCACCTGTGAGTCGCCGCGACTCACGGCGGTACAGGTGCTTTCGCCTCGAATCATCCGGATCTTCGGACACGAAGTACTGGATCAGTGACTGGTCGCCTTCGTTGGAGTCCTTTCGTACTCGCAAGTGAGCAAAGCTCGAAAAGGTCACCGCGTCGCCGTCAAAGCCACGTCGCCCCTCAAACAGGGTGAAGTGTCTCAGCTCCGAGGTCGGCCGATTGAACGACAGATAGGCCATCGACAGCTCGCTGCTCATGCGCAGCAAGGATCCGCGAACCTGAGTCTCGCGGTTGTAGTCCTTCTCGGCGATCTCCATGCCTTTGACGGTGCCGCGAAAGCCATTCCAGACGGCCGTCATCATCAGCGCCATGATCGCCATTGCGACCATGATCTCGATCATGGTGACGCCGCGAGACTTCAACCGTGGGGTCCTCATTTGCCGAGCCCCCCGCCGCCTGCGCCGTTAATCGTTGGTCGGCCCGGTGCACTGCCAGCTGCCCCACCCGCAGGTCCGTTGGTGCTGTCGCCATCGCCCGAGGTGTCTTCGAACTTGTTGGCACCGCCGACGCCGGGGATCATGTCGAGCTTCATCGGATCGGTCCAAAAGGTCACAACCTCGACCTCCTCCGGACGTCGCCCGTCCTTCCACTTGACCTTGCACTTCGACTTCCTGATCGCGCCCTCAATCGCCCCCTTCACAATCGGCCAGGCGATGCCCATGGCGGCGAAGGCCTTGTCACCGGAGTCTTGGATGTACGCCTGATCGCCATCGGTGGCATGGTCGGCGACGGACTTAGCCTCCTGAAGCTGCGAGTAGTCGGGCAGCTCGATGAAGTCGACCAGACACGCGTACTCGATTTCGGGCCAGCCCTGCTCGCTAAAGTCCCCCTCGAACTCGACGTCGTTGCTCTGCCAACCTTGGCGGCGCATCTGGAACTCGATTTCCACGAGCTGGTACTCCGCCAGCATCGCCGCGACCGAGACCTGCTGCGCGTAGCGTCCCGCTCGCATCGCCTCGACCTGCGAGGTCAGCAGCGACGACAGAGAAACCGCCATGATCGCGACCGCGATCAGGACCTCCAGCAAGGTAAAGCCCGCTTGTGCGCGTTGGTCTTTCAAAAGGACCTCCGCTGGCGCTTCTTGCCCAACTCGTCCTTGCCACCGAGGTAATCCTCCGGGAGCTTGAGCTCGACCTTGTCGGGAGTGACGGTGACCTTGCCCGTCAGCGGCTGCATCGTGACGGTGTAGTACTCGCCGCTCTTTTGATCCTTGAGGATGATGTACGCCAGCTGCGTCTGCCCTCTGGGGAAGAAGTACAGGTAGGCCTTGCCCGTGGTGATCGGCTCGAAGTCTGCATCGGTCCGCACCGCTTCAACCTTGACGCTCTCGGGGAGCACGATCGGCTTGGCGATTCCCTTGAGCTGCCCCTCGCCGTCGAACGCACCAAAGAGCGGCGGACGGCGCCGCGGTACGGACATCACCTGAGGGGCGAACGGGTCGGGGGCTGCCGCCGCCGGCCCGCCGCCCTGGGTCGTCAGGCCCGTGCTCGAAGCGGTCTTGGCGAGCAGCTTGGACGCGAGCGAGCCGTAGTAGGCCGAAGCGGCGCGCTCGTCTCGTTCCTCCCTCTCTTTGACCTTGTCGGCGTCGATCTTGATGATCTTGCCGTCGCGATCGGTCGAGGGCAAATACATCTTTTCGTCGGCCTGCTGCAGCGTGAAGACACCGCCGTCGAGATCGACCTCCATGCGGAGGTAAATGCCGCTCACTCGAGCTTTGTCGAACGCGAAGCGCAGCGTCGCGGCGACGCCGTTGGTGGCCTTGACGAACTCACTCTGTCGGCGACCACCAAAGCCGACCACCGCGGAGTAGGCAATCAGCCCCATGATCGCGAGCACGACCAACAGCTCGATGATGGTAAAGCCGCGCGCGCGTGCGCGGCTCCCCATCTTCGAATGCTGCTGTGTTCGCGCGCTGTTCATGGTCCTCAAGGCCGTTCGGCTGTGAATCGGTCTCTCGGGCGCCTCGATGCGCCCGAGCAAACGCGGCTACTTCTTCTTCTCTTCGCCCTCTTCCGAGCCCTCGTCCCAGGAGTTGATGTCGTCTGGCGTGCCGAAGTCTCCATCGGGTCCGGCGGACATGACGTCGATGTCGCCATGCTCACCGGGGCACTTGATCTCGTAGAGCTTGCCCCACGGATCCTTCTTGACCTTCTTCACCACACCGGCGGTCTTGAGGTCCTGCTGGTTCTTGGGGCACTTGCCCTTGTTCTTGACCTTGTACATGTCGACCGCGCCCTCCAGCGCGACGACCTCATTCTTTGCCGTGTCCGACTGCGCGCCCGAGAACGCGCCGCCGGCAACGACTGCGACGCCGCCGATGATGAGGCCGATGATGGCGAGCACGACGAGGATTTCGACGAGGGTAAAGCCGCGCTGCGTCGCGCGGCCGGCGATGCCTGAGGGCATCCGAGCGTCAGCGAGATCGTGCTGCGCCGCACAGGCGAGCTCGGTCTCGATCGGGCTATCGGACTGCATGGGGATGTCTTGCGTGTTGGAGAACTGCATGGCGTTGATCTGCATTTCTGAGCGTTGCACCGAAGTGGCGGTGAAGTCTGGGGTTGGTCTGCGCCGGCTGTCTGGGCTGGCTGTCTGGCGGAGGATCGAGCGATTGCGGTCGGCGTGGTTCGGTTCGGGACGGGCCTGCTCAGGAACGTCTAGTCTTGTGGTGGCGCCCGCCGGGGTTGCGAGGACGTACGTACAGTCTGGTCTACGCCCGTCGAACTGGCCGCAAGCGGAGCGGATTCCAAGCGTTGGGCGCGCGGCGATGTGACCGGACGCATCCACAATCCGTCCGCCAGCAGCACCACACCAAGGCCAGCGACCACCAGGGAGGTGATCACCAGGATCATCACGCGCACGCGGCGAAGCTGCGCGAGTTCACGCGAGAGCGCCTGAGCGCAGCTGTCGCCACCCGAGAGCGGGGGCTGGGAGAGACGCTGATTGATGGCAGAAGATTGCATGGAGCTGCTCATCACTTTCCGGCCATCTGATTCATCTGGAGGATTGGCGTCATGATCGAGAACACGATGAAACCGACGACGCCGCCCATGACAACGATCATGATCGGCTCAAGCAGCGCGGTCGAACGTGCGATGGCACCCGAGACCTCTCTGTCATAGGCCTCCGCCAGCTCGGATAGCATCTGCTCGAGCTGGCCAGAGCGCTCGCCGACCGCGATCATGTGGGTGACTAAGGGCGGGAAATGCCCGCTCTTCTTCAGGGCAGGTGAGATGCCGGCACCTTCTCGAATGTTGTCGCGTGCTTGGCGGACGACGTCCTCCAGCACGACGTTGCCGAGCAGTGAGCGCGTGATGTCGAGCGCCTCAAGCAGCTGTACGCCGCTGGAAAGCATGGTCGACAGGGTCCGGGCGAAGCGAGCGATTGCAAGCTTCCGCGCCAAGTCGCCTACGACTGGCAACTTGAGGATGCCGGTATCCCAGATCAGACGACCTCCGGGTGACGCCTTCCAGGTCCGAAAGAGCCACAACGCGCCCGCGACCCCCGCACCCAGGGCCCACCACCAGTTCATGATCAGCGCCGAGAGCCACATCAGAAACTGGGTCGACATCGGCAGCTGCGCGTTCTGGTCCTCGAACATCTGCGCGATCTGAGGAACCACGCGGACGACCAAGATGCCGACGACGAACATGCCGACCACGCCCATCGCGAGCGGATAGATCATCGCGGTCTGCACCTTGCCGCGCAGCTCTTCCTGCTGATCGATGAAGTCGGCGAGCCGGACCAAGACGGTGTCAAGCGAGCCGGAAGCCTCGCCCGCGCGGATCATGTTGACATAGAGCGTGTCGAAGACGTCGGGATGCTTGCTCATCGCGTCGGCAAGCGAAGACCCCTCATTGACGCGTGCGGACAGATCGCTCAAGACGCCCTTGAAGCGCGGGCTGGGCACCTGCTCGGTCAGCGCCACGAGCGACTCGGGTAGCGTCACGCCGGCGATGAGCAGCGTGCTGAGCAGCCGGGTCACCTGTGAGACCGCCTTGGGGCGAATCCGATCGAAGAATCGGCTCAGGTCAATCTCCGTGCCACCACCCGACGCCGCGTTCGCGCTCTCAACCGCAGATGTCAGGAACACGCCTTCGCGCTTGAGCGCAGCCTTGAGCGCGCCGACCGTCTCGGCGTTTTGTACGCCCTTGATCTGGCGACCATTGCTGGTCAGAGCTGTGTACGCAAACGCCGGCATCGTCTCTTAGCCTTCCTCCGCCGTGGAGCGCATGACCTCTTCGATCGTTGTCATGCCGATCATGACCTTGTGCGCGCCGTCGTCACGCAGCATTCGCATGCCGGCAGCCATCGCCGCCTCTTTGAGCTCGCTGCCGCTGGCGCGCTGAATTGCGAGGCGACGGATCTCTTCGGTGATCGTGAGCACCTCGTAAATGCCAGTACGACCGGAGTAGCCGTTGCCGTTGCAGCGCTCGCAGCCTTTGGCCTCCCAGACCATGCCGGTCGGCGGCAGTCGATATCCCTCGGGCGGGACCAGGGGGAGCAGCTCGCCCTCAGGACTACGAGGCGCGCGGTGCAGCGCGGCGGCCCCCTCGCCCGCGAAAAAGCGGTCCGGATCGATACCAAGCAGCACGAGTTCTGCTGCTGCGGGCTTGTGTGGCTCGCAGCAATGCTTGCAGACGCGCCGAACCAGGCGCTGGGCCTGTAGCGCGACCAAGGAAGATGCCACGAGGAAGGGCTGCACGCCCAGGTCGACCAGACGCGTGATGCCGGTGGCGGCATCGTTGGTGTGAATCGTCGAGAGCACCAAGTGACCCGTCAGCGACGCCTGGATCGCGATCTCAGCCGTCTCGAGGTCGCGGATCTCACCAACCATGATGACGTCGGGATCATGGCGCAAGAACGAGCGCAGCCCGGCGGCAAAGCTGAGATTGATCTTCGACTGAACCTGCACCTGGCTGATGCCGGCGAGCTGATACTCGACCGGGTCCTCTACCGTGAGGATGTTGAGATCGGGCGTATTGATCTCCGAGAGTGCCGAGTACAGCGTCGTGGTCTTACCTGAGCCGGTCGGACCGGTGACAAGGAAGATACCGTGCGGGCGATTGATCACTTCGCGCACGACATGAAGGTGATCCGGTGCGATGCCGATCGAGCCCAGATCGAGCAACACAGCAGACTTGTCGAGAAGTCGGATCGTGACGCGCTCACCATGCGCGGTCGGGACCGTCGCAACACGCATGTCGACTTCCTTGCCGGCGATGCGGCGGCGGATGCGGCCGTCCTGCGGCAGTCGCTTCTCGGCGATGTTGAGGCCCGCCATGATCTTCACGCGCGCAATCACGCTGGAAAGGTGGGCGCGAGGCGCCCGCTTGACCTCCTGCAGCACACCGTCAACGCGGTAGCGCACGATGATCTCTCGATCACCCGGCTCGATGTGGATATCGCTGGCCTTTTGCTTTGAGGCGTTGAAGATCAAGCCGTTCACGAAGCGGATGATCGGTGCATCCTCCGCCGAGGCGTGGAGGATGTCTTCGTCGTCCTCGTCGTACTCATCCTGCTTCTTCTCCAGGTCAACATCCTTGATGCGCTTGGAGTAGATGCGGTTGACCAGCTCGAGCAGGAGATCCGCCGGTACCAGCGTGATCTCGACCTCAGCGTTGTAGATCCGGCTCAGATCGTCGATGTCGAGCACGCGCAACGGATCGCCGGCGAGCACGTGCAGCACATCGAGGTCGCGATCGAGCGACTTTGGGAGGACCAGATTGTCCTTGGAGTAGCCCAGCGGCAGCTGCTCGATGAGCGCGTCGTCGATCTCACGCTCCTCGACCTTCTCGACGCAGTCGAGCCCAAATTGGCGGGCCAGGGCCTGACATAGGCCCCACGGCGTGCAGTGCTGCAGTCGCACCAGCGTTTGCCCGATGCGCTCGTCCTCCAGGTGCTGCGCTGCAAGTGCCTCCGCCAGCGCGTCGGGCCCAATGGCACCAGACTCGATCAGGATCTGCCCGATCGGCCTACGATCCGGGCGCGTATGCATGTCGCCAGCGTAGACGTCTGCCGGCGTGGCATAGGGTCCGCTTGCAGCAGAGCGTGCGCGCTCGCCGGGTAGCGGCGGCGGGCGACTCTGAGGGCCTGGCGTGGGGAGTGTCATGGGGCGTTCCAAACTCAAACTAGGGGACCGGCGTCTCGGCCTTGCCTCGGGTGGGCGCGAGGCCGCCCTTGGTCGTTGTCTTTGTCCCAGACGACGAGCTGCTGCCGTCGTCGAATTCCTCATCATCACCGCCCACAGTGCTGATACTGACGCCGATCTCGCCGGTGATGCGCTCACTCGACATCTCTTCCTCTGCGCGGCGCAAGAGCAGCTCCTCCTCCTCGAGGCGGCGGGCTTCCTTGTCAACGGTGGCAAGGAGGCCCGACTTCTTACGGAAGTTCACGTGCGGCCCGAGGTCCTTCTTCTTGAAATTGGTCTCGCGCTCGATGAACTCCATGCGCTCTTCCATGCGGCGCTGGTGGATGCGGCGGATGTCGTCTGGGCTACTGACGACATGCGGCACCATCACGACCAGCAAGTTGACCTTGGTCTTCTCCTTGGTCTTGCGCTTGAAAAGCCAGCCGAGGATTGGAATTGAACCCAAGCCGGGGACTTGCTGGGTGTTCTCGCGCTCCTTTTCGCGGAGCAGACCACCGATGACGACGGGTTGATCGTCGTGCGCGAGCACCTGCTCCAGCTTGAAACGTCGCTTGGTCGTGGTTACACCGAGCCGTGGATCGATGGAGACGATGTCGCGGTCTTCAAGCTCAATGTCGAGCGTGAGATCCTTGTCGGTGCTGATGTGCGGCGTGATCTTGATGTTCAGCGTCACGTCCTCGCGGTTGATGGACTGCAGCGGAACCGCCGACGCCCCCTGCACACCACCCGCACCACCGCCAAAGCTCAGCGCACCTGGAGTAGGAACTCGTTGACCGACCTCAAGCTGGGCTTCCTCGTTGTCGGCAGTGTAGACGTGCGGCTCGGCAACGGTGTTGACGTTGTCGAGGCCCTGCAGCGCCTGAATCACGGCACCGAAGGCGGGGATATCCTGGTTGGTGCCAAGAACCTGCCCCGAGCCGGTCAACAGCGGGCCAAGGACACCACCTGCCGCCCCCTGAAGTGCCGCGGGCGACAGCGCCAACGAACTATTGGTCGGCGAAGGCGTCGAGGTGATGAGGCCAACGCCATTACCCTGCGACGTCGGGATTGGGAAGGCCGCGTGGCCGCCGGTACCGCCTTCGATCTTGCGGATGGCCGAGACCTCGAGCAGGTAGATCTCCAGATAAACCTGTTTCCTCTCGGCATCGAGTTCGTCGATCACGCGCTCAAGGTTTTTAAAGTCCGCCGCCGACGCGACGATGACGAGGGATCGACTCGATTCATCCGCGGTGACCTTGATGTCACCGGAGAAGAGCTCGGCGCTCACGCCACCCTCGGTCGCGGTCTTGTTGCCGCTTCCCTTCTTGTCGCCACCGCTGCCCGCCGCACCCGCAAGGTTCTGCAGAACGGTCGCAACGTCTTTGGGATCCGCATAGCGCAGCTTCTTGACGTGAATCTTGCCGCCGCCGCCCGGTAGTCGGACGTCGAGCTGCTCGATCAGGCGCATGATCACCTGATAGTCGCCTTCGCTCGCCACGATGATGAGAGTGCCCGTTCGGTCATCGACGATGACGCGCGAGAACTGGGCTGAGCCCGTCGAGGACTTTCCCTTCGTCGTACTGGCCGTGGTGGTCTTGGTCGAACCTGGCTTGCCGGAGGACTTGCTCCCACCTTCGCCGAAGATGTCGCGGATGATGCTTGCGACTTCTTCCGCGTCGGCGTAGCGCAGCTGGTAGAAGAAGATTTTCTCACCCACTCCTGCAGTGTCAATCTCGCGGATGATCCGCTCGAGTCGACGCACGCTGGTGCCACGGTCCGTGATGATCAGCAAGTTGCCGACGACCTCGACGCTGCCCTTCTCGCTCTTGAGCTTGTTGACGACATCGACGACACCGGACTGATTCGCGCCCTGCAGGCGAACCAACTGCGTGACAAAGCGGTCATTGTCCGGCGCGCGAGTGCCGTTCTCGTAGAGGGGAACGTTCAATGACTGCGCGTTCACCGACTCGACGATCTTGAAGTAGCTGCCAGCCGGCTCGACCGTCAGGCCCATGGTCTCAAGTGAGGCATAGAAGGCCGCGTAGGCCTCTTGCAGCGTCACCTTCTCGGGCGAGAGGATGGTGACCTTGCCGCTACGGACCTTGGTGCCCCAGATGAACTTCTGGCAGCTGATCGTGCTCATCCACTGCACCAGCTGCACCAGCTCTGCGTCCGGCGGCACGGTGATCGTGAAGCGCTGACCGGGTGGCCACTTCTTACAAGAGTTGGGGCCCAGGCCGAACTCATCGCCCGACAGCCCACCGCCGGGGCTCGGGTTATTGCGCGGCGGTGGACCGCGCTCGATGACTTCGGGCGGCGCGGCGGCCGAGCCTCCTGTGTCATCGGTGTCGTCGGGTGGCGCTGCGGTGGGATCGGCGACGGTTCGCGTCGGCGGACCGGCGTAGGCGGCGACCGGCGAGTACAACACCATGCTCGCGGCGATAAGGAACGAGAACGCCGTACGCGCCGCGGTCCACAGTGTCAGAGAAGTGTTTGTCGCCTGGCTCATTTGATCTCGATCTCTTTGGTGATCACTTCGCCCTTGCGATCGATGATCACGCTCAGATTGGAGGCGTTCCGCAGCTTGGCGTACAGCCCCATCGCGTCGTCGAGGGAGCCGAGCTTCTGCCCGTTCACCTCCATCAACATGTCTCCGTTCTTGAGACCGAGCAGCTTGGGAAGGCTGCCGTTCTTGATCCCATAGAACTTAAATCCCTGTGGCTCGCCGTCCTTGAGCGACGGCACCACGCGTGCTTGCTTGGTCAGAGATGCCGGGTTCGCAAGGAGTCCCTCCAGGAATGCCTTGTCAACCGTGCAGACGTTCTCGCTGGCGCAGTTGATCGCCTCGGACGCTCCCGCAAGCGACTCTTCGTCGGGCTTTGGCTCCTCGACCGCAACGGTCTTGGCGGGCGGCGGCGGCGGCTCTTCACCGATCGAGATGTACTCGAGCTGGCGGCCGTTCATGATGATGACCCGACCGCGCTGCACCGCCTCGACTCGAACGCCCTCGCGGATAACCTCGTCCATGACGTAGGGCGCCAGCGTCCCCTTCTCGGTGTCGGCGATTGTCGCCATCGAGTAGACGGGATCGTCCGCTTCCATCGTCGCGACCAACATGAGTGGGAGGCTGCTGCGGATCGTGCCCGGCGGGAGCGCTTGAACCCCACTATCGGCGAGGGTCGAGCCGTCGAACTCACCCATGGGCGCACTGCCATCACCGACCACGCCCGGTTGCGGCGTCTCGATGACCGGTCGGCAGGTGGGACAAAAGATGTTGCCACCGACGATCGCGAGGGCCATCTGCTGACGTGAACGCGCGCGCTGGCTCGCGTCGGCGCTCGACGCCCGAGCGTCCAGCACGTTGACCGTCGGCGTCGACGGGTCGTCTTCGAGCTCGGCGGCGGCCGGCGCATCCTCTTCTTCGGTAGCCACCGCGGTCGCTGCGGCGTCGGGGTCGAGTAGATAGCGCGAGCCAACAACTGAGGCGCTCAAGCGACCCGCAAACGCGACCAAGATCGCGATGCCCAGCCACTGAAGGACCCAGAAGTAGCGTTTGAGGAGGAGTTCCATGGCAGGAGTATCGGGGAGTCAGGAATAGCGGGGCATCAGTGCACAACGCCGTCGTCGCCGTCGACGGGCGTGCTCTCTTCAGCCTCGCGGGGCGAGACGCCACCCGCGGGATCGTGCACCAGTCCCGCTTCCAGCTTGCGATAGATGGTCCGGGTTGCGATGCCGAGCAGATCCGCAGCGAGGCGCTTGTCACCGCGCGTGAAGTTCAGTGTCTCGGTGATCATGCGACGTTCGACCTCGTCGAGACGAACACCGACCGAGAACACGACCTGTCGACCCATCGCCGCTTGAGGCGTGCGAAGCTCCTGGGGCAGATCTTCGACGTCGATGCGATTGCCACGACAGAGCACGACGGCACGCTCGATCGCGTTCTCAAGCTCGCGGACGTTGCCGGGCCACGCGTAGCGTCCCATCAGCTCAATGGCCGCGTCGGTAATTCCCTCGACAACCTTGCTGTGCCGGGAGCAGTACGTGCGCAGGAAGTGGTCTGCCAACAGCGGGACATCCTCGATGCGGTCCCGCAGCGGCGGAATCCGAATCGGCACCACGTTGATGCGATAGAAGAGGTCCTCGCGGAAGCGCCCGGCGCGAACTTCACCCCAAAGATCACGATTGGTGGCGCAGATCAGGCGGAAATCGACCTTCTGCGTCGATCCGCCGACGCGCTCGACCTCGCCTTCCTGCAGGGCGCGGAGCAACTTGACCTGAACCTGCAGCGGGATCTCGCCGATCTCATCCAGAAAGAGCGTGCCGCCATCAGCCTCCGCAAAACGCCCCGCACGCGAACGAATCGCTCCGGTGAACGCTCCCTTCTCGTGACCGAAGAGCTCGGACTCCAGAATGCTTTCAGGCATCGCCGCGCAGTTGGTCGCGACTAAGGCCTTCCCGCTGCGCGGGCTGTGGTCGTGAATCATGCGAGCGATAAGCTCCTTGCCGGTACCACTCTCACCAAGCAAGAGCACGGTGGCACTCGAGCGCGCCGCTTGCGTCGCGACCTCAAGGGTGGCCCGCATGACCTGGCTGTTCCCCACGATGCGGCGTGATGAGCCAACGGCGGCCAGCTGCGCGCGCAGCCGCTGGTTCTCGGCGACGAGAGCCTGCTTCTCGAGCGCTTTTCGGATCGATGCGACGACCGGCGCACGCTTGAGCGGCTTGGCGATGAAGTCGTAGGCCCCGTGCTTCATCGCCTCGACGGCGTTCTCGATGGTGCCGTGGGCCGTCATCAAGATGACCTCGATCTCTGGTGCGATCGCCTTGATCGCGCGTAGCAGGTCATCTCCCGCCATGCCCGGCATCCGCAGATCCGTGATCACGACATCGACGGGGCGCTTGCGGAGCAGCTCAAGCGCGTCACGGCCGTTGCTCGCGGCACAGGTCGTCCAGCCTTCCTTGGCGATCACCTTCTCCAACGCCTCAACGATGGCTGCCTCGTCATCGACGACGAGCACGACGGGCGAGTGGGACGGGTTCATGGGGACCTTGGGCGGCGAGGGGGTAGAGGGCGGACCTGTTGGCGGCGCTGCAGGCGAAACATTGCGCACAACGCGGATGTTCCGGACAAGACGGTTCGACCCATACGGAGCATATGCACCGAACACGCCATCCGATAAACCGTGCAACTTCAGTGATATACGCCGCCACGCGCCTGCCTTCGCCGACGCCTTTGTCCTCCTGACCGGCCCCGCGAGACAATTTGTCAAGGGCGGATGCCGAATGGACGACGCATCGTGCGCAGAAGACGCATTCGGATTGGGGCCGGCCGCCGCCCGTCAGCACCGCGCGCGCTCTCCGCTATGACTCCGAGATCCGGCGACATTGGCCAGCGACCGCTCGATAGGCCAGGGCGCAGTACTTCTTGTGGGCGCGCGCTCGATAGGTGCCCTCCACATCCTCGCGACGCTCGAGACACTCGTCATAGCCAAAGCGCGTGGTCATGTGCGCGTCGCCGATCTCCGCGCATTCGGCCTCGCGCGAGGCTGACTTGAGGCACATCGACATCACGACTGGCACTTCGGCCTCGCACCAGCTTTGCACGCCTGGACACTCAAGCGCCCAATCAATGGCAGATGTCACGCACTCTTCAATCGTCAACTCACCCGCCTCCCAGGGCGGCGGCTTGCTGGGGTCTTCGAGCGTGGCGCGCCGGTACTCGGAGAAGACCGAGTGGTTGTGGTGGATCGCGAAGCCAAATGGAATCGTGAGAGCAACGATCACCAAGGCGATCACCGCGAGGATCTTGCCGTGCCCGCCAAACATGCCCGGACTGGCCGCGGCGGGCACGCTGGACTTCGCCAATGACGGTGCGTTTTGCTCGCTGCTCAACGGCGCACGAGGAGTGGCCGCTTCCTTGGAGCCGGCCGGGTCTGGCGCACCGTCGTCACGCATCACCCGCGCTAGCTAGCCGATGCGCGCTGAGTTGTCGACACGACCGACCCGCCTGAGACCCTTTGCCGCGCCTCTGGCGGCGCGAAACGGCACCTTGACGTGTGTCCGGCCGCAAGGGCAGATCACCGCGCCACATTGAGTAGACTCGCGCCACCCTCAGGAACCGCGTCCATGAGCAAGCACATCTTCGACTCCCGTCAGTCCTTCCCACTCTCTGCCGGAGGCGATGGCGTGATCTATCGGCTCTCCAGCGTCGAGCAGGCTGGGCTGACCAAGCTCTCGCGCCTCCCCTTCTCCATTCGCGTGCTGCTTGAGTCCGCACTTCGCAATCACGACGGCTTTCTTGTCACGGATGCAGACGTCGAGCGCATTGCCAAGTGGGAGCCCAAGGGCGAGCGCACCGAGATTCCCTTCCTGCCGGCGCGCGTGCTGCTGCAGGACTTCACCGGTGTGCCCTGCGTCGTCGACATGGCGACGATGCGAAACGCGATGGTGGAGCTCGGCGGCGATCCCAACAAGGTCAACCCGCTCGTCAATGTCGACCTGGTGATCGACCACTCCGTGCAGGTGGACTTCTCGGGCAAGATTCACAACGCCCTGCTTAAGAATCTCGACATCGAGTACGACCGCAATAACGAGCGCTATGAGTTCCTCAAGTGGGGACAGAAGAACCTCGCGAATTTCCGTGCGGTGCCTCCCGGCCGCGGCATCTGTCATCAAGTCAACATCGAGTGGCTCGCACAGGTCGCGTTCCACAAGCAGACCGAGGCCGGCGAGACCTACTTCCCCGACAGCCTGGTGGGCACCGACAGCCACACCACCATGGCCA
The DNA here is from genome assembly GCA_964626165.1 of uncultured Nannocystaceae bacterium. GTDB lineage: Bacteria > Myxococcota_A > Polyangia > Nannocystales > Nannocystaceae > CAZVEM01. Next base: position 24,071 of record CAZVEM010000050.1, read on the forward strand.
ATGGCCTCGGCGTCCTGGGCTGGGGCGTCGGCGGCATCGAGGCAGAGGCCGTCATGCTCGGGCAGCCGATCTACATGCTCGCACCCGACGTCGTCG